>JAZSGK010000140.1:0-2433 GCA_045532695.1 Acutalibacteraceae bacterium
ACAACCGGCAAATCAAAGGGCGTTGTTATTTCTCACAGAGCAGTTGTTGCTGTTTCGGAAAATGTTCAGTACGGTGCTGAAATTATCGACGATAACGTTTATCTCGTACCTGCTCCCATCAACCACGCTTCAGCTATCAGAAAGCTCTATGTAAGTATGCTCACAGGCACAACTGTTGTGCTTCTTGACGGCTTCAAGGATATAAGAAAATTCTACAGCTATATCGAAAAGTATAAGGTAACATCAATCCTTATGCCTCCTGCAGCTGTAAGAATGCTTCTTCTGCTTTCAAAGAAGGAGTTGGCAAAATATTCGGGTCAGCTTCATCATATCCATACAGGTTCAGCAGCTTTCCCTGAGGCAGACAAAGAGCTTCTTTGCTCAATTCTTCCCGATACAAGACTCTACTTTGCATACGGCTCATCGGAAGCTGGCTGTGTAAGTATGTTTGACTATTCACAGCATAAGGGTCTTATCAGCTGTGTCGGTAAGCCTAATAAAAACGCTCACATCTTCATCGTTGACGACAACAGAAATGAAATAGAGTCCTCATCGTCAAATCAGGGACTTATTGCCATCAGCGGCGGTATGACCATGACAGAATACTTTGAAGAGCCCGAACTCACAAAGGAAGTTCTCGTTGACGGTGTAGTTTATACAAACGATATGGGTTATATAGATGAAAACGGCTTTATTTATATGGTTGGCAGACGCGGTGATGTTATCAGTATCGGCGGACTCAAGATTGCTCCCACAGAGGTTGAGAATGTGGTTCTTCGCTTCCCTGGTATTGCGGAGTGTGCATGCTTTGCTATTGAGGACAGAATGGGCGGCTGTGTACCCAAACTCAATATTGTTGAAGAAAAGGGAGCAGATGTTGATATCAACGAGCTCAAAAAGCATATGGCAAGCTATCTCGAAGCCTTCAAGGTGCCCAAGCTCGTTGCAAAAGTTGAGGAAATTTCCAAGACATCAAACGGCAAAATTAACCGTAAGGTGCTCAAATAATTTATATTTTTTAATGACTGCAAGTCGCTGCTGTAATAATATAGCTATTGACTTTGCGGTGAAAATGTTATAAACTGTAATAAGGTATGAGTAATACCTTATGCGAAAATATAAGAACTTTAAAACAAGAGGTGCTAAAATGGAAAAGTTACTTGATATTCTTGGCCAGATCAGAAGCGACATCGATTATGCCAGCGAAAAGGCATTGGTTGATGACGGTATTCTTGATTCATTTGACATCGTTTCAATCGTAAGTGAGCTCAGTATGGAATATGATATTGATATTTCAATCGACGATATGACTGCTGAAAACTTCAACAGTGCTGAAGCTATGCTTGAAATGATCACAAGAATCCAGGACGAAGACTGATTTACAATAAAATATCATTTATGTATAAGCAGCCCTATTTATGAGCTGCTTACATATTCTTAATCTATACCGGACAGGCGAACACCCTTCCGTAAATCAAAAGGAGTAATTATATGGCATATACATCCTTTAGCTTTTTAGGCTTTCTGGTGCTTGTAGCGGCTGTATATTATATTGTGCCCAAGCGTTTTCAGTGGGCAGTGTTACTTACTGCAAGCTATGCCTTCTATCTTTTCAGCGGTATAGCCCACGTGTTCTTTATAATCGGCACAACACTGATAACATATCTTGCTGGCCGACTTATGCAGAGTATAAGAGATGACTATAAATCTCAGCTTGCGCTTTTGCCTAAAGAGACACCGAAAGAAACAAAGCAGGAACTCAAAAAGAAAACCAACAATAAAATAAGAAATGTTCAGTTTGCTTCGGTAATAATTGATTTGCTGGTATTGGTAGTAGTGAAGTATCTCAACTTCGCTTTGCAGAATGTCAATACTATTTTCAATCTTTTCCATTACGATGCAAAAATTCCTCTCATTAACATAATCGTACCCCTCGGCATATCCTTCTATACCTTTATGTCAATGGGATATCTTATCGATATCGGCAGAGGCAGATATGAGGCAGAGAAGCATCTGGGCAAGTTTGCACTCTTTGTATCTTTCTTCCCCTCAATCGTACAGGGTCCCATCAACAGATATGATGATGTAGGTAAACAGCTCGGACAGGAGCATGACTTTGACTATAACAACTTCAAGTTCGGTGCTCAGCTTATGCTCTGGGGCTTCTTCAAGAAGATGGTTATTGCCGACAGAGCCTTTGCTGCTGTATCTACTATCTTCTCAGGCAAGGACTATATGGACTACAACGGTTCAATATATTTCTTCGGTATGCTTATGTACGCTCTTCAGATTTACTGTGACTTCTCAGGCGGTATCGATATTGCAAGAGGTGCGGCACAGATGCTCGGCATCAATATGCCGAATAACTTTGAGAGGCCCTATTTCTCTATGAGTGTTGCAGAATACTGGAGAAGATGGCACATTACTCTCGGC
>JAZSGK010000113.1:0-3095 GCA_045532695.1 Acutalibacteraceae bacterium
TGTCAATGTACAGAGAGGCGGCCCCGGTCTCGGCGGTATTCAGCCTTCACAGTCTGACTATTTCCAGGCAACGAAGGGCGGCGGACACGGTGACTTCAGAATGATCGTTCTTGCACCCTCAAGTGTTCAGGAAATGGCTTCCCTTACAGTAAAGGGCTTTGATCTTGCCGATAAATACAGAATGACTTCAATGATTCTTGCTGACGGTACAATGGGTCAGATGATGGAGCCTGTATCTCTCGAAGAAGCAGAAATCGCAGACTACGATAAGTCTTGGGCTGTAACAGGTACAAAATGCGAAAGAAAGCACAATATCATCAATTCTCTTTCACTTGTACCCGAGGAGCTTGAAAAGCTCAACTTCGAAAGATATGAGAAATATAAGACTATCGAAGAAAACGAAGTTATGTATGAAGAATATATGATGGATGATGCCGAAATCGTTGTAAGCGCATTCGGCATTGCAGCACGAGTAGCAAAGAATGCTATCGCTATGGCAAGACAGCAGGGCATCAAGGTTGGTATGATAAGACCTATCACTCTCTGGCCCTTCCCCACTAAGGCATTCGCAGCTGCAGCAGAAAAGGCTCATTCATTTATCAGCGTTGAGCTCTCAATGGGTCAGATGATTGAAGATATCAGAGCCGCAGTAGAGTATAAGAAGCCTGTAACTCTCTGTAACAGAGCAGGCGGCATGATTCCTTCACCCGAGCAGGTGCTGGAAGCAATCCAGATAGCAAACGAAGGAGGTAACAGATAATGGCAGTAGTATTCGATAAACCCAAATCATTGGCAGATGTTCCTCTTCACTATTGTCCCGGTTGTACACACGGTATTATTCACCGCCTTGTTGCTGAAGCTATTGACGAGCTCGGCATTGAAGGTCAGGCTATCGGTGTAGCTCCCGTAGGCTGTTCAGTTCTTGCATATAACTACTTCAACTGTGATATGGTTCAGGCGGCACACGGCAGAGCACCTGCAGTTGCAACAGGACTTAAGAGAGCAGATCCGGATAATCACATCGTCTTTACATATCAGGGTGACGGCGACCTTGCTTCAATCGGTATGGCTGAAACAGTACACGCTGCAGCAAGAAACGAAAACATCACAATTATCTTCGTCAACAACGCTATTTACGGTATGACAGGCGGTCAGATGGCTCCCACATCACTTCCCGGTCAGGTTACTCAGACTTCACCCTACGGCAGAGATACAAGCCACTGCGGTTTCCCCGTTAAGGTAAGCGAAATGCTCGCAACACTTGACGGTGCAGGCTATGTAGAAAGAGTTTCAGTAAACAACGTAAAGAACGTAAGAAACGCTAAGAAGGCTATCAAAAAGGCTTTCCAGAATCAGATTGATAAAAAAGGCTTCTCACTTATAGAAGTTGTTTCAACCTGTCCCACAAACTGGGGTATGACTCCCATCAACGCTCTTAAGTGGCTCGAGGAAAATATGCTTCCTTACTATCCCTTAGGTGTATATAAGGACAGAGATGCTGAGAAGGAGGCTGAATGATATGGCAACAACACAGATTTTAATTGCCGGTTTCGGCGGTCAGGGTGTTCTTTTCGCAGGCAAATTCCTGGCGTACAAAGGACTTATTGCTGATAAGCAGGTTTCCTGGCTTCCCTCATATGGCCCCGAAATGAGAGGCGGTACTGCTAACTGCAGTGTCATCATCAGTGATGAACCCGTTGGTTCTCCCATTGTCGGTACTCCCGACGTGCTTGTAGCAATGAACCTGCCCTCACTCAAGAAGTATGAAAATGACGTAGTTTCAGGCGGTATCATTATTGTTGACTCAGCTCTTATCGCTGAGAAGGTACAGAGAGACGATGTTACTACATACTATGTACCCGCAACAAAAATGGCAAACGATGAAGGCTTCTCGACTCTTGCCAATATGATTCTTATGGGTAAGCTTATGAAGGTATGCGACAATATCGGCTTTGACGGTACCGAAACAGCCCTTAATAAGGTGGTTCCTCCTAAAAAGGCAAATCTTATCGAAGTAAACCTTAAGGCCCTTAAAACAGGCTATGATTTTGAATAATTAGAGGTGTAATTATGGATATTAAAATTACTAAGACAACTTCTCCCAAGGCTAAACCCCAGAAGGGCGAAAAGCTCGGCTTCGGCAAAACCTTCACCGACCATATGTTTATGATGAACTACACAGAGGGTAAGGGCTGGCACGATGCAAGAATCGTACCTTACGGCAATATTGCACTTGACCCCAGTGCTATGGTTTTCCATTACGGTCAGGAAATGTTCGAGGGCCTCAAGGCATACAGAGGCGCAGACGATACAATCTATCTCTTCCGCCCCGATATGAATGCAAAGAGAGCTAATGCTTCAAATGAAAGACTCTGCATTCCTGAAATTCCCGAGGATATGTTTGTTGAAGCTGTTAAGGCAGTTGTTGACATCGACAGAGACTGGGTACCCTCAGAAGAAGGTACATCACTTTACATCAGACCCTTCGTAATTGCAACTGATGAATTCCTTGGTGTTGCACCCTCAAAGACATATCTCTTCATTGTTATTCTTTCACCCTCAGGTGCTTATTATGAGAGCGGTCTTGCTCCTGTAGGCATCTGGATTGAAGACGACTATGTAAGAGCTGTTAAGGGTGGTATGGGCTTTGCAAAGACGGGCGGTAACTACGCTGCTTCTCTTATAGCTCAGGTTAAGGCTCACGACGCAGGCTATTCACAGGTGCTTTGGCTTGACGGTGTTGAGAGAAAGTACATCGAAGAAGTAGGAGCTATGAACATTATGTTCAAAATCAATGGCAAGGTTATCACACCTGCTCTCAACGGCAGCATTCTTCCCGGTATTACACGTAACTCAATCATCAACGTATGTAAGGCATGGGGTTATGAGGTTGAAGAGAGACGCATCAGTGTTGATGAGCTTGTTGCTGCAGCTAAAGACGGCTCGCTTGAAGAAGTATGGGGCACAGGTACAGCTGCAGTAGTTTCACCCGTCGGCAAGCTTCGTTATATGGACGACGTTATGACCATCGGTGGTGGCGGAATCGGCGAGCTGACACAGAAGCTCTATGACGAGCTCACAGGTATCCAGTGGGG
>JAZSGK010000243.1:0-10489 GCA_045532695.1 Acutalibacteraceae bacterium
GATGTTGACTCCTTTGACGAAACTGCAATTGTTGCCTATACGGATTACGGTGAGCTGACAATAAGCGGCAGCGGCCTTCATATAAGTTCACTTGATGTTGATAAGGGCGAGATGAGCGTTGACGGAAAAATCAGCGCCCTGACTTATATTGATCAGGGACCCAAGAGTCAGGGCTTTTTCTCAAAGGTGTTCCGATGAACTACAGAGAACCCTTATCCGATCAGGTGCTGATATTTATAAGCTCAATAGGGCCGGGGGTGCTGATAGGCTTTATGTACGATGTGATTTTCTCATTCTTCCGTGCCTTCGGCAACAAAAAAGCAATTATAATAACGGCTGATTTGTGCTTTTCCGTACTGGCGACACTGTTGTCCTTCTTTTATATGGTTGTTTTCAATAGCGGTACCGTGAGACTTAATATGATAATCGCTCAGCTTATAGGTGCTGTAACGTTTCATTATACTCTTGGAAAATATATCGCAAAGCCCGTAACCATGATAGGGAATTTCTGCGGTAAAGTGATCGGATTCATATTTTACCCTGTAGTGCTGCTCGCAAGAAAGACAGGGGAATGTATAAGAAAAAACGGATATTCAGCAGTACACAGAGCCGATGACAGAGAAAAAAGCAATAATGCCGATAAAAAAATAAAAAATATTCTGAAAATACACTTGAAAAAATGAAAAAAATGCGTATACTAAACTATATATAGGATTTTTTTCAAAGGAGTGTTAGTTTTGGCTGTTAAAAATATCAGTGATGCAAAACCGAAAAAGAAAAAATTTCGTAAAGTGCACTTCCTTTGGATTGTACTTGCGGTTATGGGCTTTATGGTGCTTTTCGGTAAGATATCCTCAAACTATATAAAGCTTGGCGAGCTCAATAAGGAAATCGAGGCTATGCAGCAGCAGATAACCGAGCTCGATGAGGAAAGTGCGGATATCAAAGAAATTCTCGACGAAGAAGACCACGCCGATTATTTTGAAAAAATTGCCAGAGAAAAATATGGCTATTGTAAGCCGGGCGAAAAGGTTTATTACAACTCATCTTTCGGCGAATAAATCTTAGGAGGACAACATCTTTTTATGCTTGAAATTGGAGCAATTGTTGAAGGTAAAGTGACAGGTCTTACTGCTTTCGGGGCATTTGTAAGCTTGCCCGAAGGAAAGAGCGGAATGGTACATATCTCTGAGGTGTCTAATTCCTTTGTAAAGGATATCAAAGACTTCCTTAAAGAAGGTCAGGACGTTAAAGTAAAGGTTGTCAATATTACTGATGAGGGTAAAATCAGTCTTTCAATAAAGAAAGCTGAGGATACTCCGCGTGAGTATGCGCCGAAACAAAAGAGAAATGACAGACCCAGAAATAACAATGTATGGCAGGGTCAGCCCAGACAGCAAAATGACAGCGCAATGTCATTTGAAGATATGATGGCACGCTTCAAGCAAGTCAGCGATGAAAAGATGACTGACCTTAAACGCTCCACAGACTCCAAACACGGCAGTTATTCAAGAAGAAAAGGTTGATTACCTATAAATAAAGATTTACACCTGTTTCCGCTGAAGCAGGTGTTTTTTCTTATATACTTGAAAAATATATGGGGAATAGTGTATTATATTATAAAGAACTGAAATAATATATAAGGAGGATAATATATGAAAAAAATATTGTCACTGATTCTGGTTTTATCTATGCTTTTCAGTCTCGGAGTCTCTGCTTTTGCTGTACCGATTCCTGAAAAGCCCTATGATAACAGTAATTTCTTTGCCTACAAGGATTATACTCTTCATTACAGAACCTATGAGGGAGATCCCGACAATAAAAAACAGATACTTTTAATACATGGCTTCTGTCTTTCAACAGCTTCACTTGAGGGTGTTGCTGAGGAATATATGTCGGCAGGGTACGATGTTATAACTGTTGATGCACCCAATTTCGGCTATTCTTCAAGAGAGACAAGTGAAACTGAGCTTCTTGACAGAGAAGAGGCTATACACGCTCTTATGCGCCATCTGGGCGGCAGATGGATTGTCGGCGGTCACTCAATGGGTGGCGGAATCGCTATCAACATCGCAACAGACTACAGAGAAATCGTCAGCGGCCTTGTGCTCTATGCACCTCAGACCAATACCGAGGCAAAAGGTGTTATGGCAAAGCTTTCTGCTTCGTGGCTTATGCAAAGTGTGATGAATACGATTCTTGCCTTTGCCCTTCGTATGCCTTTTCTTGTAAGAATGCTTGTTGAAATGAGCTTCAGTGACAAGGAGTATGCCAAGAGCTATGACCTCAGAAGAATAACAGCACCCTTAAGCGTTGACGGTACAGGTGCAGGTGTATCGATTATGTCTTCTCACACAAGAAACAGCGACTTTGAAAAGCTTTCGACTCTGGAAATTCCCTGTGTTATATTTACTGCAACTGAAGACAGGGTTGCATCAGCGGAGAATCTGCAGACTATTATTGATTCAGCACCAAAGGACACACAGGTATATAATTTCGAAAAGGGCGGCCATATGATGATGGAATATAGTCCTGAAGAGGTTGCAGAGCTTTCGCTCCCGGTAATGAACAAATGTAAATAAGAAGTAGAAAAGAGTATAAGCTATGTCTTATCAAAGAATGTCAAAAATCACGGCATCGGATAAGATATAGCTTATTTTTTATGGGGTGAATCTATGTTTGATATTGGTAACTTCTGCTGTCTTGAAAATACACTGGCGAAAAATTATCTGCTTTCTTTCAGGTATCCGTGGCAGGCTCTTCGAGAGCTTAAAGAATTTATTTATATTCTGGGTGAGAGCCTTAGTAAGTGCGAATATAACAATCAGGTAAGAGGCATATGGATACACAGAAGTGCTGTCGTTGCATCAAGTGCACAGATTTGTCCTCCCTGCATAATCGGAGCAAACACTGAGATAAGGCACTGTGCTTTTATACGCGGCAGTGTGCTTATAGGTGACAACTGCGTTATAGGAAACTCGACAGAAATCAAAAATTCAATTCTCTTTGACCGTGTTCAGGTGCCACACTACAACTATATCGGTGACAGTATTTTAGGATATAAAGCACACCTCGGTGCAGGTGCAGTGACCTCCAACGTAAAATCGGATAAAAGCGAGGTATGCCTGAATATTGATGGAGAAATCATACACACAGAGCTGAAAAAATTCGGGGCAATTATAGGTGATGAAGCGGAAATAGGCTGCGGCAGTGTACTGAATCCGGGCACAATAATCGGCAGAAACACTACGGTTTATCCACTTGTCTCTCTCAGGGGTACGCGGGGCAGTAACTGCATTGTAAAAGGGCAGAATATCTGCGTAAATAAGCTCAGAAAGGGTTGATTATATGGCAAAGTATTTCGGTACAGACGGCTTCAGAGGCGAAAGCAATATTGATCTTACGGCAGATCACGCCTATAAAATTGGCAGGTTTTTAGGCTGGTACCTTCGAAAAAAGCACGAGGAGACCGGTGATATATTTCCGGCCAGGGTGCTTATCGGCAAGGACACGAGACGGTCGGGATATATGCTGGAGTATTCTCTTGTAGGCGGGCTTACGGCATCAGGCTGTGATGTCTATCTTCTTCATGTTACAACAACGCCCTGTGTCTCGTTTATTACACGTACCGATGAATTTGACTGCGGTATTATGATATCTGCAAGTCACAACCCCTATTACGATAACGGGATAAAGCTTTTTAACAGCCTCGGAGAAAAAATGGGCGAAGAGGTAACGGATTTAATAGAGGAATATCTCGACAGTGACAATATAACGTTGCCGTTTGCACAAAGAGAAAAAATAGGTAAAACAGTAGATTTTGTCTCCGGCAGAAACCGGTATACAGGTTATCTGATATCGTTGGGAATTTACTCCTTCAAGGGTCTGCGCATAGGTCTCGACTGTGCCAACGGTAGTGCATGGAATATAGCAAAAACTGTTTTTGAGGCTCTGGGTGCAACGGTATATCAGATAGGTGCAGAACCAAACGGACTTAACATAAATTATATGGTCGGCTCAACGCACATTGATGCTATAAGGGATTTCGTAAGAGAAAAAAGACTCGACATAGGCTTCTCTTTTGACGGAGATGCCGACAGATGCCTATGTGTCGATGAAAAGGGAAATGTAGTTGACGGTGACAAGATACTGTATATTGGGGCAAAATATTTAAAGAAAAAAGGTCTTCTCAGCGGTGACACTGTTGTCAGCACGGTTATGTCAAATATGGGACTTATCAAAGCCCTTGCGAAAAAAGGGATAAGCGTCATCAGGACTCAGGTGGGGGACAGATTTGTTTATGAGGAAATCAAAAAAGGCGGATACCAGCTTGGCGGTGAGCAGTCGGGACATATAATCTTCCCTTCCTACGCCAATACAGGAGACGGAATTCTGACAAGTCTTAAGATTATGGAAATTATGCTCTCGGAAAAAGCAAAGCTCAGTGAGCTCACAGCGGATTTCAGGACTTATCCTCAACTTCTTATAAATATCAGTGTAAATGACAAGGATAAAATTATGGCGTCTGAGGATATGAACTCTGCCGTAAAATCAGCCGAGGAAGCTCTCGGCGAAAAGGGGAGAGTGCTTCTGCGTGCTTCCGGTACGGAAAATGTAATAAGAGTAATGGTCGAAGCGGAAAGCGAGGAGCTTTGCCGAAGCACTGCGGAAAAACTTGCAAGAACAGTTGAAGAAATCAGGTGAAATTTACATTTAAAATACTTGCATTTTTAAGTCAGTTATAGTATAATTCTCCTTGCTTTTTGAAAAGCGGTCAGTTCGAAACCTTCCTGACCTAAACGAACAAGGAATAGCCTTTTCGTTTAAAATCAAAACTAAAGGAGACAGAAAAAATGAATATCTCAAAAAAGACCCACGGCATGGTTCTCGGCGCTATTATCGCTGCACTCTATGTCGCACTCACTTACGCCCAAGAAGCAGTTTTTCCTAATAGCACCTCTATGGCTGTTCAGTTCCGTATGAGTGAAGCACTGACAATGCTATGTATTTTCACTCCCTATGCAATACCGGGACTTACTGTCGGATGTCTGCTGACTAATTTTATATCTATGGGAGCTTTGCCTCTTGATATAATTTTAGGAACCTTTGCCACTTTTCTTGCAACTGTATGTATATACAAAACAAGAAGCGTCAGATTTAAAGGTGTACCGGTGTTATCGGCAATTATGCCTGCAATTTTCAACGGTATAATCATCGGACTTGAAATTGAAATTTTCTTTATAGATGGTCCTTTCAACTTTGTAAGCTTCCTGACTCAGGCAGGTCTGGTAGCTTTGGGTGAGCTGGTAGTGTGCCTCAGCCTGGGACTTCTTCTGGTAAAGACACTAAAAAATAAAAATTTTGAAAAATATCTCAATAGTATTTGATTTTTTTAACTACTCTGCTATAATAGTAGGGTAGATTTTTTTATTAACAAAAAAAGGAGAAAAAACAATGGAAAACAAACTTTCAAAAAAGATGTGGTTCGGCATCTGTCTGTTCAGTTTTATGGGTGGTATAGCCTGGAATATTGAAAATATGTATTTCAATACCTTCCTTTACAACTCTGTATATGCAGGCGCATCGTCAGCAGCTATGGCAGGCACAATGGCACCAACAACAGCAATCAGCCGTATGGTTGCCCTTTCAGCAATCGCAGCAGTAGTTTCAACCTTTATAATGGGTACCCTCAGCGACAAGATGAAAAACCGTAAGCTTTTCATCTCAGCAGGTTATTTGTTATGGGGTCTCGTAACAGCTTCCTTCGGCTTTATTACAAGAGACGGTATTTCATCACTGTTCAACATTTCAGACGAAGCTAAAATCCTCGGCACAACAGTATGGGTAGTTATCCTTATGGATATTGTGATGACCTTTATGGGCTCAGCAAGTAATGATGCCGCTTTCAATGCATGGGTAACTGATGTTACTACTCCGAAAATCCGCCCCACAGTTGAAACAGCCCTTACATTCGTTGGCTTCTTATCAATGGTAGCCGTAATGGGTGTTGGCTCATTTGCACAGTCAGGCGCAGTTTCTTACAAGAACTTCTTCCTTATTTTAGGTCTCATCGTTTCACTCTGCGGTGTGTTAGGCTTCTTCATTATTGATAATCCCAAACAGATTTCAGCAGAAAACGAGGTTTCATCAAGCTATTGGGCAGACCTTTTCTACGGCTTCAGACCTTCGGTTATCAAGGAAAATTCAAGACTTTACCTTGCACTTGCATCTTTGGGATGTTACAGCGTTTCTATCCAGGTCTTCTTCCCGTATCTTCTCGTATATCTTCAGTATGTTGTTATCCCCGATAATACAGCCGGCGGTGCAAGTCTTCTTACAACAAGCACAATTATAGTGGCAGTAATCGCCGTTGCAATTCTTATTGCCGGTATCGTGCTTCTTCTTAAAATTGCAGGCAAGAGTAAGGGTAAGGGTATAGCAATCGGTGTTGTACTTATGACAATCGGTCTGCTTATTCTTTCAACAACAACAGAGATCAAGGGTGTACTTATCGGTGTTGCACCTACAGCAATCGGTTATGTTGTATTAGGTATTCTCTTCAATGCTTCAGTCAAGGACTTCATTCCTGCAGGTAAGGCAGGTCTTTTCCAGGGTATCAGAATGATATTCTTCGTGCTTATTCCTATGGTACTCGGTCCTGCTATCGGCGATATAGCATGCAGAAGCTCAATGATTACATACATCAATGAATACGGTGTTGAAACAATTGTACCTGCAAAGAGCATGTTCCTTTATGCAGCTATCGTATCAGTGCTTACACTTGTACCTCTCTTTATGCTCATCAAAAAAGGCTTCAAGGTTGAGGAAGAATAATAAGTCTCAACACAATAAACCACCTGCTCCGTTTACGGTTCAGGTGGTTGCTTTTATTATAAAGCTGGCGACAGAGGGGAGTGGGGGGGCTCCGTCGCCGTCTACGGCGCGAGAGTGCCCTGCGGGCACTCTCGGAAAGCACACCCGTTTGGTGTGCTTTCACGGAGCCCCTTCGCTGTTTCCTGCACAAACCAAAATAAAAACTCCGTTCATAAAGAACGGAGCAAAGTAAAATATAAATCAGTCGAGAATATAAAGACCGGACTTGAGCCACACGAACTCTCTGCCCATGACGTTGATATATTTATATACCTTTTCGTTAAAGACACGGTAGTCTCTTACGGAGTTGGTCTGAATGTTAAGAGTACGTATTTTCTTGGAAGACTGGTTGCAGATATAAAGTGTGCTTCCGTTTAAGGTTACGGCACAGGGATTTTCAAAGGCTGTTGCATCGCCGCCGCCTACACGAAGAAGAATTCTGCCTTCACGGGGAGAGTATTTGATAATAGCATTTTCACCGGGTACTGCACACCATACATAAGCGCCGTCAACTGCGATATCGCAAACGGGTGAACCGTGATATGTCAGAAGTGATGAAACATTGAGTGAGCCGTCGGTGTTGAAAATATTATATTCACCGTTGGGGAAAATAGCCATAATGCGGTTATCATTGAGGACGCCTACATCGCAGGAAACATAGTCACCGAGCTGTGATGCAATTTCCTCATATTCATATCCGAATTTGATTTTGAGATATACAGATTTCTTGATGTGAGTGAATTTATCATTTATAGCATCGTAGCCGTAAAAATTAGCCTTTAATCTTCCGTCGGGAGTAGTACCTTTTGTAGCAAAAACAAAACCCTTCTTAAAGGGAGTAATGTTGAGTATTTCACCTGAAAAAACGTTTTCCATTTATTCCTTATCCTTTCTCTTAAACTTTATATATCAAATCGTTAGTTCTCATACACTGAATATAATACAATATATTTGACTTTCGGTCAAGAGGAAAAGTGTAAAAAATCCTCTTGTGCATTCAAAAAATATCAAGGTTTTATTTTATGACTTTGATTCGGAAATGCTTTTTATTTTTGTGTCCACTTCCTGAAATATCACCTTGACAAATAGGCTCTTATACAGTAAAATAAAGATAATAATATATACTGTTAATGAGATATGAATCTATGGAGATGTGAGAATAGATGATGATCCCATAGGGGTTGTTATGCTATTCTCTTTTTAATAGGTTATCAATTATCTTTCACAGGAGGATATGAAAATATGAAAGAAAAGTTTATCCTTGCCCTTGATCAGGGCACAACAAGTTCAAGAGCCATTGTCTTTGACAAAAAAGGCTCTATCATTGCTAAGGCTCAGAATGAGTTTGAGCAGATTTATCCTAAGGCAGGCTGGGTAGAGCATGACCCTCTTAACATTCTTTACAGCCAGCTCAATTCAATCACAACCGTTCTCCGCTCAGGTGCTTTCAAGGCTGAGGATATCGCAGGTATCGGTATCACCAACCAGCGTGAAACAACTATCCTTTGGGACAGAGTAACAGGTAAGCCTGTTTACAACGCTATCGTATGGCAGTGCCGCCGTACAGCTGACCTTTGCGAAAAAATTAAGGAAGACAAGGAGCTTTGTGACTATATCAAGGCTCACACAGGTCTTATTGTAGACGCTTATTTCTCAGCTACAAAAATCAAATGGATTATTGACAATGTTCCCGGTGTAAAGGCTCTTGCAGAAGCAGGACAGCTCCTTTTCGGTACTGTTGAAACCTGGCTTATCTGGAACCTTTCAGGTGGCAGAGTACACGTTACAGACTATTCAAACGCTTCAAGAACAATGCTCTTTGATGTTGATAAGCTTCAGTGGGACGAGTATCTTTGCGAAAAGCTCGGTGTACCTATGAATATTCTTCCGACACCCGTATCCTCAAGTCAGGTTTACGGCAAGGTTGCTGCAGGTATTATCGGTCTTGAAGAGCTTGAAGGTGTGCCCATCTGCGGCGCTATCGGCGACCAGCCCTCTGCCCTTTTCGGACAGGCTTGTTTCCAGAGCGGTATGTCAAAAAATACCTACGGCACAGGCTGCTTCCTTCTTATGAACACAGGCGAAAAGAGAGTTGAATCAAAGAACAACCTTCTTACAGGCGTTGCATGGAGTCTTGACGGAAAGACAACTTATTCAATCGAAGGCTCAGCTTTCAACGCAGGCTCAGTTATCAAGTGGCTTCGTGACGAGGTTCAGCTTGTTGACAGCCCCAGAAGATGTGACGAGCTTGCAGAATTAGTTGACGATGCAAACGGCTGCTATCTTGTACCTGCTTTCACAGGCCTCGGTGCTCCCTATTGGGATATGTATGCAAGAGGCTGTATCGTCGGCCTTACAAGAGGCGTAAACAGAAAGCATATCTGCCGTGCAGTGCTTGAAAGCATAACATATCAGATGACGGACCTTCTTGAAGCAATGAAGGACGATTCAGGTATCGAAATCGGCGAGCTTCGTGTTGACGGTGGTGCTTCTGTAAGTAACATTATGATGCAGATTCAGGCTAATATGGCACAGACTAAGGTTAACAGACCCAAGACTGTTGAAACTACAGCTCTTGGCGCTGCATATCTTGCAGGTCTTGCTGTAGGCGTATGGGAAAATCTCGACGATATTGAAGCTAACCGTGAAGTTGACAGAGTTTTCGAGCCCGTTATGTCAATGGACGAGAGAAACAAGCTCTATGCAGGCTGGAAAAAGGCTGTTACAAGAGCTATGGAATGGGAAGAAAAAGAATAAATCAATCGGTATTTAAGCCTTCGGGCTTGAAAATATAAAAATATTATAAAAATATATAGGAGTGATTACAAATGGCAAAAGTAATTCTTGACTGGAAAACCACACATGACTTTATCAAAGATGCATTTATCGGTGTCGGTGTGCCCGCTGACGATGCAGAAATCGTAACAGATGTACTTCTCGAATCAGACAGAAGAGGTATCGAATCACACGGCTGCAACCGTTTCAAGCCCGTTTATATTGACAGAATCAATGCAGGCATTCAGTTCCCCGTAACAAACTTCGAAATTCTCAAGGAAACAGAGACAACAGCTGTTGTTGACGGTCACCACGGTATGGGTCAGGTTATCGGCTATAAGGCTATGAGCATGGCTATCGAAAAGGCTAAGAAATACGGTATGGGTATGGTCGCAGTACGTAACTCAACACACTACGGTATTGCAGGTTACTACACAACAATGGCAACAAAGGCAGGCTGTATCGGTATGACCGGCACAAACGCTCGTCCCTCAGTTGCTCCCACTCTCGGTGTTGAAGGTATGTTCGGTACTAACCCCTTTACTCTCGGTGTTCCTACTGACGAAGAATTCGACTTCAACTTTGACTGTGCTACATCAATCACACAGAACGGTAAGGTTGAATATTACGAGAGAATCGGTGAAGATGTTCATCCCGGCACAATTATCGACATCGACGGTAACCCTGTTGAAGGTGACGCAGGCGTTGCTCTTAAGAAAATCCGTCAGGGCACAGCAGCTCTTGCTACTCTTGGCGGTATCGGCGAAGCTCTCGGCGGCTACAAGGGCTACGGTTTTGCTCTGTTTGTAGAATTCCTTTCATCAATTCTTCAGGACGGTGC
>JAZSGK010000015.1:0-4349 GCA_045532695.1 Acutalibacteraceae bacterium
TGGCCAGTTAGCCTGAATATCGGGAGTTGTTCGCCAGAGGTTACCCGCCTCGGCACCCCACTTCCATGGCTGATTCCAGCCCCATTCGCAGATTGAGAACACGATAGGCTTTTCTTCTACTCCGTTTTTCTCAGCATAAAGCTTTGTAGCTCTCTTAAGCTCTCTGCCCATAAGCTTATACTGCAGTGCTGCAGAGTCCATTCTCGATTTGACGGGGTTTTCGAAAGTAACGGTATTACTGCCCTTTTCAAGATAAACTGTAGTCTGCATTTTACCTTCAGGAGTCCAGTTCTTTCTGCTTACACAGTAAAGATGATATTCCTCCTTGCCGTTTACAACAGCACGGATAAACTTTTCTTTTCTCTGATCTTTTCTTATATCGATATGAAGAATGTATTCCCCTGCCTCAGGCGCATCAACCTCAACGCTGAAGCATCCAAGACCCGAATCTAGACCTGCTACATAGTTCTTTGGGTCGATAGCTTCATCGGGTACAATATAAGCTGAGCCTGAAAGCTTCATATCCTTGTATGTATAGTAAGCGAAAGCCTCGCCTGCACCCTCTTTTGCAAAGCCGACACCGATAACCCAAGGTGCAATAGAAGGAATGGTCTCGTTGTGGCAGAAGTCATATTTGAAATACTCGATACCCCAAGAAGCAAATGTCTCAGCGTCGATTCTTTCGTTTCTGAGAGAAGCGGGATAATCCTCGCAGGTGTAAGTACCGTTCGAGGAGTAAATACCGAGTTTTATGCCTCTTTCGTTTACATACTCTGAAAGAGCCTTGATACCGCTTGGGAAGTTAAGCTTATCACACTGAAGTCTGCCGTTTTCGTCTCTTTCACTTGCCTGCCAGCAGTCGTCGATATTCACATAGCGGTAGCCTGCATCTGCAAGTCCGCTGTCTTTCATTGCATCAGCAATTTCTTTAATAAGCTCCTCGCTGATTTTGTGACGGAAAAGATTCCAGCTCGACCAGCCCATAGGCGGTGTCATAGCAACGCCGTTGCCGTAAGCACCTCTGCTTGCCTGGCTTATCTGTGCCTTACCGATAATCTTCTTCGCAATGCAGATAGGACAGAATTTCTTGTTTTTCATAAGTTGTTCTCCTTTAATTTATTTTATATAAGAGCTACGCTTTTCATAATGAAAACCGTAATAAATATACTGAATACGGACAAGAGACTTGTCCAGACCACTAGCTGACCTGCCAGCTGTTCGTCACCTCCGATTTCACTTACCATAACTGCACTTGATACTGCTATGGGAGTAGCAAACAGTGATACAAGAGCAGGATATTCCGTTGAGGTAAAGCTCATAACACCGAGACTGCTCAGCACGATGGCACCACCGATACCGATAACAGGCGCAACAACAAGTCTGAGAAATACACTCCAGCTTATGGGCTTTGCAAGTTTTTTTACACTTGCAAAATCGAATCTAGCGCCTAAAACTACAAGAGCAAGAGGTGATGCGACCTTCGACAGGTTCGATACCGTATCATAAATAAACGGCAGATCGTTTTTCACCGAAAACATAAGCTCGCCCGCAGTATCAAGCGGAATAAAGCTTCTCACAATCAGCACAGCTATGCCGAGTACAACACCCCTTATAAGTGGATTCTTTGCTGCACTTTTAAGGGTATCCTTTATAGGAGGCTGACTGTCCTTATGAGAATAGTGAGAAAGTATTATAACCGCAAGAACATTGAAAAGCGGAATTGATACTGCTGACAGAACACCTGCGAAAGCGAGGGCCTGAGCCGAACCGAGAGACTCTGCAAGAGGTATGCCGATAATAGCATAATTGGATCTGAATGCGCACTGATTGATAACGCCCTTCTGACCTCTTTCCTCAGCGAAAAAGCCCGATGTAAAATTGCCGATAAGACAAAGGAGAAGTATCGCCGCAACACAGTATCCTAAAGCCACAACATTTATTTCGCCTATGGACTTTATATCATAGACATTTTTAAACAGCAGAATAGGCAAAAACACCTTGAAGACCATCGTGTTGCATTTTTTGAAAAAGCTGTCATCAAAAAGCTTCGTCAGCTTTATTATATATCCCGTAACCGTCAAGAGCAGAATAGGCGCAACGGCGTTAAAGGAAAAAGAAAAAACTTCAAACATATTAATTCACCGTAACCTGACAAGGATCGTAAGCGCCTGCAAGCTCAGCTATTCTGAGACTAAGTTCATTTGCGGCGTAAAGATTTGATAAATAACCCGGGTGACCGTTTATAACAATATCATTTTCACCCATTTTGTATTCTATGGTCATAGCAGATACGCTATGATCGAAGGTAGCGTTTTTATAGTTATTTACAGCCTGCTCAATGCAGGAATACATAGAATTATTCATATCACCGAGAATACAGAGAATATAAGCATAGGGATTATACTCTCTGACCTGCCTTATAAAATCAGTATAATGCCTTGTAAATTCCTGACGTCCGCTGAGACTTTTAGCGCAATATGAGGCATCATTTGTACCTAGATTTATAACAACTATGTTACTCTGATATTCGCTGAAATTCCAGGGTATTTCTCTGCCGCCGAAAAGGAAACAGGCCTTATCGTAATAATTCGGTACAATATCCTGAGAATTCATTCTGCCGTTTGAGGTATATCCCGAATAAACTCCGAAGCCCGAAAAACAGACAGCACTGTAATCAGCGTTCAATTTCTCAGCAGTGAGGTATGCATATGTTTTCGTGAAGTTTTCCGTTGAAGTGGAGAAATAGCCTCTTTCGTTTTCCTCATCAATGCCGTATCCGCAGGTAATGGAGTCTCCGATAAACTCAATTTTTATATCTTTCTCTTCTGTGGGCTGAATTATCTCCTTGCCGTAAACAGCTATATCACCTATACCCATCGCACTGTACTGAGCCTCGGAGAGCTTTATGATTTTTATTACCGATTCTGAGTTATAACCGTCAAGGGTAATATGATAGGTCTTTTCAGCTTCGGTAACTATACTGTCAACTATGAGAATGCCGTTTTTATATATGGCAAAACGAGCCTTATGTCCGTCAAGATACTGCCCCTTTGAATCGTCAACGAGCGTTATGAGAGCATATTCGCCCTTGCACTTAAACTCAATACCGCTTCCTGAATGTGAGAGATAGCGTATGCCGTTTTCATAGTAAGTCCTGCCCAAGGCTCTGACATTCTCTTTTTCGGCAGAGTAAACAGTGAGCTTAGGTGTTGCAAAGGAAGGAATCGGTTGCGGTGCAGAGGTATCTTCTGTTACATAGACATAAAATGCTGTGCAAAGAAACAAAAGCAAAAACCACAGTATTACTATTCTCACAGCACGCAGTATCTTTTTCACCGCATATTCCCCTTTCTTCATATAATCGGTCATCGTAATTATATATAATTGTTTCGTCTATGTCAAATGAATTACAAAAAAACACAGGTCGGAAATTTCTCCCGACCTGTAAAAATTCAGTTTTATCTTTCGAATACAACAGTTGTTATACTGCCCTGACCGATAGTGATTTTCTTGTGGCCCTTAGTCTCAGCAGTTAACTCAAGGTCTTTCTCGGCGTCGGTGGTGTAAACCTTCATATCCCAGCCGAGCATATTGAAGGAAACCTCTTTTTCCACTCCCTCGTTGACAATAACTGCAACATATTTTCTGTCGGGAGTCCTGAAGCCTGAAACCGTCATATAATTCTCGATATTATATACAGGGTACTCTTCATCGTCTATCCACTGAGTCCACCATGCCTTTTCAGCCGTCATATCTGCAACGCTGATATCAAGGTCAACACAATAACTGCCAACAGGGATAAACTTGCTGTAGTGGCCCATAGCATAATATCTCTTGGATATCTCATAATCCTCATAGCTGTCAAAAACGCCAATCATTGAGTCAGCTTTTTTGCCGCCCTCATTGACAGCTACCCATGTTGACCATGAGTTGACACCTGTATTGACAATATCCTCACCGATGGTACGCGCCATAATGAGACCTGCTGTAATATCATCGATTTCGTGTGAGCAGGGAAGCTCGCACCATTCGCTCATTTCAAGCTCTACCGAAGGATAATTCTTCTCAAGATAGTATCCGAATGAATCCTTAAGAACAAAGTTTCTGTCAGTCCAGTAGCTGTGGTATGCATAGGTGCCGAGAACATCTCTGATATCTTCGTCAGCATAGAGCTTATCAATACATTCCATAGCGTGCTCGCCAACCTGACCGCTTTCAAGTACAGTGAGCTTTACATCCATCTTTCTCTCTTTGATCGCAAGAGCGAAAAGGCGTATAACCTCTACAGCTTCGTCTATTTCATAGTGACAGCCTTCCTGACCTACCCAGCCGCCGCCCCAGTCCCACTG
>JAZSGK010000012.1:0-3464 GCA_045532695.1 Acutalibacteraceae bacterium
AACAGCACCCGAAACTTCCGACACTGCTCCCGAAGCACCCGAGGGCGAGCTTTCAAAAGAAGAAATCCTCAAGGTTGTTGCCGACGGTGTAAATGCTCTCAAGGCTGAAAACGCTACATACAAGGGCGTTAAGAGTCAGGACCTTTCAATTGACCTTACTGAGTGCAGTGTGCCTGCTCTTGTGGGTATAGCAAACACTGTAATAGACTTATTCGAAGGCGAAGAGGTCCTTGAGTATAACTTCGAAAACGGCAAGGCTATGGACCCGGAAGACAAGGTTGAAATAACAGCTGCTGAAGCTTTCCCGCCAACAGGCAAGCCCTTCTCATTGACTGACGTAAGCGGCGTAGCTGAAGCAAAGACAGAAAAAGACGGCGAGAATACAGTTTATACAGTTGTACTCGTTGCCGAAACAAGCACTCTCGAAGATCCGAGACCTCCATACCATGACAGTGCCTGTGATACTCTTGACTATTCAACCTTCGAGCTTCCTATGGGTCAGATTACCAAAGCTGATTTCGAATATCCCGGTGCAACAGTAAGCGTCACTCTTGATAAAGACGGCAGAGTTGTGGGCTATCACGAAAGACTCAATATGGCAGGTGTCGGTGAGGGTACAGCGATAGGTCTTACAGCAAGCGGCAGAATGGAAGGCTATATAGACGAGAGCTGGGTTATCACATATTAAGTTACAAAATATTTGAAAAAGTAACAAATGAAGCACAAACAGTGCATAGTGTGGTATTATTGAAAATTCAGTTGACACCATGTTGTAAATAATGTTATTATACATATAATTAGGCTTACCCCATGTACAAAAAAATAAAACTAAAAAAGTGAGGTAGAACTCTATGGCAATGTCAGATTTCGGTGTAATGTTAGGTAATATGGTTTTAAACGGTGTAAACCATTTTACTTCAATACCCGTAGAAACTCAGGAAAAAATCCTTATGCAGATTATGGAAGAGAATAAGGATACAGAATACGGTAAGAAAATCGGTTTCGATAAGGTTCATTCCGTTGAAGATTTCCAGAAAATAGTACCCCTTTCAACTTACGATACATATTCAGACTATGTTGAGCGTATGCTTGACGGTGAAGAAAACCTTATGATGGCAAGAAAGTGTAAGAGATATTGCACATCATCAGGCTCAGTAGGTAAACCCAAGGTACTTCCCAAGTCAGGTAAGGACCTCTGGAATATGCAGTGTATGGGCTTTGCGGCTACACCTGCATGTGCTAAGAGATGGTTCGCTGAAAGAGGCGTAAAATTCCCCAAGCAGATAGGCCCCGTTGCAATTATCCTTACAGGTCATAAGATGAGAGACGGCAAAATGGGTAACGGTGCAGGACAGGTGCCCTTCACATACCTCAAGCCCATTTCAAAGTTCTTTATGACAACTCCCAACGACTTTATGTATCCCGAAAACGAGGATGCAGTTGATTCATCATATTTCCACCTTCGTTTCGCTCTTGAAAGACGCGACCTTACATTCCTCGGCTCAATGGTTGTTACTCTTCTTACAACTATGTTTGACTACTTCGAGGCTAACTGGGAAATGATGTGCAACGATATCGAAAAGGGTATCATCGATCCCGGCGTAAAGTGTCCTCCCGAGCTTCGTGCTAAGTGGGAAAAGAAATTCAAGCCCAATCCCAAGAGAGCTGCTGAAATCCGCAGAGAATGCCAGAAGGGATTTGAGGATCCCATCGCTAAGAGAATATGGCCCGACTTCGTATGGTCATACGGTATGGTCGGCTCAAACCTTCAGTTCTATGTTGATAAGCTCCGTAAGTATATCGGCGATGCTCCCATTCACAATATGGGTTACGCTGCCGCTGAGGGTTATATGGCAATGCCCGTTGAGCTCGATGTAAATGACTATGTACTTCTTCCCCGTTCAATCTTCTTCGAGTTCATTCCCGTTGACGATCCTAATTGCGAGAGACCTCTCACAATCGGTGAAATTGAAGTGGGTAAGGAATACGAGCTTATTGTTACTAACTTCTCAGGTCTTTACCGTTATCAGATTGAGGACGTTGTAAGAGTAACAGGCTACTACAATAAGACTCCCAAGATTGAATTCCTTTACAGAAACAATCTTGCTATGAATATTGCAAACGAAAAGACGACTACTCAGATGGTTGACTGGGCTGCTCTTGAGCTTCAGAAAAAGCTCGGCATAACCTTCAAGGGCTACAGCTTCTATTCAGATACAGACAATGACCCCGTACGATATATGCTTCTTGCAGAGCCCGAGGGTGAGATTTCAAAGGATATGCTTCCCGAAATTGAAAAGGTACTCGACGAAATGCTCAACGAGTCTAACGAAAAGTACTTCAAGTACCGCCGTTGGGGTATGATCGGCGAGCCTAAGGTAGTATTACTCAAGAAGGATACCTATGCTGATTACAGAGAAATGCTCAAGAAGCAGGGCAAGGTACTCAATCAGATCAAGCCCGTAACAGTTATCAACACAGACGAGAGAAAAGAGTTCTTCTTCTCACATCTTGATGACTGATTGAGATAAACAAAAACGAAGTGAGGTAAAATTATGGCAGGATTTTCAGATATCGGTGTATTTCTCGGATATGCTGAATGGGCAAAGGTAGACTACTATACCGCTCGCCCTATGGAAACACAGGAAAGAATTCTCAAAGGCATACTCAAAAAGAATAAGGATACAGAATACGGCAAAAAAATAGGTCTTGGCGAAATAGACTCCATCAGAGAGTTCCAGGAAAAAGTACCTTTCTCAAACTACGACACCTATTCAGATTACGTTGATCGTATGGTAGCAGGCGAAAAGAACCTCATGATGAAGGCTCATAATATCCGTTACTGTTCATCATCAGGCTCCGTAGGCAAGCCCAAGATTCTCCCAAGAAGCGCAACAGACCTCTGGATTATGCAGTGTATGGGCTTCTCGGGTACTCCCGGCTGTGCTTCAAAGTGGTTCAGGAAGAATGGCATGAAGTTCCCCAAGCAGGTCGGTCCTGTTGTTATGATTCTCACCGGCCATAAGATGGCTGACGGCAAGATGTCAAACGGTGCAGGTCAGGTACCCCTTACCTACCTTAAACCTATCTCAAAGTTCTTTATGACAACACCCAATGACTTTATGTATCCCGAAAATGAAGATGCCGTAAACTCAACATATTTCCACCTTCGTTTTGCTCTTCAGAGAAGAGATCTTACCTATCTCGGTTCAATGGTTGTAACAATGCTTACAACAATGTTTGACTTCCTTGAAGCTAACTGGGAAATGGTCTGTAAGGATATAGAGCTCGGTACTATCGACCCCAGCATCAAATGTCCTGCGGAGCTTCGTGCAAAATGGGAAAAGAAGCTTAAGCCCAATCCCAAGAGAGCAGAAGAAATCCGCAGAGAATGTGCAAAGGGCTTCGATACTCCCATCGCTCCCAGAGTATGGCCGAAATTCGCATGGGCATACGGTATGGTA
>JAZSGK010000063.1:0-8191 GCA_045532695.1 Acutalibacteraceae bacterium
GCGACAAAGCGACAAAGCGACAAACTTTTATATAATTAATAAAATTAATAAATTAAAGAAATCTCTTAAATATTATGTCGCAATGTCGCAATGTCGCAATATCTCAAATATCAAAGTTCAATCCATTCTTTCTTCCAATACCTCTGTGAACCGTAATCCTTAAACCTTTTTGATGTAGTTTGCTTCACCCACCCTTCACAGTTCTGCATTATGAGCCCGATTTCTGTGCTGTCCTTTCTTGTGGGCTTTATGTCAGAGCGCATCTTCAGTGCCTCGTACCATAACATAGGTATGCAGACCTCCTCTTTTGTCTGGAGGTAGTCTCTTATCATTCCCTCTCTGTAATCGTCCTGAGTGGCAAAAGACTGTTTCTCTCTTATGACCTCCGTAAGAGTCGGGTCGGCATAGGGTATAAGCTCACCGCTTTCATAAAGATAATGTGCCTCTGACCAGCATTGACGTATGTATTCTTTGACCTCTTTCTCGTGCTTATAAAGCTCATAGCCTGTCTGATATACTCTCACAGGATAAAATCTTCTGTTGCCTGTCTTATCTGTCAGAAACTGCTCCTTGTTGGTGGTACCGATAAAAATGCATCTTCTTTTATGGTCTGTCACCCTCTTATCAAAAGGCATACGGTAACGGTCATTCTGCCTTGTGATGAAGCTTTTAACTGCTTCAACATCTTTTGTTTTAGTCATTGCAAGGAGCTCCGACACCTCACATATCCAGGCTCCCTCAAGGGCTTCGATGCCCTTTTGTCCCTCAAACTCCGTCACCTCGGAAAAGAACTCATCATCCATAGCCAGCCACCTGACTATGGTGCTCTTGCCCTCGCCCTGCCTTGTACCTACAAGCACAGGCATTTCGTCAAACTTACACCCGGGGTTATAGAGTCTGTGGATGCCTCCTGCAAAAATCAGCCTCGACACCTCTTTTGTATAAGCTGTGCTGTCGGCTTTCATACACTCTGTCAGAAAGTTGCATATTCTTTTTTCGCCGTCCCACTTATGGAAAGCAATAAGGCTTTTGACAGGGTTGTGACACTTTGATGAAGAATAAACTCTGAAAGCATCGTCAAACTTCTTTGCATTATATATGCCATACTTTGCCTCGATATAAGTTCTTGCCCTTGCATCATCGGTGTCCGACCATCTGACATATATACCCTTATCACTGAAATCCTCTACCTGATTGCTGAGTTCATTAAATCTGATATAAGCAAACTCGGGGTCCGTATAGAGTATTTTTACAAAGGTTTCCGTTGTCGGCTTAAAGCTCCGGGCTTTACCTGATGCCGAGCTGATTGTCCTGACATTACTGTAATTGTTTTCGCTGTTAATCATTTGATCTCTCCTTTGAATTGATAATATAAAAAAGAAAAGCACCGTCACAGTCCTTTTCTGTGACAGCACTATTTCGCCTTACACTTTAATTCTATAGGATATTTTTCAGTTTGTCAAGAACATTTGTTCGATTTGTGGAATAAAGTTTTTTCGACTCATCCACCACAAGTGGTACTGCTTTTCGAGAGGGAAAGCTTGACTGACGAACTGATAAAGTGAGATGTGGAGGGAAGCGGCGGCTCCATTACCGAATTCCTCGGAGGAATTCGGTACAGCGACACCGTCGCTGCAAATCGTCCTTAAGACGATTTGATGGAGCCGCACCTACCCCTTCATCAGACTGAAAATCCTCGTCAGCAACTCCTAACTCCTCACTCCTAACTCCTAACTTATTGTTGACGAAGCTCTAACTAAATGGTATAATTTAGTAAATATAGAATAAAAATTTAACTATATCAGTAAAGGTGGTTGTTCGGTTATGAGATTGCTCAGCTCAGATGAAATGAAACAGGTGGAACAGTATACGGCTAAATACGGCCTTTCATATCAGAGAATGATGGAAAATGCAGGTGCCGCCTGTGCCAGAAATATCCGTAACGAAACTGAAAAAGAAAAGAGCCTCAAGCGTAATGTTGCTATCGTCTGCGGTAAGGGTAATAATGGCGGTGACGGCTTTGTTGTTGCAAGAAAGCTCAGTGAAAACGGCTATAACGTCTGCGTTATTATGGCGGCAGGGTACCCCTCGGGTCAGGAAGCTACATATATGTATAAGCTGGTAATCGATATGGCTATCCCCGTTATCTGGTACGATGCCGATAAGGCAAAGACAGTGCAGACTATAAGAAATGCCGATATAATCGTTGATGCTGTATTCGGCTTCAGCTTTTACGGTAATATCAGTCCCGAACTCAAATATCTCTTTGAAGAGATGTCAGATGCCAAGGGTGTTAAGTTTGCCATTGATGTACCCAGCGGCGTTTACTGCGACAGCGGATATAATGACCCCGGCTGTTTTAAGGCAGATTATACTATTGCTATCTCTGCTCTCAAGCCTGCTCATATAATGCACCCTGCTTCAGAGTGCTGCGGTGATATTATCATTGCCAATATCGGTATACCTGAGGAGAGCTATAAGCTTGTTTCCGACTCCCTTTATACCCATAACAGAGTTGAGGTAAGCAATCTTTTCTCCAAGCGTTCAAGTGTTTCCCATAAGGGTACCTACGGTCATTTGCTGTGTATATGCGGCTCTAAGAATATGGTCGGTGCCCCCGTGCTTTGCGGCTCAGCGGCTCTTCGCAGCGGTGTTGGACTTGTTACTATGGCTTTCCCCGAGAGTGCATATATTCCCATTGCTTCAAAGGTTACCGAGGCTCTTATGATGCCTCTGCCCGAAAATGCCCAGGGTACTCTTTCAGCTTCGGCAGCTGATAAGCTTGTAGCTGATCTGCATAAATACAGTGCCATAGTCATAGGCTGCGGAATGGGTGTAAATGAGGATACCAAGGCTGTTCTTAAGGCTGTACTCGCCAATGCCAAGGTGCCCGTTTTAGTTGACGCTGATGGCATAAATATCATAGCCGACGACATAAGTATATTACAAAGCCTTTCATGTGATGTTGTTCTGACTCCTCACCCGGGTGAGATGTCACGCCTTTGCGGTACGAGAACAGAGCTTATTGAGACTAACAGAGTGGGTACGGCAAGAGATTTTGCTTCGGGTTATAGGGTTTACCTTGCTCTCAAGGGAGCCAACACCATAGTTGCCCAGCCCTTTTCTAAAAAAGCCTATGTCAATTCCTCGGGTAATTCGGGTCTTGCCAAGGGTGGCAGCGGTGATGTACTTGCAGGTCTTATGGGCGGTTTCCTTGCTCAGGGTATGGGTACTGTCAATTCAATGACTGCTGCAGTTTATATTCACGGGTACACTGCCGACGGAGTGGCTGAGAAAATGTCCAGGTCGGGTATGCTGCCGAGTGATGTAGTCTCAGAGCTTGCTTATTCCATGAGAGCTTTTGAAAAATAATTGAGCTCGGAGTGGTAGCCTTATGCGCCGTATATTTTCGGTAGTTTTATGCTTTGCGGTAATTCTTTCTTTCAGTGCCTGCAGCGGCAAGAGGACTTTTACATTGATGGATTTTCAGAGAGATGTTTCTTTTGAGACAGGAGGTATAACCGTCAGGGGAAGTCTTGAGTATAAGTCCGGGGAGAAAGTGACCTTCACCGTAAAGGAGCCGGAAAATATATCGGGTATAGTCTTCACATCTGATGAAATATCCGGTGAGGACATAAAGATAAGCTACGGTAAAACAGGGGACAGAAGCCCCGTCAGATTACTGCTGACTGTAGTTTCGCATATAGCTTCAAAGGAAACCGACCTGCCCTTAAAGGGCGAATATACCCATACTGATGAGGCTTCATCGGGGGAATATAAGGTCACCTTTGACTGTGAAAAGGCTGAAATTACAGTTATAGAGACGGAAAAATACATATATAAGTTTGAATGACCGAGGTCGCACGTTGAAATAAAAAATCAATGTGCGGCTTTTTTAAGTTAGGAGTTAGGAGTTAGGAGTTAGGAGTTACCAATGAAGCTTCGCTTCAATTCATGCCGAAGGCAATTCATGACCGCAGGTCAATTCATGGCGTAGCCAATTCATTCAAGCCTTCCCTTATAGGGAGAGGCTCGACTGACGAACTGATAAAGTGAGATGTGGAGGGAAGCGGCTCCATTACCGAATTCCTTGGAGGAATTCGGTACAGCGACTCCGTCGCTGCAAATCGTCCTTAAGACGATTTGATGGAGCCGCACCCACCCTCTTCATCAGACTGAAAATCCTCGTCAACAACTCCTAACTCCTAACTCCTAACTCCTAACTCCTAACTCCTCACTCCCCACTCCTGACTTTTAAATTTTTCTCTCCACTTGTTTAAAAGCCTGCGGGAAAGGATAGACTATTTTTGTAAAGAAAATTTCTGGTGGAGGAAACACTATGTCAGTTAAACGAGGTGAAATATATTACGCCGACCTGAGCCCCGTTGTAGGCTCTGAGCAAGGCGGTGTAAGACCTGTATTGATTGTACAGAATGATGTGGGAAACAAGTTCAGTCCTACGGTCATAGCAGCGGCAATAACAAGTCAGCGCTTCAAAACCAACCTGCCTACTCATATTCAGGTAAACGCTCATGACTGCGGTCTTGCCAAGGATTCGATTGTGCTTCTGGAGCAGGTCAGGACTCTTGATAAAAAGCGTCTTCGTGAAAAAATGGGGATACTCGATAAAAGTGAAATGTATAAGATAGACAAGGCTTTATCCGTAAGCTTCGGACTTACACCTGACGGCGGTGCTACATAAGCCGAAACGTGATAAGCTTCAGAGAAAAAAGGCGGTGTACTTTAACTGTACGCCGCCTTGAGTATTCATTTGTCAGTTGAATTATTTCTTGTTCTTCTTTGCGTTCATAAGAAGCATACCGATTATCATAACTACAACGTAGAAGATAAGGTAGAAGAGAACGGGAAGTGAGAATGTGCCGTTTGCCTTAGCTGCCTGATAGGGATATACACCGTGAGCAAAAACAGCAGCGGTAACCATAAAGATTGAACCGATGATTGCAAGTATGGGAGCAATTCTGCCCTTTACTACACCGAATTCCTTACCCTTGATGAACATGCTGATGAAGATAGGAATGTACATAGCGTAGGTTGTGATGATGGGAAGCTCTGATGAGTCGAATGAGAAAAGACCGAACCAGGGTGTATCAAGGTTTGCACCGTAGAAATAGAGAAGCCAGATACCGCTGATGAAAAGACCCATCATTGATGAGTTGCCGGGCATATTTGTTGCAACGTCAACCTGCTTGAAGATTTCTGACTTGGGGCCTAAGCCTCTTGAGCCGATAGCATGGAATGCTCTTGAACAGCCCAGAGTCAGACCGTTGAGAGTGCCGAGACAGGAGATAACAACAAAGAGGAAGAGTGCAGTGCCTGCAAAATTGCCGAATACTGATGAGAAAGCGATTCTTGCGCCTGCCTCGCCGCCTGCCATAATAACTGAGTTTTCGATGCCGCCTGCAAGACCTATATAGTATGTGATGTAAACTGCAACGATGATAAGAGTACCCATAACGAGAGCCTTGGGAAGGTTTTTCTTTGCATCCTTGAGCTCTGCATTGATTGAGGTAGCACATATCCAGCCTTCATATGCGAATGCTGTTGCAACAACTGCCTTGAAAAGACCGCTTGAGGTTGAAATATCTTCGTTAACAACATTCATAAAGTTCTGAATGAGAAGCTGATCGCCTGTCAGACCCTTGATGGTACCGATAATAGCCATAAGGAAAAGAGGGATAAGCTTGATGAAGGTTGCGGAAATCTGGAACTTACCTGCAATTTTGGGAGCAAGAGAGTTAAGAGCAAAGATAGTGATGAGCAGGAAACCTGCTATTGTCATACACTGAGGACCGGCAATGCTGAGCTGTGCTTCCTGGGGAAGGAAGCTGTTGATGAATACACAGAGGTATCTTGCACTTACCCATGCCAGAACCGATGTAAGGGTGGGGTAGTAGAGAACAGCCAGGAACCAGCCCATGAAGTATGCATATTTCTTGCCGCACATTGCCTCAGCATAGTCAACGATACCGCTGACCTTTTCGTGCTTTGTTGCAAGAACCGAGAAGGCGTAAGCACATATTACCATAATGAGACCGCCGAGTATCCATGACAGGATACCTACAGGGAGATTACCGCCTGTTTCTGTGAGAATTTTTTCGGCTTTGAAGAAAACACCGGAGCCGATTACGGTGCCGACAACTGTGCATATAGCTGTCATGAGTCCGTATTTTTTGTTGAGTTGAGTTGACATATTTCTCCTCCTTTAAGAGCAATAATAAATATATTCTACCATATGAAAAGAGTTTCGTCAAATAAAAAATGTTAAATGTCGAAAATTAGTCGATTTAACCTATAAGTAAGAGTAAAATATGTGAAAACTAATGAAAAAAATTGTTAACTGACGAAACATTATATTGACTTAATTGCCTTTTGGTGATAAACTGTAAAGGTAAAAAAATGGCAAACTATATTCTTTAACGAAGGAGCTTGTTTAAAATGAAAAAATTATTATGTTTGGTTCTTACAGTCCTGATGGTATTTTCAAGCTTTGCTGTGTGCTTATCAGTGTCTGCTAAAGGTGAGGAGGACTTCTTATACCGTCCCGACGGTACAGGCGGTCACGAGGATATTGTAGGTAAGGTTATTGACCCTATAGCTGCAAATAAAAATACCTCCTTCGCTTATTCAATAAATGAACTCGGCTACAGCAGTGTAAATAAGCTTGCTGCCAACGGCCAGAAACTGACAAAGGATAACTTTGACAGCTTTATTACTGAAAATGCCGATGACAAGATGTTCGGTGTGGATTTCGATTTCCTTTACAGCAAGGATAAGAGCACATTCTTCTGGAATTTTATCAACTATAAGCTTGAAACTGATCCTCATATCCATGAGACTGAGGTTGCTCAGGCTGAAACAGAACACAGATATTCAACCTGCGCTATGAAGGGTGCTTATGACGCCTGTGCTGAGGTGCTCAACGGCTACCGCTATTCATATGATCAGAAGGATGTCGACAAGGAAATCTTTGCTGATATTATTGAGGAAAGAGTAGTTATACATAACGACTATACCAACAGAGATGAGATTCACTATAACTATTACTACGATTTCTCAAAGGGCTCATTCTCACTTATCAGAGCTAATGCAAACAATCAGATTATCAATACAATCAGTAAGACATGGAAAAACGATGCTCTCTTCAAGGATACAGAAACAGCTAACAAGAATGCGATCATAATTGCAAACTTTATAGGCAATCTTGTTTATCCCAACTTTGTTGAGCTTGAGGAAAATGCAGTTATTTTCACTGATAACAAGAAGATGGACGCTTACGATTTCTTTGCTAAGGTAACAGAAGTCTCAGGTCTTGACGATATTCTTCAGAATAACTGGTGTAATGTAAACACCTTCAATGTAAAGGACATTATGAAGGCTCTTGGTGTAAATGTCACTGAAGACGTACTTCTCAATGTTGAAACAGAAAAGGGCGTATATATGGGTGCGAGAATTCTCACCGATATGTTCAGAGAGTTCTATGAAAATCCTGTTGTCTATGTTGAACAGCTCATTCAGCTTTTATCTAAGAGCTACAGCTACTCATATCAGAGAGCAATTGAGGCTCTCTTCATTCAGAAGTATCCCTCAATGGCTGCAAAGTCAACTGACTCCAGATACCCCGCTCTTGACAGATATACAGGTGCAGAGCTTACTACTGTAGACGGTCTTATCAATTTCATCGCTGACTGCCTCTATGTAAAAAGAGTTGATGCAGGTGAGACAAATGCCAAGAAGTTCGGCTTCGTTCCTCTTCCCACTGTCAGAATAGTAAACGCTGCAGATATAGACGAGCTTCATCTTTACTTCCTTTGCTGGCTTGAGCTTAACAGAGTTTACGGTGATAATAAGGTTATGATTGAGAATTTCATCAGTGACATCATAGCCGGTCTCAAGGCTAACTACAAGAGCAGTACCAACTCCAAGCCAAAGGATATTGAGGCTACACAAAAGGTTCTCAAAACTCTCTTCCTTGGTGAGTTTACAATGATTGATGTTTTCACCTTCCATCTCAGCACTCTTACTGAAAACACTTACAACAACTTCGCTCCCAGCTTCTTCAACAATCTTAAGAATTCAATTGCTACTCTTTTCCAGAAGTTCATTGATGCTATGGACAGCTTTATGAATCTTCTCTTTGGTTGGACAGGCGGTATACTCGGCTAAAACCGAA
>JAZSGK010000076.1:0-5783 GCA_045532695.1 Acutalibacteraceae bacterium
ACTCTTCCAGTCGGGAAGCTTTTCACCGAGGTAAGCATGGAATACAGTACCTGAGGTGTAAAGAGTGTGGAGCTCATCCTGTTTGTCGAGAGCTTCGAAAATATCGTCTGTGTAGCCAACGGGAAGGTGTGAGGAGTTGGTGTAGTAAGGAGCCTCGCCTTTCTTTGCGTCGGAAGCAGTAATGATTTCGGGGTAGTGCTTGAGGTCGTGCTTAGCAAGACGGTAGCTTGTGCTTTCTGCAGGAGTAGCCTCAAGGTTATAGAGGTCACCGTACATTTCCTGATAGTCGGAGAGACGGTTTCTCATATGGTTGAGAACATCCTTTGCAAACTGCTGAGCTCTGTCATCTGTAAGGTTGCATCTGAGCCAGTTTGCGTTGAGAGCAGCTTCGTTCATACCTACAAGACCGATTGTTGAGAAGTGGTTAGCGAATGTGCCGAGATATCTCTTGGTGTAGGGATAAAGACCTGCATCGAGGAGATGTGTGATAACCTTACGCTTGATTGAAAGTGAACGTGCCGAGATGTCCATAAGCTTGTCAAGACGCTTGTAGAAGTCAGCCTCGTCCTTAGCAAGGTAAGCGATTCTGGGCATATTGATAGTAACAACGCCTACTGAGCCTGTGCTTTCACCGCTGCCAAAGAAGCCGCCTGACTTCTTACGGAGCTCACGAAGGTCAAGACGAAGTCTGCAGCACATTGAACGTACATCACTGGGCTCCATATCGGAGTTGATGTAGTTTGAGAAGTAGGGAGTACCGTACTTAGCTGTCATTTCGAAGAGAAGCTTGTTGTTATCTGTCTCTGACCAGTCGAAGTCGCGGGTGATTGAATATGTAGGTATGGGATACTGGAAGCCTCTGCCGTTGGCGTCGCCTTCAATCATTGTTTCGATGAAAGCGCGGTTTACCATATCCATTTCTTTCTTACAGTCTTTATATTTGAAGTCCATTTCCTTGCCGCCGACGATAGCATTGAGCTCTGCAAGGTCATTAGGTACTGTCCAGTCAAGAGTGATGTTGCTGAAGGGTGCCTGAGTACCCCAACGTGAGGGGGTATTTACACCGTAGATGAAACTTTCGATGCACTTTTTAACTGTGCGGTAGTCGAGGTTATCTACCTTAACAAAGGGAGCGAGATATGTATCAAATGATGAGAAAGCCTGAGCGCCTGCCCATTCATTCTGCATAATACCGAGGAAGTTTACCATCTGGTTGCAGAGGGTTGAAAGGTGCTTTGCGGGAGCTGATGTGATTTTTCCGGGTACACCGCCGAGGCCTTCCTGGATAAGCTGCTTGAGTGACCAGCCTGCGCAGTAGCCGGTAAGCATTGAAAGGTCGTGAATGTGGATATCAGCATTTCTGTGAGCGTTTGCGATTTCGTCATCGTAAACCTCTGAAAGCCAGTAGTTAGCTGTGATAGCACCTGAGTTGTTGAGAATAAGACCGCCGACTGAATATGTAACAGTGGAGTTTTCCTTAACACGCCAGTCGTTGATATTTACGTAGTTGTCAACGATTTCCTTATAGTCAAGAACTGTGCCCTTGATGTCACGGAGCTTTTCGTGCTGACGGCGATAAAGGATATATGCCTTTGCAACATCTGAATAGCCTGCCTGAACAAGAACATTTTCTACGCTGTCCTGAATATCTTCAACAGCAACATGGTGGTCTTTGATTTTCGGCTCAAAGTCTGCAGTAACCTTTAAAGCAAGGAAGTCAATCATATCGGGATTGAACTCTCTGCCCTGAGCTTCAAATGCAAGTGTGATGGCCTGATTGATTTTGCTGAGGTCAAAATCAACGATTTTACCGGTACGTTTTAATACATTGTACATTTTTTCATCTCTCCTCTTTCTTTAGTTTAATTTTTAGAATATATTGTTATAGAACAAATCGTGGAGCACCATATTTTGTGGTGCTCCACGATTATAGCATTAAAGATATGCATTGTCAATAGCTAAAATACAAGTTATTGTATTTATTTTTTTGCTAAACACAATTTTTTTACTAGATATTGTGTTTATACGCCACGAACGGCGACATTAGGCAATTTATTTCTGATGCTGTCGGCAAATGAAAGCATTTCTTCCTTGCTGAGAGGTGAAAGATCCTCACCGATAAGATTGCCGCTGTCTTCAAAATGCTGAAGAAAATATTTGCTGTCGCCTTTCAGCCACTCTGCAATTGAAAGGAGATCCTCGGCTGAATGATACTCCTTGACAGTGGTTGTACGGAATTCGTGGCCGATACCGCTTTCTATTATAATAGAAACGCTTTCCTTTATGGCGGAAACATCAACCTCACAGCCGCAGGTCATACTGTATTTTTCTATGGAGTTTTTTATATCCATAGCCACATAGTCAATGAGCTTTTTCTCAATGAGTGATTTGAGGATATGGGGCCTTGAGCCGTTGGTGTCGAGCTTTACCGAATAGCCGAGAGACTTTACTTTTTCAATAAATTCAGCTAAATCACTTTGCAGTGTCGGTTCGCCACCGCTTATGCATACACCCTCAAGAATGCCCTGACGCTTTCTGAGGAATGAGAAAAACTCGTCTTCGCTTATGCTGTCGCTGTTTTCTTCAGTTACCAGCAGGGCATTGTGACAGAATCCGCAGCGGAAATTACAGCCGTATGTGAAAACTGTGCAGGCCATTTTGCCGGGATAGTCAAGAAGTGTAAGCTTCTGAAGTCCTGAGATTTTCATTGGCACTTCTCCCGCTTATATTATACGAAATATTTTTTCCAGCTTTTGTCTGAGAGAATCTGACCCTTGTCAAGGTTGAAGATAAAGGTTTCCTGCTTGCCGTCTTTTTCAGTTACAAGCTTGATATCAGACTTGTTGAGGTACCCTGCCGAAATGATTTTCTCGTCAGTCTTATTAAAGAACTTCTTAACGAGATTTGAAGCAACCTTATCATAGTCACCTGCGTTATCCGATACGAAAAGAACATTACCGCAAAGGTTGTTGATCTTACCGAGGAGATACTTCTGCTCGTCTGTAAAGGTAAGATTGTTCTTTCTCAGGAAGAATACATCAGGGTCATTCATCCATACTCTGCCGTTAAGGTGACGGCGGAAAATTGAGTTATTGATAGCACTTCTTGCACTCAGCATTTCGTTACTTACCTGAATACGGCTGTAGAACTTGCCCTTGTAGGAGAGGTCTACGTCACAGCTGATTCTGCAGGCATCGCAGATACCAAGAGCAGGACCCATAGGTACACCGCAACCGAGGAAGAGCTTGTCGCCTACACATTCACGAAGGAATTCCATAGCGTCGCACATAATTTCACCGCGGCTCTTGCCGTGACGTGGCTTGATGCACTGGCTGTAAAGGAAGTCCAGCTTAACCATATCGTAGCCCCACTCGTTGAGGACAACATCGAATACATGTCTGAGGTATTCTCTTACTTCTTCATTATAGATATCGAAGGTATAAGCACCGCCCCATGCGATACAGCCAACCATAGGCTTACCGTTTTCGTGCTTGATGAGCCAATCGGGATGCTCCTTAGCCATACGTGAAATCTTCTGACAGTTAAAGGGAGCAAGCCAGATACCAGCCTTATAGCCCTTCTTGTGGATTTCGTCTGCAATATACTTCATACCCTTGGGGAACTTTGCAGGGTTGGGATCGAGCCAGTCACCGATGAAGGTCTCGTAGCCGTCATCAATCTGGAAAATGTTGACCTGATCTTTATAAGGATCAAGACCGTTCAGATCACGGATAATAATATCCTCTGTGATATTCTGGAAGTAGTTGTACCATGAGGTATAACCGCTCATCATACCGAATCTTGTTTCGGGCATTTTCCACATAGCAAAGTACTTGTCGAAGACCTCTTCGTAATCGCCTTCAAAGTAAACAACGTCAAAAATCTTAAGAGGCTCGGAAACTATCTTACCCAGAAGGTCCTTGCAGAAATAGAATTTGTTTTCCTGCATTTTAACCTTGAAGATAGTGTAGCCTGTTTTTTCGCTGAGTGAACCCCAGAGCTTTACGTTATCGCCGCTTTTTATATATGTATAGCAGTGGCTGTGGAATTCGCCGGGCTTGTATGAATACTTGACAATCCATTCGTCACTTGTCTTTCTTGCAAGGTCCTTGGTGAATTCGGAAATGTTCGAAAGCTTGATGGTACCGGGCATAATTTCATCAGCAGTCCATTCCTTTGTTTTTGTCCAGGACTGATAGCCTGCGCCGAAGAACTTGTCGCCTTTTTTGAATGTAAAGGGCATTTCAGCATAGAAGTCAACCAATTCGAAGTTCTTTTTTGGTACCAGGGTAACGGAGTATCTGCCGTCGGTATCTTCAATTTCAAGACGGTAGAAGTCATTTTCTTTTTCAGTAGAAGTGACAATCTCGTTGCCGTATTTGTACTTAACAGTATACTGCTTGTTCATACTTTTAGCTCCTTTAAAATAATATACAAGTATATTATATACTACAGGATTTTTAAGTCAAGTTTATTTTGTTAAATATCGTAGGGAAGCGAAAAAAACAACTCAGCAGTTTTCGGGCTGCTGAGTTATGGTGCGGGTGCTCATAAGGGATTTACTAAATACAAGTAAACCCGGCACAGACATTATATATTCAGCAGCCAAAGTCATATTTGAGTTAAAAACAGAGTAACATAGAGGAATACATAGTGTCAAATATAATTGAAGAATTATTCTACGGAAACCTTGAGCCACAGGAGGTAAATTCGGAATTAACTCCTAAACTCAAAAAGAAGCTGAGCAACCTCGCAGAGAAAGAAGAACAGCTTACTGCAAGATTGGACGGTGAAGATAAGGAGCTGTTTCAAAACTATGTCAGTGCTTATATTGAATTTTCAACAACAAGTAATTCTGACAGCTTTATTTCGGGTTTCAGATTTGGTGCAAGATTTGCATATGATACTTTTGTAAAATAATAATCTCACACATTCGACAAAAGTCGAGCCTCCTTGTACAATGTAATTACAAAATACAAGGAGGTAAAATTTTATGTTTCGTAAGAAAATCAACTTAAACTTGACAGCTTCGAATGCAATTTACTTATCAACGGAATGAATGAGTTTCGCAATATGCTCTTGGCGGAGGATTTACCCACCGAGGATGTTGACGAATTACTTTTAAAACTCATTGATACGTATGAAAAATAAGGAGGACAGAACTATGGAAAACAAAATCAAGATAACTTATCGACAGGTTGGCGACTTTAAAATTCCGAACATTATCCTACCGCCAGAACAAGCAAATATAATTGTAGGCAAATGGGGAATGATGCACAAAAACTACCTTGAGCACACCAAGCGAGGTTTGTTTATGCTGATGGTAACCAAATGCACGCTTTGGCCTTACCTTGCAGATATTGACCGTCAGGCAAATGAAATGTACGGCCTTCTGATTGAGCAGATGAAAGAAAAAGAAGGCGTTACAGAGCAACTAAAAGAGCATGACCAACTTGAGTGGGTACAGAGGATGGGCAATATTCAGCAACGAGCAAGAGAGATTGTGTGTAATGAACTGATATATAGTTAAATTGAATTATTGAGAAAAGCACGACTTACAGATGGTAGGTCGTGCTTTTCTTTTAGTGTTAAAAATGCCTTTTATTCGTTAGTTTTCTTGGATAATACATTAGATCGTTCTGAAAATTTCCATCGAATACAGAGCAAATTTCAAAAAAATCATACAATATGTTGTGGTCGATGATAATTGCTTTTGGATTATATAGTATGATTTTTGACCTATTGCTGATGCTTTTTCATAGTAAGATAAATTAAATATCAGC
>JAZSGK010000001.1:0-10990 GCA_045532695.1 Acutalibacteraceae bacterium
ACGGTTCGAATATGTTCTTGCTCTCGCAGAGTGTATGAACTTCTCTCAGGCGGCGGCAAAGCTCAATATATCTCAGTCAACTCTGAGTCAGCAGATACAGAAGCTGGAAAAGGAAATAGGCGTGAGTCTCTTTGACAGAACAACAGCCTCCCTTACACTTACTCAATACGGACAGCTTTACATCAAGGGTGCAAGAAAAATTCTCGACATCTATACTCAGACTCTTGACAGTATTACCGATGCGGATTCAGGTGTTTCAGGCAGTGTTACTATGGGTATAGCTCCCTCTAGAGCACCGTTTCTTCTGCCGGGTGTAGTTACAAAGTTCAGAGAGAGTTATCCTGAGGTGGGTCTCAACTTTATTGAGAATAAGTCAAAGGATATAATAAAAGATTTATCTGAAGGTAATATCGATTTTGCTTATACTGTTCTGTCTTCGGGGGAGCCTCTCAAAGATTTTGAGACTATAACTGTCACAGAAGAAGAGGTTATGCTTGTATGCAAAAAGGGCAACAGTGTTGCCGGTTTATCCGAAGACGGCAGTGTGGACTTCAGAAAGCTCGAGGGTGAAAAATTCATAGCACTTCAGGATAGTCAGCTTCTGACAGACTATTTCTATACTCTCAAGCAAAAAAGCGGTTCTGAGGCTGATATAGGACTTTGTGTGTCGGAGCTTTCAACTGCTATTGCAATGGTAAAAGAGGGACTTGGTGTTATGCTTTTACCTTCAAGCTATAAAAAGTACGGCACTCTTGAGAACGAACTTGATTTTTACCGTATCAGACAGGTTTCAACAAAAAGAAAAATTGCTGTTATATACCGTAAGGATAAATACATTAACAAGCCTATGAAAGCTCTGATTGAAATTCTTGTGAAAGGTGTGTAACAATCTTTTTACATTTGACTTATAAATTTTAATTGACTATTTAATCGGTTTTTGTTATAATCTCTATCGAAAAAACCGATTAAAACTATTGTGATAATAAATAAAGGAGTGTAGAAGATTATATGAAAAAGATTTTGTGTCTTATGCTCAGCCTTTTAATTGTTGCAGGACTCGTTTTCTCTTTTGCAGGCTGCGACAAGGAAGATGACAGTGATGTTATTAAGATAGGCTCTATTCATCCTCTTACGGGCAGTATGGCCTATGAAGGTCAGGCTTTTGTAAACTCACAGAAAATTGCCATAGACAGAATCAATGCTGAGGGTGGTATTGACGGCAAAATGCTTGAGCTCAAGGCTGTTGACTCTCTCGGTACTGCAGGCGGTGCCGCAACAGCGGCTCAGAAGCTTATCAATATGAATGTCTGCGCTCTTACAGGTACTTATACAAGCGGCTCAGCTCAGGTTGTGTCCCGTACTGCTGAAAAGTTCAGTGTACCCTTTGTTGTTACTGTTGCCGCAAGTGAAACACTTCTCACTAACGGTTATAAGTATTCCTTCAGAATTCAGCCCAGCACAGTAGGCTTCTCCTCAAACTTCATTGAATATATTCCCTACATCAAAACTGACGATATGAAGACAGTCGCAATTATATATGAAGACTCCAACTACGGTACGGGTATCGCCGAATACATTGAGTCAAGAATTGATGAAACAGGTCTTGAAATTATCGGTATGCTGCCTTACAGTGCCACAGCTTCAACTCTCAGCTCTGAGGTGACAAAGCTTGTGTCCCTTGACCCGGATATTCTCATTCCTGTCGGCTATTATTCTGACCAGAATATGCTGGCTAAAGAGCTTATCGACAGAAAGATAACATTCCCTGCAATTATCGGTGTTGCCAACGGTGCTTTTTCAGATGCCAAGTTTACGGATACCTACGGTACTGCTGCCGACGGCTTCTTCGATATCAACTACAGATACAATCCCAATAGTGAGGAGACAGAATATCTTCTCAGAGAATACCGTGAAAGACACGGCGAAGAAATTCCCGTATGTGCTATTTACGGTTATGAATCAATTATGGTTATTGCCGACGCTCTTAAAAGAGCAGGTACAACCGACCACAAGGCTTTGAGAGATGCTTTAGCCGATACGAATATGACAGAGCATCTTCTGCCTCAGAAAGAAATCATCTTTGACGAAGCAGGCGAAAACATCAACTCCGCAGGCGTACTCATTCAGATTCAGGACGGTAAGCAGGTTATAGTTTTCCCGAAGGAGTATGCAGAGGGTGAAATAATTTTTGATAAGGAGAGTGACAGCTAAATGAATATGCAGTTTTTCCAGGCGTTTCTTGACGGTACCCTTATGGGCGGCGTATATGCTCTGGCGGCTCTCGGACTCTCACTTATTTTCGGTGTAATGAAGATCACAAACTTTGCCCATGGTGCTATGATGACTGTCGGTATGTATGCTGTTTATGTGGTGTCAACCTCTCTTGGTATCAGTCCGTATATCGCCCTTATTTTTGCTGCAATTACACTTTTCGTATTAGGTTATATAATTCAGCACTTCCTTATTGATAAGATTTCCGATGCGCCTACACACAATCAGCTTCTTCTTACTTTAGGTGTGGCTTATATTCTCGAAAACGGACTTCTTGCAATTTTCAGCCCTAACTACAAGACTCTCGATGTTGATGATTTCGACGGTGCTATTCAGCTCGGTGCCATTTCCGTCAGCCCTGAAAAATTAGTGGCTTTTGCAGTGGTGCTTGTAGTTACTGCGGTCATATATCTCATTCTCTATAAGACAAGAATCGGTAAGGCAATCAGAGCCTGCTCCCAGAATAAAGAGGGTGCAAAGCTTATGGGTGTTGTAATCAAAAAGACCAACGCCATCGCTTTCGGTATCGGTGCTCTTTGCACAGGTATAGCAGGAGCACTTCTCACTCCCATTCTCAGCATTTATCCTACTCTCGGTGAAACCTTCCAGCTCAAGTGCTTTGTAATTGCAATTCTCGGCGGTATGGGTAATCTTTGGGGTGCGCTTATTTCAGGTCTTATTGTAGGCGTTGTAGAATCTCTCACAGGCTATATTGCCGGCGGCAGCTGGAGCGACCTTACTGTTTATGCCGCATTTATTCTGATCCTTTTGGTTAAACCATCAGGACTTTTCGGAAGGAGTAACAGACGTGAACACTAAGAATTTTAACCGTATTACATTGGCAGTGCTCATTTTAGTTGCTGTACTGTTTCCGTTTTTCGCAGACTTCTATATTCTCTGCATCGGTATATCTGTACTCATTGCCGCTCTCTTAGGTCAGAGCTGGAACATTATGAGCGGATATGCAGGTCAGTTTTCATTCGGTCATGCCGTTTTCTTCGGTATCGGCGCATATACCTCAACAGCACTTTATACTATGCTTGGCGTAAGTCCCTGGATAGGTATGATTTTAGGTGCGCTTCTTGCTTCTCTCGTTGGTGCGGCTATCGGATTTTTATCATTCAGATATAAGCTCAGAGATGACTATTTTGCACTTGCGACACTTGCATTTGCAGAGATTTTCCGTATCCTCGTAAACAACACAAGTTCTCTCGGAGGTGCTACCGGTATACTTATTCCCTATCTTGTCAAGCCCTCAGAATATCAGTTTGCAAGTGACAAGACATATTACTGGGTAATCCTCGCACTTGTTGTGCTGGCAACTGTGTTTATAGCTGTTATGACAAAGAGCAAGACAGGACTTAATCTGGTTGCTATAAAGGCTAATCAGGAAGCTGCTGCAGCTCTAGGCGTAAATGTCCTCAAGTATAAGCTTATCGCTATTTCTTCATCGGCGTTCTTCGCTGCTCTTGCAGGAACATTCTACGCTCAGTATTACGGCTTTATTGATCCGTCAATTGTTTTTGCAAGCGCCATATCTGTTGAAGCTATTGTACCTTGTATTATCGGCGGCAGCGGTACTCTTTACGGTCCGCTTTTAGGTGCACTTCTGATTATTCCGCTTCAGGAAATCTGCAACAGCCTTTTCACTATGGTAAGCGGTATCAATATGATAGTTTACGGTATACTTATCGTGCTGTTCATTATGTTCTGCCCCGACGGCATCTATGGTCGTATGACAAAATATGTAGGAAAGAGAAAGGGGAATTGATATGCCGTTACTTTCAGTTCAGAATGTATGTAAATACTTCCACGGTAACAAGGCAGTGGATGATGTTTCCCTTGAAATAAACAAGGGCGAAATAGTCGGTCTTATCGGTGCCAACGGTGCAGGTAAAACAACTCTTTTCAACTGTCTTACAGGCTACTATAAGGCAACTTCAGGTAAGATACTCTATAACGGCAAGGCTATAGAAAGCCTCAAGCCCCACGTTATATGTCACATGGGCATCGGCAGAACCTTCCAGATAGCGAAGCCCTTCGGTAGCTTAAGTGTGCTCGAAAATGTTGCTGTCGGAGCCTATAATAAATGCAAAAGCAAATCCGAAGCCTATGACAAGGCAAGACAGTGTATAATCTTCACAGGTCTTGCAGGTAAGGAAGATATAGACGCAGGCACTCTCAACACCGGTGAGCAGAGACGTCTTGAGCTGGCAAGAGCCCTTGCAACGGACCCGGAGCTTTTGCTTCTTGACGAGGTTATGGCAGGTCTTACACCTACTGAAAGTCAGGAAATGGTGGAGCTTATCCGTAGTGTCAAGGAGCAGGGTGTGACTATCCTTATGATCGAGCATATTATGCCCGTTATTATGGCACTTTCCGATACGGTATATGTTCTCGAATCAGGCAGACTTATCTGTAAGGGTACACCCGAAGAGGTTTCACAGAATACTCAGGTTATCGAGTCTTATCTCGGCAGAAGTCAGGAGGAAAACGATGCTTGAAATAAAGAATTTATATGTTAATATAGGCAATCTCAGCATTATTCAGGATGTATCTCTTACTGTTGCTGACGGTGAGATAGTTGCTCTTATCGGTGCTAACGGCATGGGTAAAACAACCCTCGTAAGAGCTGTGTCAAAGCTCAACCCAATTAAAAGCGGTAAGATATTTCTTGACGGTGAGGATATAACAGACCTCAGTGCGGATAAAATTGTTGAAAAGGGTATCATTCAGGTGCCCGAGGGAAGAAAGCTTTTCCCTCAGATGAGCGTTATCGAAAATATCGAAATGGGTGCTTACGCCAAAAGAGCAAGAGCCAAGGAAAAAGATAATTTAGAGTATGTGTTCTCTGTTTTCCCTGAACTCAAGAGTATGCTTAAGCAGGCCTGCGGTAACCTCAGCGGCGGACAACAGCAGATGGTGGCTATTGCAAGAAGCATTATGGCTTCACCGAGAATCCTTATTCTTGACGAGCCATCAATCGGTCTTTCACCTATTGCCACTCAGAAAATGTTTGATGCAATAGAGCTTATCCATAAGGGCGGCATCGGTGTGCTTATCACTGAGCAGAATGTTCAGCAGGTACTGAAGATGGCAAACACGGCCTATGCTATGCAGCAGGGTAAGATAGCTCTCAGCGGTAAGGCAAGTGATATTGCAACGAATGACGAGCTCAAGAAAATTTATATTGGTATGTAATTATTAAACTAAAGGAGATATAAAGTTATGAAACATGTATGGGAAGACTGTTTAACTGATGTTGACAGAATAGTAATTGAAAAAGGTCACTACGGCCAGCCAAGAGGCTTCGGCAAAAAGCCCCTTCTTCTTATCATCGACCTTCAGCCCAATTATATCGGTGCTGACAAGCCTATTGAAGATCAGCTTGATGAATGGCCCTCAGGTGGCGGTGAGGCTTGCTGGACAGGCGTAAGAAAAATTCTTTCGCTTCGTGACGTTGCAAGAGAATGCGGTGTGCCTATTTTCTATACACGTAATGTGCAGAATGCTACCAACGCATTTGACAGCTTTGCAACAAAGACAAAGCGTGATCAGACAAAGTATATTGACGGTGCACCCGAAGCAGATCTTCTCGAGTGCGTAAAGCCTCTGCCTAATGAGATGATAATCCCCAAGAGCTATGCAAGCGCTTTCTACGGTACTCCGCTTCAGAGCTATCTCGTAAAGCTCGGCATTGATACCGTTATTATTGTCGGTGGTTCAACAAGCGGCTGCTGCAGAGCTACTGCGGTTGACGCTGTAACAAGAAACTACAATCTCGGTTATGTTGAGGACTGCCTCTTTGACCGTATCACAATTTCTCACAAGGCAGCACTTCTCGATGTATGGATGAAGTACGGCGACGTTGTAGACAGTGACTATGTTAAAGAGTATTTCTACAGCCTCAAAGAGGAAAAATAATTTCTCATAAAATTCTTTCAAGGGTTTACTTGGCTCTGTATTTGTGCTATGATACTTGTAGCAGTAATGCAGAGCTTTTATATTATAAAAAATGCGAAAAGGGAGAGAATATTATGAAGAAGATGAAAAAATCAATAAGTCTCATTCTTGCATTAATTATGATTTTCAGTGTGGCACCTTTACAGTGCTTTGCCGTAGGTCCGACTTTGGAAAAGGTTGAATTTATTGACAATACACCTATATCCGTACAGTATTATCAGGATGCATTCTCAAACGGAGATGAGTATTACGATCAATTGACTCTTTACTCCGTGGAAGAGGATTACAGATATGATTACAAGCTTTATTTTTCAAACGGCAGAACCCTGAGTACTGAAGGTAACTTTACTGAAGAGTATGTGCTTTGCGGTGTTGATGATTATTATATAGAGACATATATAAACCGCGATGATTTTCTCAAAGCAGTAGATGAAGGAAAATCAACAGTTAAAGTTACGGTTTGTGTTGAGATTGACAGAATCATAGGACAAAATGAGACCTATAAGTTTGAAATCGAAAAGGAAATGGCAGAAGGGTATGTCAAGTCTGTCAGACTTATAGGAGATATGCCCGGGGGACTCAGTGTCGGTGGTTATGTGGCTGATGAGTTTAACGGCAGAGATGTTGAAGTAGAATATTATGACGGAAGAAAAGAAGTTCACAAAATAGTATGTGAAGAGGAAGAGACCTGTTTTTGCTACATTGATGATAAGCTGGCAATTATGTTTTATTTTGAAGACGATTATTTTAACGAAGAAACAAATCAAAGTGTATATGTAAAAGGTTTAACCCTTGATTACTTGGATTTCGACTCGGAAATCGTAAGGGAAGAAACAATCTGTCCGTTTTCTTTTATCGAGCTTCTGCATTACAGAACTAACGGCAAAGGCAGTCTGACTGAGGTTACATACCGCCTCGTATGTGAAGACGGAAGAGTGATAGAAAAAACATGTAAACCCGACGGTAGAAAAGATAAATACGGACGCTTGATAATTGATACGGTTGACGGCTATAATGTTCTCGCATATCTGCGTGTTGACAGCACATATTACAATGCTTGTGTGGAGCTTGAGGATTTCTGGAGAGTATCCGATTGGACTGACAGCGAAGAAGCGAGAGAAATATGTGACTGTATCTGCCATGAAAACGGCTTCAAATATTTAATCAGCTTCATATTGATAAAAATCTGGAAGCTTTTCCGTGTCAAAGAAATATGTCAGTGCGGATGTCAACATTGGATAAGTAACATATAATTTTCAATATCACAGAAAAGGAAAATGAGTTATGAAAAAATTAATCAAAAACGGTACAGTTGTATTTGAACACGAAGAAAAAAAGGTTGACCTGCTTATAGACGGAGAGAAGATTTCGGCTATCCTTGCTCCCGGCTCTTATGAGGGCGAAGCAGAGGTTATCGATGCTGAGGGACTTTATGTTATGCCCGGTACAATTGACCCTCATATGCACTTAGGCCTTTATAAGCCTCTTGGCGACGCCTTCAGATACGATACACCCCGTCAGGCTGTCGGCGGTCTTACAACTCTCATCAACTACCACAGAGGCAAGGGTAACTACTTCGAGACTGTAAAGGAAGCTATCGACGACGGCGAAAACAATTCTCTTGTGGACTTTGCCATTTCCTTAGGTCTTTGTGCAAAAGTACATCTCAAGCAGATTGAGGGTTATATCGAAGAATTGGGTATCACATCATTCAAGTTCTTCTTCGATAAGCAGGATATCGCACATCTTTTCTATGATATTCCCAAGGAGGAAGCACTCACTCTCGACAAGGCTGATTTGTACTTTATCTTAAAACAGCTCCGTGAGATTTCGCCTAAGCTTCTTCTTTGCGTGCACTGTGAGGATCCCGACGTTTTCCGTGCTCTTGAAAGAGACCTTAAGACACAGGATATAGATCAGTATTCACTTGCTAACTTCGGAAAGACAAGACCCACCTTCGTTGAAACGGCCTGTGTTGCTGACTCAATGTGGATTAACAAGGTTGTAGACGGTAATATGTATGTTGTACACACAGCTGCAGGCAGTACCGTTAAAATGTACGAGACCCTCAAAGAGGCTTTCGGCGGAAATGTTACACTTGAAACCTGTCCCCAGTATCTCACACTTACAGATGAAGCCGAAGCAGGGCTTCTCGCAAAGGTTAACCCGCCCCTTCACGCTCAGAGCGATATCGAAGCACTCTGGGAGGGCATCAGAAACGGCAGCGTAAAGACTATGGGTACAGATAATGTGCCTGTTGACAAGGCTAAGAAGTATGAACGCGGCGACGATATATGGGGAGTATATGTTGGTTTTGGCGGTCCCGGTATGATTTTACCCGTGCTTCTCAGTGAGGGCTACCACAAGAGAAACATTCCTCTTCATACACTTTCTCAGGTTAACAGCATAAACACAGCAAGAGTATTCGGCCTCGAGGATAAGGGAGAAATCGCAATAGGCAAAGACGCTGACCTTGCTATTGTTGATCTCGATCTCGAAAAGACAATCACTCCCGAGCTCTTCGGTTACAGTGACTTTTCAATCTATGAGGGCATGACCTTCAAGGGCTGGCCTAAGTATACAATCAGTCGTGGCGAAATTATTCAGAAGGACGGCGTGATTACGGCTGAGTGCGGCAGAGGTAAGTATATAAGAAGAAGCATATAATAGAGTTTTTCATTAAAGCAACTACTTTCGGGTGGTTGCTTTAATTGTATTTTTATGCTATAATCTATAAGTTAATCTGATTCAAAGTTAATTGAAAGAAGGCATAGTATGATTCACCTTAGTGAGTTACTTTCTGATTTTGTATATAATCTCAGGTATGAGGATTTGCCCGAAGAGGTAGTCGAAACCACAAAAAGATATATTGCTGACTATTATGCGGCATCTTTTGCAGGTATCAGGGTAAACGGTACCTTTAACGATGCGGTTATTGATGTTATAACTGATATGGGCGGCAAAGAGGAATGTGATTTTATTTATTCATCAAAGCGCATACCCACAGCCAATGCGGCATTCCTCAGTGCCTGTATGGCTCACGGAGCCGATATGGACGACGGAAACAGAAAGGCTATGGGTCACGTGGGTGCTCATGTTATTTCTACGGCACTGACTCTTTGTCAGACTCTTGATGTCAGCGGCAAGGATATAATCACTGCTATAAATGTCGGCTACGAGGTTTATAACCGAGTTGCTGCGGCAGTACAGCCGGGACTTGTTCACAGAGGCTTTCATTCTACGGGTACTGCTGGGGCTATTGCTTGCGGTGCAGTTGCGGCCAAGCTTATGGGTATGGACAAAGAGGGTATATACAACACTATGGCTCTCTCAGCTGTTCAGGCAAGCGGACTAATTATTATCGCCGAGAGCGGTCAGAGCTGTAAGCCTATCAACCCTGCCAATGCGGCTAAGACAGGTATCCTGTCGGCTAAGATAATCTCTAAGGGTGTCAAAAGCTCAGAGTATTTCTTAGAGAGTAAGAAGGGCTATTTCCACGCTATGAGTGATGAGGTGGACGAGAAAATGATTACCGAGGGCCTCGGTGAGACCTTCACGATATGCGAGAGCTATATGAAGCCTTATCCCTCATGCCGCCATACTCACTGCGGTATCGAATGTGTACTCGATATAAGAAAGAGAATAGCAGAAGGCGACAAAATAAAAGATGTCAAGGTATATATATACAAAAATGCTATTGACATTGCAGGACAGATAAAAGTGCCCAGAGTTTCTGACGATGCGAAATTTTCAGTGCATTATTCTCTTGCCGTTGCGCTCTTGAAGGGACACTTCAATTTAGGAGACCTTGATATTTCAGCTATGGATGAAGAGCTTCTCAGAGTAATCGGCAGTATCGAACTGATAGTCGATTCCTCTATGGAAGACAGAGATAAAGGAATAAGGGGTTCAAGAGTAGTAGTGACTACCGAGAGCGGCAGTGTACTTGAAAAAACTGTACTCATACCTCTCGGTGATGCAGCTAATCCTCTGACGTGGTCCGACCTTGAAGAAAAGCTTTCCGCCTGCAGTGAGGGACTTCTTTCAAAAGAAAATCAGGAAAAACTTTTAGAAAACATTCACATTTTAGATAGATTTAATAAAATCGACACAATAAACCTATATAATATACAGTTGTAAAAATTACAGGGAGGTTAAAACAATGGATTCAATAGTTTCTGCAGTTGCAAAATTTGCCGAAGAAAGACCGTACAGGGCGGCAGTTATTGCTAATGATAAAGAGATTTCCTATGCCCAGCTTTGGAAAGAAATTCAGGGCTTTGCAAATTATATAAATTCCTTCGGCTTTGAAAAGGGATCAAGAATTATCGTAAAGTCAGATTCCGACATCTGGTTTGCAGTTTCCTGCTTTGCTATTCAGCTTACAGGTAATGTGCATGTGCCCCTTGAAAAGTCTATCGGTGTAAAGGGCCTTGAGGACGTTGCTTCTCAGCTTGGTGCTGCAATGGTAATTTCAAATACCGATGCCGAAGGCGACTTCGTAAGCGTTGACACAGACAAGGTAAGAGAAATAGGTGAGGACAACTATGAGGAAGGTCTTACATTCAGCTTTCCCACAAAGGAAATGACCTGCGATATTCTCTTTACAACAGGTACAACCGGCAAATCAAAGGGCGTTGTTATTTCTCACAGAGCAGTTGTTGCTGTTTCGGAAAATGTTCAGTACGGTGCTGAAATTATCGACGATAACGTTTATCTCGTACCTGCTCCCATCAACCACGCTTCAGCTATCAGA
>JAZSGK010000004.1:0-5355 GCA_045532695.1 Acutalibacteraceae bacterium
CTTACGGCAGCTATATCGGGCCTTATCTACGGTGTGTACCTTGCCAGAAAGGGCGGCGCGGTACGAATCATTTTAAGTGTTATCACATCTCAGATCTGCTGTTCACTTCTTTTAAACAGCTATTGGAATGCTTTTCTTATGGGCAGTGAGTTTATGCCCATTATGCTCTCAAGAGTGCCGCAGTGCATAGTTATGGGCGTATTGCAGATTGTATTTATGATGCTCTTCCTTGAGAAAATATGTAAGGTTATCAAGCTCCCCAAGAGATAAAAAATTACAGAATTCCTTAGTTTCTTAAGGTTTTCTTACAAATATTTTACTTTCGTTGACAAGGCTTCTTTCCTCTTTTATACTGTGATTACACCGCAGGAGGAAAGGAGTTTTTACTTTATGAAACGAAAGCTTATTCTTGCAGTTGTAATACTGTTTCTATCGGGCTTTGCTCTTATGTCGATACTCAGAGGCAACTCAGAATATTACGAAAAATACGAAGACTATAAATACGGCTTTATACCCTACTATTCTACTATCGAAAAGAAACCCTCGGACAGCGACAGGATTATGGCGCAAAGCGTGATTAACCTTGCTCACGAAATAATGACGGATACTGCAGGCGATATACCGCCCAATGCAGATAAGCTGGAAACCTATGCTGTAAAATACAGCCTCACCGAAAAGGAGATTGCAAAAGTAGAGGCGGATATAAATTTTATCACCGCAGACTTCACTTTCAGCAACGGCTATATATGGGTAGAATACAGTAAAACAACCTATGATGAAAACGGCGGAACAATAGACGAGGGCGCATATCTTGCTTACTGGAAGCTGAAAAAGGAAAACGGCATATGGAAGGTCACAAGGATAAAGGAACAGGCAGTGTCCGCAGACATTTGAAGGTCAGGTGAAAAGCCTGACTTTTCTTTATAAAAACTTCTTTTTAATCCTGTATTTACCCTTGAAAAAATGATAAGGTTATGATAATATAGTAATATCTATAGGTATAACTATAATACTTAAGGAAATTGATGAAAATATATGGGAGTGAAACATTTATGAAATGCGGTTTTTGCGGTAACGAGCTTGAAAACGGTGCTCAGTTCTGTCCTAATTGCGGTATGATTATCTCTTTAGGTGAAGAAAATGAAGCTACACAGGAAAACGATGCTGTTGTTGAGTCTGTATATAACGTTTTCAAGAGCAACATAGATAAAGAAAAGAAGAAAGCTGCAACTACAGAGACAGCCAAAGAGCTTGAAGCAGACCCCACAGAGGAAAAGGTGGAGTTTGTTATGAGCCTTCCCGAATTTGAGGACTATGTGGCAGAGCCTATCAAGGCTCCTGAGCATATAGAATTACCCGACCATTCCGTAAAGCATGAGGAAGCAAAGGTTGAAGAAGTTCAGGAAGAGATCCCTGAAGAAACCGTTGAAGAGACGGCGCAAGAGGTCTCAGAAGAAGCTGAAGCGCCGGCAGAAGAAACAGCCGAAGAAGTCACTGTGGCAGCTGACGAAGAAACGAACGAAGAGGAAACTGCAGAGGATATATACTCCTATTCCTCAGAGGATATAAAGGCTCAGGAAGAGGCTGAGGAAGCAGAGACAGAGCCTCTTGATATCAGAGTTCCTGAAATGAATGTTATCTATGCAGGCCCCGAGAAGGCTCCCGAGCTTATCGAGGTAAACAAGACTGCACCCAAAAACGAAGAGCTTCGCAAGAAAAAGCAGGCTAAGGAAAACTTGGAAAAAATCTCTCCCGATAAGAAAGAAGCTAAACAGAAACCCAAAAAGGCAAAGAAAAAAGGTGTTGACGGCATAAAAATCGAAGGCGTTTTAGGAATTGCCGTTGCGGTTGTACTGGTGCTTTTCGCTTGCGTTTATGCTGTTAAGAATAACAAGATACCCGTACTCGGTCAACTTTTCGGAAATGATACTACCACAACAGAGTCAACCTCGACAACAGAAGCTGAATGGACTGAAAGCAGACCTGAGGAATTCATAGGCGAAAACGGCAAAAAGATCTATAAGGACAAAGACGGAAACTATTACTATTATGACAATGACGGCAAAGTTCATCCTTATGTAGTGCCGGGCACTGAGGACAGTACTTCTGAAGAAGATACAACCGAGAGTACCACAGAAGAAGACACAACAGAAAGCACTACCGAAGAAACAACAACCGAGCCTGCTACTGAGCCAACAACAAAGCCGACTACAACAAAGCCGACAACTACCAAGCCCACTACAACAAAGGCTCCCACAACAACCAAGCCTACCACCACTAAGGCTCCCACAACAACCAGACCTACTACCACTAAGCCGGTTATAACTACAAAACCTGCAACAACCAAGCCGGCTACAACTAAACCTGCTACAACAAAGCCCACAACAACAGATAAATTCGGCATCAATGATGTAACAGTCAAAAAGCCTGCATCTTACCTTTCAAAGAGCTACACAGGCTATGTAACTGCAGAGGGCGTCAACCTCAGAAGCAAGCCTTCGGCTTCATCGGACAGAGTGCTTTACCTTTCAAAGGGCGCTGATGTTGTTGTACTGGCTAAGGAAAACGGTTTCTTCTACATCAAGAGTAACCGTTACGGCGTTTATGGCTGGGTAAGCTCAAGCTATGTTTCTGATACAAGACCTCAGAGCGAAGCCGTAGTACAGAAGGGCACAGTAACACCCGATAAGAAATATGCTACTGCTGAAATCAAATACACAACCAACGGCCTCAATGTGAGAAAAGGCCCTGCAACAACCTATGATGTTGTCGGTCTTGTACCTATCAGCTATCCTGTCAAGGTTATCGGCTATAAGTCAGGTGTATCAGGCTGGGTATATGTTCAGGATACAACCTACGGCTATACAGGTTGGGTAAGCACAGCATATCTTAAGTAAGTAAAAATTTTTGGAGGAAATATATTATGATGACATTAAAAACACGCTGGGCAGACGAGGCAATGTGTGACTTACCTCTCCCCGAATATCCCAGACCCCAGATGGTAAGAGAAAACTGGGTTAACCTCAACGGTATGTTCGATTTCGCAATCACTGACGATGACGAAGAGTGGTGCGACGAATATAAAGACGAAATCAGAGTACCCTTTGCAGTTGAAAGCTGCCTTTCAGGCGTATGCAAGAGAGTAGATGACGATGAACTCTTATGGTACAGAAAAAAGATAACTCTTCCCGACTCATTCAAGGGTAAGAGAACACTTCTTCATTTCGGTGCTGTTGACTGGGAATGTAAGGTATACATCAATAAAAAAGAGGTTGGCGGTCACACAGGCGGTTACTGTCCTTTCTCCATTGATATTACAGATGCACTTACCGACGGCGAAAACGAGCTCGTTGTAAGAGTATATGATCCCACAGATGAGGGCTGGCAGAACAGAGGTAAGCAGGCAAGTGAGTCCCACGGCTTCTGGTACACCTCAACCTCAGGTATCTGGCAGACAGTATGGATGGAAGCAGTAAGCGAAAACTATATCGCTTCTTATAAGGCAACTCCCGATATCGACACAGGTGTTATCGCAATCAAGACAGATATCATAGGCGAGGGCGACCTTAAGATTAAGATTTATGACGGTGAAACAGTAGTAGCTGAAAAGGAAATCTCAAAGGACGATAAAATCTCAGTTCCCGATATGAAGCTCTGGAGCCCCGAATGTCCTTTCCTTTACGATTTTGTACTTGAGCTTTCAGTCGGCGGTGAAGTTTCCGACTCAATCAAGGGCTACTTCGGTATGAGAAAATACAGCATCGGTGAGCACGAAGGCTATAACAGACTCTTCCTCAACAATGAGCCTTATTTTCAGAAGGGTCTTCTTGACCAGGGCTACTGGTCAGACGGCGGTATGACACCTCCCACCGATGAAGCTATGATTTATGACATCGAGAAGATGAAGGATTTAGGCTTCAATATGCTTCGTAAGCACATTAAGGTAGAGCCTGCAAGATGGTACTATCACTGCGACAGACTGGGAATGCTCGTATGGCAGGATATGGTAAGCGGCGGTAAGGCACTCAATGTTTTCCATGCAGGTGTACTTCCCAATGTTTACGGTGTACTTAATCCCTTAGTTAACCTTACAAAGAAAGATAACGCATACAAAATCTTCAACAGAGACAGAATTGAATGGAGACTCCAGTTTGAGGAAGAACTCTTTGAGATGATTGATTGTCTTTATAACTATACTTCAATCTGCTGCTGGGTACCCTTCAATGAGGGCTGGGGACAGTTTGATGCCAAGCGTATCGGCGATGCTATCAAGGAAGCAGATCCCTCACGTTTTGTTGACCACGCAAGCGGCTGGTACGATCAGAAGGGCTGCGACTTCAGAAGTATGCATAAGTATATTCTTCCCGTTATTCTTCCCAAGTATGACGGCAGACCTATTGTACTCAGCGAGTATGGCGGATACAGCCAGAAGATAAGAAACCACGTATGGAACTGGGAAAAGAGCTTCGGCTATCAGATGTATGCCAACAAGGTTGCTCTTACAAATGCTTATAAGAATCTCCATGAAAAGCAGATTATTCCCAATATCAAAAAGGGCCTGAGCGCTACAGTATACACCCAGGTTTCCGACGTTGAATTTGAGGTAAACGGTATTCTTTCCTATGACCGTGAGCTTGTTAAGATTGACGAGGATGTTATCAGAGAGCTCAACGCTAAAATGACTTATTAATAAAAATCAGGAGCCTCGTAAAACGGGGCTCTTGGAAGTTATAGTGAAGAAAATTATCGCATTTTTGATTGTTTTTCCGTGATAGGAAAAATAATGCCTGTCCGGCGAGGATATATATTATATTTTCATTGCTCGCCGCGGGGCGTTACTTTTTGCTGTCGCCCAAAAAGTAACCAAAAAGACGCTGTTATTTTCCTGCTTACTACTACAAACGAGGTGATTTTATGGCTGACAGAGGCTACACAAAAATGAAACTCCTTTATATAAAAAGCTTTCTCGAAGAAAACAGCGACGAGGAGCACCCCATAAGTGTTGACGAAATAAGCGATATGCTTGAAAATAAAGGCATAACCTGCGAACGAAAGTCAATTTATTCCGACGTGAAGACCCTTAAAGAGTCCGGTGTTGATATCATATCTGTGAGAAACCCCAAGCCCGGCTACTGTATATGCACAAGAGACTTCGAGCTTCCTGAACTAAGACTTCTCATAGATGCTGTTCAGGCGGCTAATTTCATCACGCCGAAAAAGACCAAGGAGCTTATCAAAAAGATAGGCACTCTCTGCAGTAAATCTCAGGCAACAATGCTCGAAAGACAGGTTTATATAGAGAAACGCCACAAGTGCCTTAATGAAGAGATCTATTATAATATCGACATTATCAGC
>JAZSGK010000021.1:0-2322 GCA_045532695.1 Acutalibacteraceae bacterium
AGCTCTACAGATGTGACGCCGTAGCACTTCAGAATATCAAGTATCTCTTCACTTATGCAGTCGGGTCTTGTGGAAATTCTGATACCTGCAAAGAGACCTTTGTCAATATACATCTTCGCTCTTTCAAGAAGCGATATCATATACTCCCTGTCGATTGCAGTAAAGCTACCACCGAAAAATGCGATTTCACCTTTATTACAATCGGCGCTCATAAGAGCCGTTTCCACGGCTGAGTCTATGTCCTTTATTTCAAGCCTTTTCGTCTTGCCCGATATAGTCTTCTGATTGCAGAAGCTGCATCTGTGAGGACAACCTTCATCGGGCACAAACAAGGCCACATTTATATGCTTCAACATTTTATACCCATAAGCTCGAGAGCCTGTCTCGCTGCTTCCTGCTCTGCAAGCTTCTTGCTTTTGCCGATGCCGCAGCCCATAACGTTGCTGTTGAGTCTGACCTCAACCTCAAAGCGCTTATCGTGGTCGGGGCCGCTTTCGCCGACGAGAACATAGGTCAGATGCTCGGCAGGGTTCTTCTGAATAATCTCCTGAAGCTCTGTCTTATAGTCTCTGAATGAAAGCTGCTTGGCGGCTGCTTCCTTGACAAAATCGAGGACAAACTTTCTCGCGTTCTCGAGACCGCCGTCGAGATAAATTGCACCGATAACAGCCTCAAAGGCATCAGCTAAAATGCTTGCTCTGTTTCTTCCGCCCGTATGCTCTTCACCTCTGCCAAGAAGCAGGAACTTGCCGAGACCTATCTTTCTTGCGAATTCGCAAAGAGACTTCTCACAGGCACAGGCAGCTCTTTTCTTTGTCATTTCACCCTCGGGAAGGTGGGCAAGATTGTGGTAGAAGTACTCTGCCGTAATTACACCCAGAACGCTGTCTCCGAGGAATTCCAGCCTTTCATTGCAGTCTCTTGAAAGCTGCTTTTCATTGGCATATGACGAATGGGTAAGAGCAGTTTCAAGATATATTTTATTTTCGAATTCGTATCCTATAATCTTTTCAAAATCACTTAAATTCATAGTCATATCCTTCCTTCGAGATATTCCTTTAAGTCATGAAGTCCTCTTTCTGATAAGGCGGCATATCTTTCCTGTTTATCTCTTATCTTGGGCTCAATTGGCGGCAGTACGCCGAAATTAGCGCCCATGGGCTGAAAGTTTTTCACACTCTCATCGCTGATATATCTCATAAGTGCACCCATCATTGAGGTTTCGGGAAGCACCAGAGTTTCTTTACCCTGAAGCTTACGCACCATATTGAGTCCTGCCATAATTCCCGATGAAGCTGATTCCATATACCCTTCGACACCTGTTATCTGGCCTGCAAAGAAAAGATTTTCTCTTTTTCTGAAGCTGTAATCACCGTTTAAAAGTCTCGGTGAATCGATAAAGGTGTTTCTGTGCATTACGCCGTAGCGTACAAACTCGGCATTTTTGAGAGCAGGAATCATTGAGAAAACTCTCTTTTGCTCAGGAAATTTAAGGTTGGTCTGAAAGCCTACGAGGTTGAACATTGTGCCTGCTGAGTTTTCTTTACGAAGTTGAAGCACTGCCCAGGGTCTGTGGCCTGTTTTCGGGTCACGAAGACCTACAGGCTTAAGAGGACCGAAGCGCATTGTGTCCTTGCCTCTTGACGCCATAACCTCAATTGGCATACAGCCTTCATATACGTCCTTACGCTTGTCAAAGGAATGTAAATCGGCGCTTTCGGCATTTATAAGTGCGTCGTAGAAGTTTTCATATTCTTCCTTGTTCATGGGGCAGTTGATATAATCACTCTCTCCCCCACGCTCATATCTTGAGGCTGTGAAAGCGTTTTCCATATCGATGCTGTCCTTTGTCACAATAGGTGCCGCCGCATCAAAGAAGTGGAGTCCGTCACCGCAAAGGGACATAATATCATCGCTTAAGGCTTCGCTTGCGAGAGGTCCTGCGGCAACAATGACATTGCCCTCGGGTATCTTTGTCACTTCCTCGTGGATAACGTTTATCCTCGGGTGGTTTTCTATTCTTTCGGTAATGAGAGAAGAAAAAATATCTCTGTCAACTGCCAATGCACCGCCTGCAGGTACCTCCGAAAGGTCAGCACATTCCATACATACAGAGCCGAAAACTCTCATTTCCGCTTTAAGCAGACCTGCCGCAGATTCAAGGCGTTTTGCCTTAAGGGAGTTACTGCATACAAGCTCTGCAAGAGTTGACATATGATGAGCCGGTGAAAACTTCACGGGTTTCATCTCGTATAAATCAACTTCATAGCCTGCATTAGCTACCTGCCAAGCAGCTTCAACACCTGCAAGTCCGCCACCGAT
>JAZSGK010000068.1:0-7212 GCA_045532695.1 Acutalibacteraceae bacterium
GCGGCAACAGGCTTCATAGCTTTCTTAGACAGCCAATAAACCATAACTGCAAGGACGGTAATAGTTATAAGGCTTACAAACAGCGAGATAAAAGCCAGGGCCAGACACCGGGCAAGGTCCCTTTGCCAGTCAAGGAAAATAATCATTGACTTATGTCCGTCTGTGGTATAGTAATATCTGTAAATGTCGATGGTGCCGAAGCCGGGCTCATTCTGTCTGTATACAGCGTGGGCATATTCGAAGGCTTTGGTATTGTCAACGGCGGCAATATGCTCAGTTGAGATCTTGGTTACAAGGTTATCTTTGAGCTCAACAACAAAATACCTTGTAGAGTAAGGTGTTTCGATATTCAGATGCATTTCTCCGAAGGGATTGAATATGTTACTGAAACGCTCATCTGTTTCAATATAGGAGTTTGGCAGTACACCGCCGTTATTGGCTATGGTGCGTAGTATGCCGCGGATATCCATATCCGTCTGATATATGTTGATGATATTAACCGCAAATGATTGTACCAGCACAAGGGACGCCAGAGCAAACATCGCGATTGCCATAAAGCTTTTCTGCAGTTTTTTCAGCATCGGATTTTTTGACAGTGACTGTAGCCGCTGTTTCCCCTTTCCTTGGTTTTATTCAGTTTCTTCAAGGGTATATCCGACACCTCTTACAGCTTTGATTTCGAGCTTTGCACCGAGGTTTGAAAGCTTCTTGCGAAGATAGGAGATGTATACCCACACAACGTTGATTTCGGCTTCTGTCTCGTAGCCCCAGATTCGTTCCATAAACTGTTCCGTAGAAATGAGACGGCCGGGATTGCTCATAAGCATTTCCAACATCTGGAATTCCTTATTGCCCAGGCGTATGGAGCTGGTTTCAGTGCTCAGTTCAAAGGTCTCTCTGTTAAGTGAGAGGTTGCCTGAGGTGAGCAGGTTGGGTGAAAACTCGGATTTTCTTCTGGTAACAGCTCTGATTCTCGCAAGCAGTTCACCCATAGAGAAGGGCTTTGTCAGATAGTCATCGGCGCCCATATCGAGACCGAGTATTCTGTCATCGACTTCAGCCTTAGCTGTCAGAATAAGCACAGGAGTTGAAACACCCTGAGCACGAAGCTCCTTGAGTACCTCAAGACCGTTCATTTTCGGCATCATAATATCAAGGATAATACCGTCATAGTTTTCACAAAGACCGTAGTCGAGGGCGTCCTGACCGTTGAAAACTGCATCTACGGAGTAGTTGTTATGTTTTAAAATTGCACAAAGAGCTTTTGATAATTCTTTTTCATCTTCTGCTAATAAAAGTCTCATATATTTACCTCCTGAATAAAGGACTATTTTTATTATAACTCATAAAACCGATAAATTCAATCTTATACCGTCACTCAAATAATAATATTATTACTTTAAATAAACTAAAAAACTGCGGTGATAAACCGCAGTGAAGATTATACTGATTTTTCTGTGAGATAGGCTTTATTCATATATCCGGTAACATCGTCGACGCTTACTAAAAGCCACGAACTGTCTTCTTTGTGCTTTTTGATTACTGTAACGGTTTTGCCGTGGGGAATAACAGATATGGCCTCATAGTTTACTCCGGGGCCTATTCTTAAGTAAAGACCCTTTTCTGCTGTGACAGTCGCAAAGTACTGTGCAGTTTCTTCAGGCGTTTTGTCGGAAACGGGTTTGCTTTGAGTTACGGGCTTTTCTTCAGTTGTTGTCTTTGTTGTTTCAGGCGCAGAAAGCGCAGAGACTTCTGCAAGATAAGAGCATAAAAGCCAGCCGTAAATATCCATAGAGGGAATGTACACATAACCCCATAAATCATTGTCGAGGCTTTTTCCTATTACCTGCAAATTGGTACCGTAAGCAATTGCATCTATGACGGCATATGCATTATCAGGCCCTTTACGAAGAGGGAGCCCCTTTTCGCTTGTTACGGTGCAGAGAGTACTCCTGAAGTTGATATCAGGGGCGACGGTGCCGAGAGAACTGTCATATTCATCTGAAACCACAACTTCGGGTGCGGTGGTTTCGGGCTGAGAAGCAGATAGCTGAAAAAGCTCTGAAAAAGCCGGTGTGAGCTGAAAATATTCGCCGAGAGTAAGCACTCCGATAATAAGCAGTGTCACGATGAACAGCGAAACAAATGCGACTGCCGCCTTTGGCTTTTTCTTTTCTTTTTCTTTTGGCGGGTCAGTATAAATATAGACGGGTTCGGTTTGAAATATAGAGCTTTTTTGTTCCCCGGAAGGGAGCCGTTCTTCTTCCTGTGATTTTTCTGCTGTTGAGCTTGAAACGTCTGTAAGCTTTTGTGGAACTCCGCAGTGGGGACAAAAGTCCTCTTCGCCGCTTAAATTGTGATTGCAGTTTCGGCAAAGCATAATTAAACTCCTTTACTTTTTTGTAAGAGAAGTTTATCACCTTTAAACAGAGAAGTTTGTCATTTAGAGGAAAAAGACTCAAATAATTTTATAACAGATGAATAACGGTCATCTTCGCTTTCACAGTTTGCGACAATCGCCATATAGGTTTGTCCGCCAATTTCAGCTGTAGCAATAAGACATTTACCGGCAAGAGGTGTTGTGCCTGTTTTCATGCCTGACGCTTCAGGATAGTAATAAGTGCTGTCGGGATGCAAAAGCTTGTTGGAGTTTGACCAGGTAACATTCTCTCCCGACTTAAAAACAACCTTCTTCTTTACGGTGGAGACAATTTCGCGTATTTCTTTAAAGTTAAGAGCATAGCTGCAAAGAAGTGATAGATCATTTATAGTTGTGTACTGTCCTTCACTGTCAAAACCGTCAGGTGTTGTAAAGCTCGAGTCGGTGCAGCCGATACTTTTCGCCACGGAATTCATCAGGTCTGTGAAATAAGAAATAGCCTCTTTGTCACTGATGCTGTCTTCGTTCATTACATGCCGTGCAGTATTTACAGCGATTGTATATGCAGCATCATTACCTGAAGCGACCAACATACCTGTGAGAAGGTCGTATAAAGTAAGGCGGTGTCCGCTTTTTATAAGGCAAAGACTGGAACGCTTTGGTAACAGATTTAATTCTGTACCAACAGTAATAACTGTGTCTGTATCCATATATGTAAGTGCAGTTATTGCCGTCAGAATTTTTGTAAGACTTGCAGGGTGTATTCGTTTGTCAGAATCCTTTTCATACAGTGCTTCACCGGTTGAAGCGTTATAAAGTCCGGCAAATGGGGCAGAAATATTAAAACTTCGGTCAGAAAAATCAGTTGCGGCTACCGTGCTGAGGCTTTCTGTGGTTGTTACCTGAAGTTCTGGTTCACAATGAAATTCCGACTGATTTACTGCCCCTGTAAGGGGTGCTTCTGTAGTAGGTGATATATTTTCGGCGGACTCGTCTGTTACATTATATGGGTCTGATAAAACAAGCAGAGAAGAGATACAAATTATTATTGTGATTATCCGCATACAGTGTTTTAAAACTATTTTTTCTTTAAGCTTCCTTTTCATTATTTCACCGATTCCGTAAAAATATCTTCTCTATAATAGATTGTAGGAAACGGTGAGATGTTGCATTGAATTTTGTTCTGGCTGGATAATTTAAAGAATTTACTGAAACTTAATCGCGTATAAGACGGAAAGAAACCGAGTATCCTGACTCATACTCGGTTTCTTCATACATATTTGAAAGGAGAGGGGAGTGCGGTGGGAAGGAGGGATGATGAATGAAAAATCGGAAAAAAACACACATCAATTCCCATCGCACAATCACAGTATACGGGGGTAACTTTAAAAGTAATTTAAAGCCTCGTTAACTGTGTTTGCTTTTTATGTAAACATTTTTTGATTAACATTTCATATTTTTATCACATTACCAATGAGCCTTGCCGCAAGCACAGATCTTTTTGCCGGGACTGAAAATCATATAGAAGAAGCGGCTGATTGCCCACCAGAATTTTGTCCAGCTCTTACTTGAGTGACAGTCACAGTGGCAGACATTATTTTCCTTTGCCTCGCCGACTCTTTGGGAGGACAGCCATGTGATTATCGACTCATTCGCACTTGTGTTGACGGTGCCGCCCTTTGCAGTTACCGTTTTCATACCGCAATCTGAGGGCTGATTAAGAAGGTCTGATGCAACGGCAAAGTGTACGTAATGGTGACCGCCGTCGTAGTAATTATACTTGTTGAAAGTTGTGAGTCTGCAGTATGAGGGGATTTCGGTGATATCTTTGATGCTGTTCCAGAAAGGCTTGGCAAAGAGGGGATGAGAAGCGGTTGAGTCCTTTGTGCATGTAACAAGCCATATGGGAGTATTCTTAAGGGCTTCAACCTGAGCTGTTGTAACACTGTCAAAGGGGGCAATAATAACAATTGCGGCAAAGAAACTGGTGTTTTTAGCTGCAACGGTTACTGCACCTGCTCCGCCCATACTCCAGCCCACAAGATAAATTCTGGACATATCTATATTTGCTGAGTGAGCTGAAATGTAGTCTCTTATAAGAGCCATAAGGTCAGAATGAATGCCGGTGTTTGCCCAGGTTGTACCGTCACCGCCGGGAGTTCTCGGCATAAGAATAAAGGCACCGCCTGCATTTTTGAAACGGGACTGATATTCACTGCTTGACCAGTTATAGAAGTTTGTGCCCGTAAGCTGTTCGCCTTCGCTCGTACCGCTGTATTTGCCGTGAAGCATAACAACAAGAGGATATTTCGTTGCATCGCTCTGATCTTTTACAGGCGAATAAGCTCTGTAGTCAAAGCCGCGGCCGTTACCCTTTTCCCACTGCGCAACAAGAGCATCTTTGCCTTGAGAAAGACTGACATTTGCGGCAGAGCTGCTGAAACAAACGGAGGTAATTGAAAACAGCATAATCAGGCAGAGTAAAACGGATACAAGTTTTTTCATCGGGAAAACCTTCTTTCTGATATTATACATTGAGTTTACTATAATAAGTATAAAAAGTCAATTAAGAACTATAAAAACAGGTTCGGTGGCTCCGTCGCCGTTTACGGCGCGAGGGTGCCCTAAAGGCGCCCTCGGAAAGCACCTCAAGGGTGCTTTCACGGAGCCCCCTTCTGCTTTTCATATCAGACTTACAGTGAGCGTCAGCTGACCAAACTGCAATCGAATCACTTTAAGAAACATCAGAGAGCGACCCCGACTGTGCAAAAGTAACGCCTCCGCGGCGAGCGGTGTAGAGACTTGAAGTTTGCACGAACATAGAAAATAGGGGATATACTTCAAGTTTTGTAGGGATCCTTCCGTCAGGCTACGCCTGCCACCTTTTCCTACGGAAACGGGCACCCCTTTGTCGCTAAAGCGACATTTCCCCTGACAGGGGAATTACCTTTCAGGGACGGCAGGATAATCTTCAAAAAACAAAAAGCGGCGGGAAAGGGGTTGCTTCTTCGCAACACTTTCCCGCACCATCAATAATATTAAATTATAAAATCACATTAAAGTAATTTTCATTTGTGGAGCTCTGCTCCACACCTCGCAAACTTTTGTAAAAGTTTGACAAAACTTTGCTTTTCCTTAATAGAGAGTCTTTGAAAGAATAAAGCAAGTCCAGAGAGCAATTACAAAAAGTCCCTCAGCAGGAATTGCAAGCTTAGTGTAAGGACACTTCCAACCCTTGTCAACAAAAAGGAAAATAGTTCTCGTTACAAATACAGTTGTTGAGAAGAAAAGTCCGCCGACAAGTGAGTGAACAGGTGTGCCTGTAGCATAAGTGAGATAAAGAAGGAAAGCACCTAAAGCAAATGAGATGCCGCCGTAGTAAACGCGGATTTCAGTCTTACCTGCATTGTCAACAGGCTTTACTGAAAAGCTTTCTGCATTTTTGATGGGGCTGATGATAAACACAATAGCCATGCCGAAAAAGTAAAGTGCAAGACCGATTACTGCAACCGCTGCAGGAATGTTTGACATAAGAATTTCTTTCATGATTTTACTTCCTTTCAGATTTATGACTCTATATTACCATAAATTCTATTTAAGGTAAAGACCTTATTTGTTTTTTATGGTGCGGATTGTCCATTCGTTAAAAGCTGCAAGTCCGATGCAAAGTCCCATGAGAACAAAAGGTGTTATTCTGAAGGTGGTAGCAGATGCAACAAAACCGTAAATTAGCTGCGCACCGAAGCCTATTGCATAAGCACCGCCCATGTGATATCCGGTTATATCCGCACTGTATGTCTTGCCGAAGCGGTCGGGTACAGAGTGAAGGACACTGGGAAAAACAGGCCCGAAGCCGCAACCGATAAGCAGAAGTCCTGTAAGAGATGCACTGCCGATGGGTAAAAGCAGAATTACAATGCCGACGAAAGCAACAACTATACCGCAACGGATAAGGCTGTTGTCATTGAGCTTCATTGAAATAAAGCCTGAGATTACCCTGCCCACCATTATACCGCCGTAATAAAGAGATACCCACATAGCCGCCGTATCAGGTGAAAGGGCAAGGGTGTTGACAATATAGGTTGCACCCCAGGTGCCGAGAAGAAACTCCATTGAGCAGTAAAGGCCCAGGGAAACAATACTTGTAATTACTCCTTTAGTCTTTAAAATATCTAAAAAGCCTTTATCAGCCTTTTCTTCGGACTCTGCCGTTTCTTCGCCCTCAAGACCCTTCCATTTAGGCAGTGTAAATAAAACAATAAGAGCTATAACAAGCTGCATAAGAGCAACAACTCTGTAGCCTGCTCTCCAGGAGCCTGCTTCACCTGTGAGAAACTGTGACATAATCATAGGACTTACAGTTACGCCGATACCCCAGAAGCAGTGAAGCCAGTTCATATGCTGAGCCTTGTAGTGAAGTGAGACAAAGTTATTAAGGCCAGTGTCAATGGCACCTGCGCCGTAGCCTAAAATAACGGAGAAGAGCATCATAACATATATGTTGGGGGAGATGCTGATACCGAGAAGACCGAAGGCTGTTATGAAAATCGAAAACAAGGTCACCTTGCCAGTGCCGAATTTTCTGATAAGCCAACCCGATATAAAACTGACACCGCCTGTACAGATACCCGTTATAATGCTGTAAAGAGAAGCAAAGCTCTCTTCAATGCTGAAGTCCGTATGTACAACGGGCCACGATACACCAAATAGCGAGTCGGGGAGTCCCAACGAAATAAAAACAACATAGATGACTGCCAATAACAATATCATATTTTTGTCCTGCCTTTAATTTTATATGGATATTTTAGTTGAACATCAAGTATAATTATATC
>JAZSGK010000251.1:0-7784 GCA_045532695.1 Acutalibacteraceae bacterium
GAAAACTCATCACGGTCAACAGCAAGAGCACCGCCTGCGGCAACCGCACACTGCTCAGCCGCAATCATACAGACCGAGCCGAAACGGCGCATTTCTTCTTTGAGCATACCTGCCGCACTGTCAAGGCGCATAGCCTTGAGCGAGTTTGAGCAAACAAGCTCCGCATATCCGGTCATTTTGTGAGCAGGTGAAAATTTAAGGGGCTTCATCTCCCACAGCTCGGTTTCGATGCCTGCTTTTGCAAGCTGCCATGCGGCCTCTACACCTGCAAGCCCTGCACCGATAACTGTTGCCTTACTCATCTTCTTTGCCTTTCTTTCTGCTCGTCTTTTTTTCGTATCCGCAGCCTTTATTAAGGCAGGAAACGACACCGCCCCTCTGCTTAAAGAGAGACTTGCCGCACTGCGGACAGTTTTCGCCGGTAGGCTTATCCCATGTTACAAAATCGCACTTGGGCCACGACTCACAGCCATAGAAAACGTGACCCTTACGGCTGCGTTTTTCTACAACCTTTGCACCGCATTTGGGGCAAAGAGCGTTTGTCTCCTGAACAAGGGGCTTGGCATTCTTACAGGTCGGATAATTCGGGCATGCAAGGAATTTTCCGAAACGGCCGATTTTGACAACCATCATCGCGCCGCACTTATCACAGGGAATATCCGTCTTATCCTCTTCAAGCTCGATTTTGACGCCCTGCATCTCTGCCTTTGCCTTATCGAGTGTTTTTTCGAAATCACCGTAGAAATCGTGAAGTACGGCGATATAATCTGCATTACCTTCCTCAACATCGTCGAGCGAAGTTTCCATCTGTGCGGTAAACTTAACATTTACAATCTTGGGGAAACGCTCACCGAGCAGACGTGTTGTTGCAACACCGAGCTCTGTGGGCACAAGCTGCTTTGATGATCGCTTAACATACTCACGCTTGATAATTGTAGTGATAATTGTTGCATAGGTACTCGGACGGCCTACGCCGTTTTCTTCGAGAGCCTTGATAAGAGAAGCTTCTGTATATCTTGGAGGAGCCTGAGTAAAGTGGCGTGCAGGAACAAGCTCTTTGAGCTTGAGCACTTCGCCGCTCTTGATCTCGGGCAGTTTGCCGTCCTTCTCCTCATCTTCCTCTGTAGTTTCTTCATAAAGTGCTGTAAAGCCTTCGAACTTTACCTCGTAACCTGTTGCAGTAAATGTGCAGTACTGCTCTTCACCGGGTTTCTGTGCCTGAATTTCTGCCTTGACTGTATTCTGCACACAGTCTGCCATAAGGCTTGCCATAAAGCGGAGCCAAATAAGGTTATAGAGCTTATACTGCTCTGCTGTAAGGCTTGCCTTTATACTCTCAGGTGTAATAGCAACATCTGAGGGTCTGATAGCCTCGTGGCCGTCCTGAGCATTGCTTCTTGATTTATAATATCTGGGCTTTTCGGGAATGTACTTTTCGCCGTAGTTAGCTCTGATAAATTTATCTGTAGCCTGTCTTGCCTCTTCGGAGATACGAAGTGAGTCAGTTCTCATGTATGTGATAAGACCCGTTGAGCCGTAACCGGGAAGGGTGATACCCTCGTAAAGCTCCTGAGCCACCTTCATAGTTCTTTCGGGGCGCATACCTAATTTTCTTGAAGCGTCCTGCTGAAGAGTCGAAGTGATGAACGGAGGAGCAGGGTTCTTCTTTCTTGTACCGTTTTTAAGGGAGCTGATATAGTACTCTGCGCCCTCGAGACGTGCCATTATTGCATCTGTCTCTGCCTCGGTCTTAAGCTCTATCTTGCCTGTCTCGTCGCCGTAGAAAGCAGCTGAAAGCACCTTTCTTCCGGGAAGTGTAAACTTAGCGTCAAGGCTCCAGTACTCCTCTGGCACGAAGGCTCTTATTTCGTTTTCTCTGTCAACGATCATTCTTACAGCTACACTCTGTACTCTGCCGGCTGAAAGACCTCGTCTGATTTTCTGAGACACAAAGGGGCTGAGCTTATAGCCCACAAGACGGTCAAGGATACGTCTTGCCTGCTGAGCGTTGACAAGGTCGATATCCACCTTACGGGGATTTGCCATACCGTTTTTTACGCCTGTCTTTGTAATCTCGTTGAATGTGACTCTGTTAGTCTCGTTAAGGTCGAGGCCTAAAATTTCGGCAAGGTGCCATGAAATTGCTTCTCCTTCGCGGTCAGGGTCAGTTGCGAGATAGACTTTATCACTGTCTTTTACTGCTTCTTTGAGCTCTTTTACAAGGGATTCCTTGCCCTTAACAATGCTGTATTTGGGTTCGAAATCATTCTTTACATCAACGCTGAGTCTTGCAGCGGGAAGGTCTCTGATGTGACCCTTTGATGCCATAATTACATAGGAGCCTCCAAGGTAGTTTTTGAGTGTTTTAGCCTTGGAAGGCGACTCCACGATTACTAAATTTGCCATATATATTCACCTTTTCAAAAATATACTTATTTAATGCGGTAACAGTTGGGAGCATAAGCTTCAGCGAAGCCTAATATCTCCAGCTCCGTAAGTGCCACAAGTATGTGTCTTACCTCGAGCTCTGACTTTCTTTTAATCTCGTCAAGCTCATTTATACCGTCGGACATTATATTATACACTATCTCTGCGTTTTTAGAAATACCCGCAGGAAGATTTTTTATAATATTTTCATTTTTTTCCTGAATTTTTTCTTCGTTTTTCTTTTTATGGGACTCTGCCGATTTTTTTGCCTTGGGTTTTCTCGCAAAGTTTTTGCTTTCTCCGGACTCTTCGTCTATGCTTCTGAAGGTGTCACCTGTCTTTTCACCCTTGAAGCGCGGAGACTTTTTCAGCAATTCACATCTGACAAGCACATCGCTCCCCGAGAAAACAGCCGTAGCGCCTTCGGTAATGAGTCGGTTTGAGCCTGCAAAGTTTCCGCTGCCGATATCACCGGGAAGCACATAAAGCTCTCTGCCCTGACGCACTGCGTGATTTGCCGTACTGAAGGTACCGCTGTATTCTGCCGCTTCAACTATGACAACAGCCTTTGACATACCCGATATAATTCTGTTTCGCTGAGGAAAGGTCTGTGGGCCGACAGGCTCAAATGGCCCGTATTCGCTTATAACTGCACCCGACTTTGTAACAGCCTTGCGAAGGTCGGCGTTTTCTCTGAGATAATCATAACCGTGACCGCAGCCCATTACGAGCACTGTCCTGCCTCCTGCTTTCATAGCCGTTTTGTGAGCGATACTGTCGATACCCAGAGCACCGCCGCTGATTATAAGAGCACCGTTTTCCGTAAGAGTCGTAACTATATTCTCAGCCGCATTTTCGCCGTAAACACAAGGAGTTCTGCTGCCGATAACACCGAAGGGTACCCCCTCATTGAGGCACTTATAGTCGCCCCTTACAAAAAGCACGGCAGGGAAGTTTTTTATACTAAGAAGATTTTCAGGATAATATTCGCTTTCGGGTGTGAGTATCTTGAGACTGTGCTTGTCACAGAATTCCACAGTTTCAGCGAAGTCCCCGGGAGATTTAAGAGTGCATCTTTTATACACAGCAGGTCTTCTGCCACCGAAAAAGTCCTTCCACTCACTGTCCCCTGCTTCATAAAAAGCCTTTGCAGTTTTATATTTTTCATAAAGCGGCTTTATTACACCTGCAGGCTGAAAAACATACTGTATCCACAGCCAGTAATATCTGTCATCCATATTACACCTCAGCGCATCATTTCCCACATAGTTATTGCCGCCGCCATAGAGGCGTTGAGAGATTCAGCTCTGCCCAGCATGGGAATTGTCACCTTCTGACAAACACTGAAAACCTCGTCGCTTACGCCGTTTGCCTCGTTGCCGATAACAGAGACTACACCGCCTGACATATCACTGTCCGTTATCTTTTCGGCCGCAGCATCGGGAGTTGTGGCATAGAGCTTCATTCCCTTGTCTCTGAGCTCGCAGAGAGTATCTCTGAGGCTTTCGCATCTGATAACCGGAAGACGCAGAAGTGAGCCCATCGCTGCTCTCTGAGCCTTAGGAGAATAGATGTCACATCCACCCTCAGCGATAACTCCGCTTAAACCGAGAGCCTCAGCAGTACGGCAGACAGCGCCTAAATTGGCAGGGTCCTGAATATTCTCTAAAGCTATGTATTTGCCCGAACAATCTATTTCCTTTTCGCTCATATCCTCTCTCATTCTGCAAAGACAGAAAAATCCCTGAGAGGTCTGAGTGAGAGCAAGCTTGTTTTCCACAAGCTCGGAAATTATAAAAGCCCTCTTTGACCTTTCGGCGATGAAATCCGCATCTTCGGTGAATTTCTCATAGGCTCTTGTGCTCACAAAGAAGCTCTCTATCTCATAGCCTGTTACTGCGGCATCGCGGCAGAGTCTCAGTCCCTCTAAGAAGAACATTCCCGTCTGTCTGCGTGTCTTTGCGGAAGAAGCGATTTTCACTGCGGATTTTATTCTTTCATTGCTGACGGAATCTATAGAAATCATAGTATTTTCCTTTCCGTGACTTATCATTAAATTAAACAAAATTTATTAGATTTAATCATAGGTCACTACTTTAAAATGAGGCTTAAAGACGGCAAAATATGTCAAAATAAGCCCTTGATTATACTGCTTTAAAAACACAAATACGCCCGAGAAAAAATCTCGGACGCAAGTCTTAAATTAAAGAGCAGCCTTTGCCTTTTCTGTAAGAGCTGTAAATGCTGCGGGGTCTGCGATAGCGATTTCTGAGAGCATCTTTCTGTTGAGATTGATGTCAGCCTTCTTAAGACCGTTCATGAATGATGAGTAGTTCATGCCGTTAGCCTTGCAAGCAGCTGAGATTCTTGTGATCCAAAGACGACGGAAATCTCTCTTCTTCTGCTTTCTGCCGATGTATGCATAGTTACCTGACTTCATAACAGCCTGCTTAGCTGTCTTGAAGAGGCTGTGCTTTGAGCCATAGTAGCCCTTAGCGAGCTTTAATACTTTATTTCTTCTCTTGCGAGTCATCATCGCGCCTTTAATACGAGCCATGATTAAATACCTCCGTTGTTATTAAATTGATTTAGATGGTGATATTATTTGTAAGGGATAAGACGCTTGATCTGCTTCTCGTTTGTCTTATCAGCAACAGTAGTCTGACGAAGACCTCTCTTACGCTTTGTGTTTTTCTTAGTAAGGATGTGTGACTTGTTTGCATGGTAGCGGATGGGCTTACCGTTCTTTGAGAGCTTAAAACGTTTTTTTGCACCGCTGTGTGTTTTAATTTTAGGCATTGTTAATTCCTCCTATTACTTTTTAGGCTTTGGAGCCAGGAACATCATCATTGATTTACCTTCAAGTTTAGCAGCTTTTTCGACTACGCAGAACTCACTGCAAGCTTCAGCAAAGTCCTTCATTGTGACAAGACCGTTTTCTGTGTGAGCCATTTCACGGCCTCTGAATCTGATTGAAACCTTAACTTTATTGCCGCTTGTAAGGAAGCGCTTAGCGTGGTTTACCTTAGTTTCAAAGTCGTGGGTGTCGATACCGAGTGAAAGGCGGATTTCTTTGATTTCAACAACATGCTGATTTTTCTTTGCTTCCTTTTCGCGCTTTGTCTGTTCAAAGCGGTACTTGCCGTAGTCCATAATCTTGCATACGGGAGGAACGGCGTTGGGAGCGATCTTAACTAAATCCAGGTCTTTTTCTTCGGCGATCTTTAAAGCTTCATCCGCTGACATAATACCGAGCACTTCACCATCACCCATGATTACTCGGAGCTCTTTGTCGCGAATTTCCTCATTGATCTGCATTTCTTTGATAGCGATGTTCATACACCTCCAAAATATTGCGTGGCTTTTCGCCATAAAAATCAAAGCGTGAACGCAGTAACGTTCACGCACCAATACACTAAGAATAGTCTATTGACCTTACTGGAACCTTATCCGCAAGGTGAGAACGCATAGCTGCTCTGCTTTGTTGTGCAGATATATTATCACAAAGCGCTCACTTTGTCAATAGGTTTTTGTAAGATTTTTTGATATTTTTGTACGCGGAGAAGGGTGTGCCGTAAAGGCAGTCTTTCCCCGCCGATTAGAGTTTATTACCAGTGTTTTGCACCGCAGGCACACTCCTGCTTCATTCTGAAAAGCTTGTAGAAGAAGTTGATGATTTTCCATATAAAGCCTGCCATACCGCCCTTATGACAGTTGCAAGAGCAGTTGTCAGCCTTGTCGTAGTTGCAGTTTACACACTCCGAGCCGTCGAAGGTGTGACCTGTAAAAGAAATAGAATGCGTATATTCCTCACCGCACAGGCATGTATATATTATTCCGCCCGGAACAGTACAAGAAGGATTTTTGACTGTGGTTTCAAAGGAATGAGAGTGCTTCTTAAGCATCATGGCAGGGCGTACACCACTGATGCCGTCAATTCTAAAAATAGACTTAGCATATCCATTGTAATAAATGCCTGTTGTACATAATGAGTCCATGCTGTATGAACGAAGCAGCCAACAAGACTTTCCTTCTGTTTCATAACCGGTATCAACTCTTAGGCCCTGGCATTTTGCATAATCACTACCCTCAGCCATTCTTGTAACATTATAATCGTTAAAGCATTCGGTAGTATGCTCGTACAAGCCTTCATCAACAACTCTGCATTCGCCGTTACAGGGATTAAAACCGAAATTACTGTTTGAAGCCTCATTTTCAGATAGCAGAAAAATTTTATCCTCAGTATTGTTGCTCTTAAAGCTCTCATATCCTGTACCTTCGTAGGATATGCGGTATTCGTTATTCTCAATGAGGGTTGTGCTTATTTTTTCTTTCTCACTGTCTGAAAATGCCGTATTGTAAAAATCGTTGTTCAGCCATTCTCTTATTGAACTCGTTTCATAATTGTTTGCAAAATTCTTATAATCAGCATCATTAAAATGTTTGTGAAAATACTTGCTTTCAGCCTGTTTTTTGTAAACAGTATTTGAAAACGGCTGAGCATCTATGATTGTTTCACACATTATAAAACCTGTTTCCGGTGAAAGTATACGCCATTTGAGAGGTTCAAATTCAAACCAATATACCGTATCTGTATTATAGCCGTTATCAGCCTGATCGGTATTGCTTTCTTCAGACACGCCGTATGTTGTATAAGGTCTGTAGCTGACGAATTTTACTCCCCTATACCTTTGCGAGCCGAGATTTACATCTGTATATCTCATCCAATCGCCTATAATCATTGAACCGATTTCGCCGTTACCGTTATAGTAACCGTAGCTTATCCATTCATCCCACTCAGATGCCAATAAATTTAATTCTGACATTAATCTTTCATCAGTAACCTCACTTTGAGGATATGAACCGAACTCAATTACATCTCCTGTTTGATATTCTCCGTCAAAAGCATAAACCAACGAGACATTTGAAAGCAACAATATCAATACGAGAACCAACGAAACCATTTTCTTCACAAAATCACCTCTTGATTTATTTTCAATTTTATTATATCATCAGCTTTATATCTTGTCAAGCAAAACATATCACAACCTATAACATTCGGCAGCGTACCGCAAATATTTTAATTTTATTGCATAATTTTAAATTTTTTCAACTTTTTAATTTTCCTTATTGCAATGCAATATATTTTTTTGCTATAATACACCCGCAGAAAGAAAAAGGCTGTATAAAAACTAAAGGAGGCAACCAATATGTTCACAATTCTTTTCAGCGGTGTTTCAACCATTATCAATCTCGCACTTCTTAAAGGCTTCTTCAAGGCTATCCTTCATATCATTTTCTGATTAAGTGCAAAACTACATAACCATTACAAAAACGCAGAGGATTTTCCCCTGCGT
>JAZSGK010000183.1:0-14061 GCA_045532695.1 Acutalibacteraceae bacterium
GTGATACTCGGTATCCTATGTACTTTTATACTTTGCTTTACGGTCGCAGCCGGAAGCTGTGATGTCTATTACGGCAGTAATGAAGATGCCCAGGATTATTATAATTATGCTTCTACTGTCAAGTCATACCTTCATGTTTGCAATGACGGAAAGCTTATGAGAGTGCAGTATATTATAAGTGAAAATAAGCTTCTGATTGAATATTATGACAGCTCATTTAACCTGCTTTCTTCTAAAACCCTGACTCCTGAATTTCCTGTTTTCGGCGGTTGGTACTCTGCCGATGATTATTACTTTGTTCTTACCGGTCAGAATAACACTTCCGAATCCTCTTCTGTTACCTGTTTTGCAGTGACAAAATATGATAAAAGCTGGAATAAAATAGCAACTGCTGAGCTTAAAAACTGCAACACTACAATTCCCTTTGACGCAGGCAGTGCACGCTTTATCCGCAGTGGCAGATACCTTCTCATAAGAACAAGCCACGAGATGTATAAATCCCCGAAAGACGGCAAAAACCATCAGGCAAACGTGACTATTCAGCTTGATATGGATACGATGAAAATCACAGACTCTTTTACTGAGTTGGCGACAATAAATTACGGCTATGTCAGTCACTCCTTCAATCAGTTTATAAAGGTTGACTCAGATAAGATAGTTGCCCTTGACCACGGCGATGCATATCCGAGAAGCGTGGTGCTGATAAAATATGAAACTTCTGTCTCCTCCGGTAGCTTTACGCCGACATATTTTCAACCCTGCAGTGCGGTAGATATGCTCAAAATCCCCGGTGCAATCGGAGCTAACTATACAGGCTGCAGTGTAGGCGGATTTGAAATAACCTCCTCGGGATATCTGGCCGCAATAAGCAGTATCAAGCAAGGGACCGGCTCAGAAATAAGAAATATCTATCTTTCATATTGTGACAAAAATTCTTCTTCTCCCGAGCTGAAACAGGTTACATACTATACCTCGGCAAGTGCTTCGACTCCGCATCTTGTCAGAATAAACGATAACAGATTAATACTGCTGTGGTACTATGACGGCAGGGTACACTATTGTGAAACCGATAACAAGGGTAATGTAAAAGGCAGTATTATGAGCCTTGACGGGGCACTTTCTGACTGTCAGCCTGTTATTCATTCGGGCAGACTCGTCTGGTATGTCTGGAAAAACAGTCAGGTAACCTTCTACAGTATCAGTCTCTCGGATTTGTCATCGGATAGCTGCACATATACCTTCGGACACAGCTATTCTCCCGTAAGCGTCAGCGGTACAGATGTCAGTCTCAGATGCACAAAATGCGGTGATGCATCTGCGGGTAAAGTGCCGTCGTCTTTCAGCCTTTGGTGGGAGGAGTCTTCTCTTTCGGGTGGCGGTTATACCTACTACAGCTCAGAAATGGCTTCTTCATATCACCCTGATGAGACGGTGGGCCTTATGGTGAAATATACCTCTGCTGACCTCAACGATTATGAAGTGCTGTCCTCTGAGGAAAGCGTAGCAAAGATAGTCTGCAGTGATGATGAATATGCTGTCAGAGCCGTCAGCGAGGGAACAGCAAAAATAACAGTCAGATCGAAATATAATCACGATATTAAGAAAACCTATACATTCAAAGTGTCTCACAAGTGGATAGTAAAAGAAAACACCGATGCCACTTGCGAAAGCGACGGAAGGAATATAAAAGCCTGCAGTGTCTGCGGAGAAAGTACTACAGAAACCCTGCCGGCAAAGGGACATCAGATGAGTGCCTATAAGGTGACCAAGGAAGCAACCTGTAAAGCTGCGGGTAAAAAGACCTCTACCTGCTCTGTCTGCGGTCATACGGATTCTGCCGAGATACCGAAAAAAGATCATGACAGTAAGGTCACCATAGAGGGCACTGATGCGACCTGCACCAGGCAGGGCAAAACTGACGGTAAGAAGTGCTCTCTGTGCGGCACTGTGACTGTGGCACAGGAGACAATCCCGGCTCTCGGCCATAACCTGGGCTCTTACAAAATCACGAAGAAGCCCACTTGCAAGGCTATGGGTGAAGAGACTGCCGAGTGTACAAGGTGCACTTACACGAAGACACGTGATGTTGAAAGAGCACCTCACACAGAAGTAACCGTAAAAGCTATAGCTCCCACTTGCACGAAATCAGGCAAAACCGAGGGTAAGAAGTGTTCGGTTTGTGATAAGGTGACATCAGGACAAGAGACCGTTGAAGCTCTCGGCCATAACCTGGGCTCTTACAAAATCACAAAGAAGCCTACCTGCAAGGCTATGGGTGAAGAGACTGCCGAGTGTACAAGGTGCACTTACACAAAGACACGTGATGTTGAAAGAGCACCTCACACAGAAGTAACCGTAAAAGCTATAGCTCCCACTTGCACGAAATCAGGCAAAACCGAAGGCAAGAAGTGTTCGGTTTGTGATAAGGTGACATCAGGACAAGAGACCGTTGAAGCTCTCGGCCATAACCTGGGCTCTTACAAAATCACGAAGAAGCCCACCTGCAAGGCTATGGGTGAAGAGACTGCCGAGTGTACAAGGTGCACTTACACAAAGACACGTGATGTTGAAAGAGCGCCTCACACAGAAGTAACCGTAAAAGCTATAGCTCCCACTTGCACGAAATCAGGCAAAACCGAAGGCAAGAAGTGCTCGGTATGCGATAAAATCACAATTGCTCAGGAAACCGTAGAAGCTTTGGGTCACGAGTTAGGGGAGTATAAGGTAACAAAAGAGCCTTCCTGCACAGCTAAAGGCGAAAAGACAGCCAAGTGCACAAGATGTTCATATACAAAAACTGCAGATGTGGCAAAGACAGCTCATAGAGAGGTAACCGTAAAAGCTACGGCACCCACCTGCACGAAATCAGGCAAAACCGAGGGTAAGAAGTGCTCGGTCTGCGATAAAATCACAGTTGCTCAGGAAACCGTAGAAGCTCTGGGTCACGAGTTAGGGGAGTATAAGGTAACAAAAGAGCCTTCCTGCACAGCTAAAGGCGAAAAGACAGCCAAGTGCATAAGATGTTCATATACAAAAACTGCAGATGTGGCAAAGACGGCTCATAGAGAGGTAACCGTAAAAGCTACAGCACCCACCTGCACGAAATCAGGCAAAACCGAGGGCAAGAAGTGCTCGGTCTGCGATAAAGACACAGTTGCTCAGGAAACTGTCAAGGCGCTCGGACACAATAAAAAGATAACTGTTCTTGCAACTGCTACTACTCAGGCTAACGGCAGTATATCAAGCGTCTGTGACATATGCGGTGAAAATTTCGGTCAGCAGCGTGTCTACAGAATCAGCAGCATTTCTCTTTCAAGCACAAAATGCACTTACAACGGTAAGACAAAGACACCTTCTGTCAGAGTAGTAGACTATAACAAAGATACTCTCATAAAAGACGAAGACTATACCGTAACCTACAGTGAGGGCAGAAAAGATATAGGCGAGTATTCTGTCGAGGTCAATTTCATCGGCAAGTACAGCGGAAGTGAAAAGCGCAGCTTTAAGATTCTACCGGGTAAAACCTCAAAGATAACGGCAACTCAGAGCACATCAGTGATAAAGCTCAAATGGAATGCCGTCAAAGGAGCAAGCGGTTACAGAATTTATCAGTACAGCAGTAAAACGGCAGAGTACAAGCAGATTGCAAGTGTTAAGAATACTACCGGATACAGAGTCACAAAGCTCAAGGCAGGCACCTCATACAAATTTGCTGTGCAGGCTTACTATAAAGACGAAAACGGTAAGGTGTATTTCAGCGACAGTAAGAAGGCGATAGCTACTGCAACTGAGCCGGACGTACCGACGGTATCTCTTAAGCTCAGCGGTAAAACGGCAATAATTTCCTGGGATAAATGCACGGGTGCAGACGGATATCAGGTCTATTACAGCACATCAAAGGACGGGAAGTATAAGAAACTGAAAAGCACTTCTTCCCTCAGCCTCAAGAAGACGGGACTCAAATCCGGCAAGAAGTATTACTTCAAGGTGAGAGCCTATAAAAAGACTTCCTCAGGCACCGTCTTCGGAGAATTCAGTAAGGTGCAGAGTGTAAAAATGAAATAATATCATTGCAGGGAACGGATTCTGTCGGGTCTGATTTCCTGCATTTTTTATAGTCTGAAAATCTGTAAATATTTCTTTGTGCAATCTTAATATAAAAGAAGATAAAATAAAGAAAAAACTTTTATAGGTTAATGCTGTTTTATAAAAATAACAGTTGATATTTTTGTCGGAAAATGATATTATTTAATGGAATGTATGTTGGCATCTCAGGCTTTGATTTTTCATAGCTTAAGATGATAAGTAATGTAAGAGAATTCTGGAGATTCATAACTAAAAACATACGGGAAACAAAATTTAACGGAAAGGATTCAGATGTATGAAGTACAGTTATTATCCCGGTTGCACTTTGAGAACAAAGGCAAAAAAGCTGGATGATTATGCAAGAGCTTCTGCAAAAGCTTTAGGCTTTGAGCTTGAAGAAATCGAAAACTGGCAGTGCTGCGGCGGTGTTTATCCCTTAAGCAGTGACGAAATCGGTTCCAAGCTTTCTTCTGTGCGTGCTCTCAATGAGGCCAAAGAAAAAAATCAGGAGCTTGTTACTCTTTGCTCTGCCTGCTACCATGTTGTCAAGAGAGTCAATGACGATATGAGAAATGTTGAGGATATCAGAACGAGAGCAAACAATTATATGAAGCTTGACGAGCCCTATCTCGGTGAAACCAATGTTCTTCATTTCCTTGAGGTTCTTCGCGACCGCATCGGTTTCGATGAGCTGAAAAAGAAAGTTACCAATCCTCTCACAGGCAAAAAGATCGGCGCCTATTACGGCTGTCTGCTTCTTCGCCCCGGTGAGATACTCGGCTTTGATAACCCGGAAAACCCCACAATTATTGAGGACTTTATCCGTGCTATCGGTGCTGAACCTGTAGTATATCCCTATCGCAACGAATGCTGCGGCGGATATATCTCCCTTAAAGCCAAGGACCTTGCTAAGAATATGTGCGACAATATTATGGACAGTGCTTCAGGCTTCGGCGCTGAAATGCTCATTACTGCCTGTCCTCTTTGTCAGTATAACCTTACCAAGAACTCCAAGGCAACAATTCCCGTTTACTATTTCACTGAGCTCTTAGCTGAAGCTCTCGGAGTGAAAGAGGAGGTGGATGCTTAATCATGGAAAACTCAAAGAAAAAACAGGTCGAAATGGTTAAGGAAATCAGCGGCACAAATCCCCTTAAATGTATGAAGTGCGGTAAGTGCTCCGCTTCTTGTCCCGCTTTTGAAAAGATGGACATAAAGCCCCACCAGTTTGTCTCTTATGTAATAAATGAAAATGTTGAAGAGCTGGCTAAATGCGAATCCCTCTGGTACTGCCTTTCATGCTTTGCTTGTGTTGAGCGTTGTCCCAGAGATGTAAAGCCCGGCAAAATCGTTGACGCTGCAAGACAGATCGCCGTAAGACAAAAGGGCGGTAGCTATCTTGTACCCGATGAAATTCCCGAGCTTCTTGATGAAGATTTACCCCAGCAGCTTCTTGTAAGCGCATTCAGAAAGTTCAGGAGGTGATACGATGCACGGTATAGGAGTTTTCGTCTGCCACTGCGGTAGTAATATTGCAGCTACGGTTGACGTTAAAAAAGTTGTAGAAATGGCGAAGCTTGAGCCGGGTGTTGTACACGCTGAAGATTACCAGTATATGTGCTCTGAGGCAGGTCAGGAAAGAATTGCCGCTGCCATCAAGGAAAAGGGCCTTACGGGTATCGTTGTCTGCTCATGTTCACCCCGTATGCATGAGGCAACCTTCAGAAAGTGCGCCGAAAAAGCAGGACTCAACCCCTATATGGTTGAAATTGCAAACCTTCGTGAGCAGTGCTCATGGATTCATAAGGATATAAACGAAGGTACTGAAAAAGCAGTTATTCTTACAAGAGCAGCTATTGCAAAGGTAAGTCTCAACGCTTCACTTATGCCCGGTGAGAGCCGTGTAACAAAGAGAGCTCTCGTTATCGGCGGCGGTATTGCAGGTATCCAGACTGCACTTGACATCGCTGATGCAGGCTATGAGGTTGATATCGTTGAAAAGACACCTTCAATCGGCGGTAAGATGGCTCAGCTTGATAAGACCTTCCCGACTCTTGACTGTTCAGCTTGTATTCTTACACCAAAAATGGTTGACGCTGCAGCTCACGAGAAAATCAATATCTACTCCTACAGCGAAATCGAAAAGGTTTCGGGCTTTGTAGGTGATTTCACAGTTGAAATCAGAAAGAAAGCCCGCTATGTAAATATGGATAAGTGCACAGGTTGCGGCGTATGTATGGAAAAATGCCCCAGCAAAAAGGCACTCAGCGAGTTTAACAGCGGTCTTAACAACAGACCTGCTATCTATACACCCTTTGCTCAGGCTATTCCCAATGTACCTGTAATTGACCCCACACAGTGCATAAAGCTCAAGACAGGCAAGTGCGGTATCTGTGAGAAATTCTGCCAGGCAGGTGCTATTGACTATAAGCAGCAGGACGAGGTTGTTACACAGAAATACGGTGCTATCGTTGTTGCAACAGGCTTCGAGGTTATCAAGCTTGATAACTACGACGAATATGCATATTCACAGAGCAAGGATGTTATCACATCACTCGAGCTCGAAAGAATAATGAACGCCGCAGGTCCCACAAAGGGTCACCTTGAAAGACTCAGCGACGGAAAGCATCCCAAAGAGATTGTTTTCATTCAGTGTGTAGGCTCACGCTGCGATGAGAGCAAGGGTAAGCCCTACTGCTCAAAAATCTGCTGTATGTATACAGCAAAGCACGCTATGCTTATCCGTGACAAATATCCCGATGTAAACGTAACAGTTTTCTATATCGACGTACGTACTCCCGGTAAGAACTTCGACGAATTCTACAGAAGAGCAGTTGAAGAATACGGCGTAAACTATGTCAAGGGTCAGGTAGGTAAGGTTACTCCCGAGCCCGACGGCTCACTGACTGTTCACGGTGTTGACCTTCTTGATAATAAACAGCTTAAGGTCAAGGCTGATATGGTTGTACTCGCTGCCGCTATTGAGCCGAACCCCTCAGTAAGACAGATTGCTACAATGCTCACAGCAAGTATCGATACCAACAACTTCCTCACAGAAGCACATCCCAAGCTTCGTCCCGTTGAATCACCCACAGCAGGTGTATTCCTCTCAGGTGTATGTCAGGGTCCCAAGGATATTCCCGAAACTGTATCTCAGGCAGGTGCCGCAGCTATCAAGGTTGTAGGTCTTCTCGCCAAGGATAAGCTTCTCACTAACCCCTGCACAGCCAAGGCAGACGAGCTTCTTTGCAACGGCTGCAGCGCATGTGCAAATGTATGTCCCTACGGTGCTATCTCATATGAGGATAAGCTCATCAATGACCACGGTATCAGAAAGACTCACAGAGTCGCCGTTGTCAACAGTGCACTTTGTCAGGGCTGCGGTGCTTGTACCGTTGCCTGTCCCTCAGGTGTTATGGCCCTTCAGGGCTTCTCAAACAGACAGATTATTGCGGAGGTGGATGCTATATGTCGATGAATACAGAATTCAAGCCGAAAATTGTTGCATTCTGCTGCAACTGGTGCTCCTATGCAGGTGCTGACCTAGCAGGAAGCAGCCGACTCAGCTATCCTGCCGATGTAAAAATTATCCGTGTACCCTGCTCATGCCGAGTAAACCCTATGTTTATTCTCAGAGCCTTTGAAAGAGGTGCAGACGGTGTTATCATCTGCGGCTGCCATCCCGGTGACTGCCACTACAGCACAGGTAACTACTATGCAAGACGCCGTATGACTCTTCTTTTCTCAATGCTCGAGTATATGGGTATCGAAAAGGGCAGAACAAGAGTTGAATGGGTAAGTGCTGCTGAGGGCGTCAAGTTCTCTAACACAATGAACGAATTTGTTGAAACAGTCCGTCAGCTCGGACCTAATGTAAGATTGGGGGATTTGAGATGCAAGAACTGATTAAACGCATGAAAGAGCTTCTTGACTCCGGCGAGGTACAGAGAGTACTCGGCTGGAAAAAGGGCGACCTTTCCTATAATCCCGAGCCCGCTTACTTCGGCTCTGCGGATGAACTCGACAACTTTATATATGACGGCTTCTGCGGTGCCAACCTTTCAAAGTATATGATCAAGGCCTGCAATCTTGAAGGCAAGACTCTTGTACTTCTCAAGCCCTGCGACACCTACAGCTTCAATCAGCTTCTTAAAGAGCACAGAATTCTCAGAGAAAAAACCTATGTTATAGGCGTTGGCTGTAAAGGTAAGCTTGATATAGAAAAAATCAAAAAAATGGGCATCAAGGGTATTCTCGGTGTTTCGGGTGCAGAAATCGACGGCAAGTGCGATGTACTTAAAATCGAAACAGCGTACGGTGAAAAGACCGTAGATTATAAAGATGCAATGCTCGAAAGATGCCACGTCTGTAAGGGCAAGGAGCATAAGATTTATGATGAACTCTTCCTTGAAAGTGCAGATACAGCAGATGCGGACAGATTTACCGATGTGGATATTATCGAAAATCTCACTCCCGAAGAGAAGTTCGCATATTTCCAGCAGGAGCTCAGCAAGTGTATCAGATGTAACGCTTGCAGAAACGTTTGCCCCGCTTGCTCATGCCGTAAGTGCGTGTTCGACAGCAATAAGTTCGATTCAGAGCAGAAGGCAAATGTAGATCCCTTTGAAGAGAGTATGTTCCATATTATCCGTGCTTTCCACGTAGCAGGCAGATGCACAGACTGCGGCGAATGCAGCAGAGTCTGCCCACAGGGAATTCCTCTTCACCTTTTCAACAGAAAATATATCAAGGACATCAACGAGCTTTACGGTGAATATCAGGCAGGCGAAGATGCAGAAGCACTTTCACCCCTTACTGATTACACACTTGCTGATGTCGAGCCCGGCGAAAGGAGATAAGAGATGAAAAAGATAAGCAAAAGTAATCTTCAGGAGCTTATAGCTCTTATCGCCGAAAATCAGCAGGTTTATCTTCCCGTAGAAGTACGCGGTGAAACCAACTACGAAAGATATACCGAGGGCGCAAAAATTGATATCGACACTCTCAAGACAGTCAAGAGCGCAAAGGAAGTTTTCTTCCCTCAGAGCGAAACTCTTTATACTGTTGTAACTGAGAACAAAAAATACAGAATCACTCAGCAGGAGCTTCAGAATGAAAGCTTTGTGGTTTTCGGTGTAAGACCCTGCGACGTAAAGGGTATAGAAGTTCTCGATAAGGTTTTCCTTTCAGAGCCTGTTGACTCCTTCTACAAAGCAAGAAGAGATAACGGCATTATCGTGTCCTTAGCTTGCAGCGAGCCCGAAGAAAGCTGCTTCTGTAAGGTATTCGGCATTGACTGTGCTGAGCCCACCGCAGACGTTGCTCTCTGGGAAAAGGACGGCACTCTTTACTGGAAGGCTCTCACAGAAAAAGGCGAAAGCCTCACAAAGCAGTGTGACAGCCTTCTTGCCGATGGGGACTCTGCCGATGAAGAAAGTGTAGATGCTCTTAAGAAGGATATCAGAAGCATCGTAGAAAAGCTTCCCTATATGAATCTTTCACTTGACGGCTGGCACGGCGACGCTACTAACGAAAAGTTCAATTCCGAACTTTGGGCACAGCTCTATAAGCCTTGTCTTGCCTGCGGTACCTGCACCTTCGTCTGTCCCACTTGTCAGTGCTATGACCTTAAGGACTACGATACAGGTAAGGGCATACAGAGATACCGCTGTTGGGACTCATGTATGTATTCAGACTTTACAATGATGGCTCACGGTAACAACAGAACAAGCCAGATGCAACGTTACCGTCAGAGATTTATGCACAAGCTGGTTTACTTCCCCAAGAATAATGACGGTATGTATTCCTGCGTAGGCTGCGGCAGATGTGTTGACAAATGCCCCGCATCCACAAATATTGTAAAGGTTATCAAAGCTTTTATGAATGAGGAGGCAGGAAAATAATGAGCGAATGTACTTGTCATCAGAATTATGTTTTAGATACTCTCGTTCCTATGGTTGGTGTGATTACCGATATCCGTCAGGAAACTCCCGACGTAAAGACCTTCAGAGTAAATGCTCCCGAAGGCGGTAAGCTCTTTGAGCATAAGCCCGGTCAGTGTGCAATGCTTTATGCACCCGGTATCGGCGAGGCTATGTTCTCAATCACATCTTCACCCACAAATAAAGAATATCAGGAATTCAGCATTAAAAAGTGCGGTGTACTCACAGACTATCTCCACGATTTACAGGTAGGCGATGAAATCACCGTAAGAGGCCCCTACGGCAACTCTTTCCCCGTTGATACAGACCTCAAGGGCAAGGATCTTCTCTTTGTTGCCGGCGGTATCGGTCTTGCACCTCTTCGCAGCGTTATCAACTATGTTCTCGATAACCGTGACGATTACGGCAAGGTAGATATTCTCTACGGCTCACGTTCAGCAGACGACCTTGTTCAGCTCAAGGAAATCAAGGAAGTATGGATGAAGGCAAAGGACGTAAACGTATACCTCACTATAGACAGACCTCAGGACGGCTGGGACGGACATGTAGGCTTCGTACCATCATATCTTAAAGAGCTTGAGCTGTCAGCTGATAAAACTGTCCTCGTTTGCGGACCGCCGATTATGATTAAGTTCGTATTGGCAGCGCTTACAGAAATGGGCTATTCAAAGACTCAGGCATACACAACCTTAGAGCTTCGTATGAAATGCGGTGTAGGCAAATGCGGCCGCTGCAACATCGGTTCAAAGTATGTATGTAAAGACGGACCCGTTTTCCGCTGCGATGAAGTTGACGAGCTTCCCGACGAGTATTAAGAAAGGACGAGTAATAATATGAGTAATATGGTTAATGTATATTTCTTCGGCAAGAAGTATGAAGTGCCCGGCAGTCTTACTGTTATGACGGCTATGGAATACGCAGGCTACACTCTTTCAAGAGGCTGCGGTTGCCGTCACGGCTTCTGCGGTGCCTGTGCCACAATTTACAGAATAAAGGGAGACAACACTCTCAAGACCTGCCTTGCTTGTCAGAAGCAGGTTGAAGACGGTATGTATGTTGCATCAATTCCCTTCTTCCCCACAGATAAAAGAACTTATGATATAGGCGAAATCAAACCCACACAGCAGATTATGATGGAGCTCTATCCCGAAATTTACAGCTGTATCGGTTGTAATGCCTGCACAAAGGCTTGTACTCAGGACCTCAATGTAATGCAGTATATCGCATACGCTCAGAGAGGCGAGTATGAGAAGTGTGCTGAGGAATCCTTCGACTGCGTAGCTTGTGGCTGCTGCAGCGTGAGATGTCCTGCTGAAATCTCACATCCTATGGTTGGTCTTCTTGCAAGACGTCTCGTAGGTAAATATATTGCTCCCGAAACAGAGCATCTTACAGCTCGTGTTGACGAAATCAACAAGGGCGCATACGACGAGCTCATCGAGCAGATAATGGCTAAACCCATTACCGAAATGAAAGAGCTTTACAACACAAGAGAAATTCAGAAATAAGGAGGTGCGACAATGTTTACTGAAAATATGCTCGAATCAATTAAAAAGGTAGAAGCTACCCGTGAGGAAAGAATGAAGACCGAGCCCAGACGTATGACAGCTGAGGAAAAGGAAAATCTTCTTAAGAACTACCACCCCGACTACAGAGAAGACGGCTTCAGTGAAATCAAGGTCGGCCCCAACAAGGGTCAGAAGGCTCCCAAGGAACTCGCAGACCTTCTTCACTCAAACTCAAGACTTCTCACAGATAAGGTTGACCTTTCAAAGGTTGACTATGAAACCGACGTACTCGTTATCGGTGGCGGCGGTGCAGGCTCAAGTGCAGCTATTGAAGCTCATGAAGCAGGCGCAGATGTAATGATCGTTACAAAGCTTCGTATCGGTGACGCTAACACAATGATGGCTGAGGGCGGTATCCAGGCAGCTGATAAGCCCAACGATTCACCTGTACAGCACTATCTTGACGCATTCGGCGGCGGTCACTTTGCCGCAAGACCTGAGCTTCTCAGAAGACTTGTTATGGAAGCTCCTGATGCTATCAAATGGCTCAATGAACTCGGCGTAATGTTCGATAAGCAGGAAGACGGCACAATGGTTACAACCCACGGCGGCGGTACCTCAAGAAAGAGAATGCACGCCTGCAAGGACTACTCGGGTGCTGAAATTATGAGAAACCTCCGTGATGAGGTCCTCAACAGAAAGATTCCTGTAATCGAATTCACAAGTGCTGTTGAGCTTATCAAAGACGATAAGGGACAGGTAGCAGGTGCAGTGCTCCTCAATATGGAAACAGGCGACTACCTTGTTGCTAAGGCTAAGACTGTTGTTATCGCTACAGGCGGTGCAGGCAGACTTCATTATCAGAACTTCCCCACATCAAACCACTACGGTGCTACAGCCGACGGTCTTGTTCTCGGCTACAGAGCAGGCGCACCCCTTCTCTATCAGGATACTATCCAGTACCACCCCACAGGTGTTGCTTACCCCTCGCAGATTTTCGGTGCTCTTGTAACTGAAAAGGTACGTTCACTTGGCGCAATGCTCGTAAATAAAGACGGTGAAGCTTATGCTCATCCTCTTGAGACAAGAGACGTTTCCGCTTCTGCAATTATCCGTGAATGCGCTAACGGCAAGGGTGTTGAGACTCCTCTTGGCAGCGGTGTATGGCTTGATACTCCCATGATCGAAATTATCGGCGGCGAGGGTACAATCGAAAAGAGAATCCCCGCTATGATGAGAATGTATCTCAACTACGGCATCGATATGAGAAAGCAGCCTATCCTTGTTTATCCCACTCTTCACTATCAGAACGGCGGTCTTGAAATCGGCGGTGAAGGCTTTACAAAGACTATTCCCAACCTTCTCGTAGCGGGTGAAGCAGTTGGCGGTATCCACGGCAGAAACCGTCTTATGGGTAACTCACTGCTTGATATTATCGTGTTCGGCAGAAATGCCGGTAAGGCAGCTGCCAAGAAGGCTAAGGAAGTTGAGCTTGGCGAAATGAACCTCGACCATATCGAAAAGTATGCTGAAGAACTTGAAAATGCGGGCCTGAGCACAGGCATGGTATCACCCTTACTTCTTCCCAAGTACGCAAGACACGAAAGAGAGGAAAATAAATAATGCGCGAAATTAATGTTGACGTAATTATTGATACAATTGAAAAGCTTTGCATTGATGCAAACTGCCACTTACCCTCAGACGTTAAGTGTGCAATCAGAAACTGCAGAGCCTGTGAAGACGGTGTGATCGCTCAGGGTATCCTTGACGATATCATCAAGAACTACGAAATCGCAGATGAAGAAAATGTACCCATCTGTCAGGACACAGGTATGGCTTGTGTTTTCCTTGAAATCGGTCAGGACGTGCATATTGTAGGCGGTGACCTTACAGAAGCTGTAAACGAGGGCGTACGCCGCGGCTATGACAAGGGTTATCTCCGTAAGAGCGTTGTAAAGGATCCTGTTCGCAGAGGTAACACAGGTGACAACACACCTGCTATGATCTACACTGAAATCGTACCCGGCGAACAGCTTAAAATCACAGTGGGTCCCAAGGGCTTTGGCAGTGAGAATATGAGTGCCATCCGTATGTTCAAGCCTTCAGCAGGTCTTCAGGGCATCAAGGATTTCATTATCGAAACCGTTGAAACAGCAGGTCCCAATCCCTGTCCTCCTATGGTGGTAGGCGTCGGTATCGGCGGGACATTTGATAAGGCTGCTCTTCTTGCCAAGAAGGCACTTATGAGACCTATCGATTCAGAGAACCCCGATCCTTTCTATGCTGACCTTGAAAAAGAGATGCTCGAAAAGATCAACCAGCTGGGTATCGGTCCTCAGGGCTTCGGCGGTATGACAACAGCTATCGGTCTTAACATCGAAACTCTCCCGACACATATTGCAGGTATGCCTTGCGCAATCAACATCAACTGCCATGTAACACGTCACAAATCGGAGGTAATATAAAATGGAAAGAAAGATTACATTACCCCTTACCGAAGAGCTTGCATAGAGCCTCAAGGCAGG
>JAZSGK010000028.1:0-2188 GCA_045532695.1 Acutalibacteraceae bacterium
GAGAGCCGACGACATTGACCCCGACGAATTCGACAACGGTATTCCCGATGATATTTTCGAGAAGATTATCGCTTGTATCCGTATCGCTGTGCCTTACACAGGTATGATTATCTCAACAAGAGAGAGCGAAGCAGTAAGAGGAAGAGCCCTTGAGCTTGGTATTTCCCAGATAAGCGGTGCTTCAAGAACATCAGTAGGCGGTTACACAGAAGAGGAAAGACCTCACGATTCGGAGCAGTTTGACGTTTCCGACCAGAGAACTCTTGATGAGGTTGTCAGATGGCTTATGGAGCTTGATCACATACCCTCATTCTGCACAGCCTGCTACCGTGAGGGCAGAACAGGCGACAGATTCATGTCCCTTTGCAAGAAAGGCCAGATTCTCAACTGCTGTCACCCCAACGCACTTATGACTCTCACAGAGTATCTTGTGGACTATGCAAGTGAAGAGACAAAGAAAAAAGGCTTTGAGCTTATTGAAAGAGAACTTAATAAGATCCCAAAGGACAAGGTAAGAGCAATTGCAAAGGAGAACATTGAAGCCATAAAGAGCTCCAACAGAAGAGATTTCAGGTTCTGATAGGGGAATAAGTAAAGTTTTGGCAAGCTTTTACAAAAGCTCGTAGGGTGCGGGGCAACGCCCTGGAAAGGTAAAAAGTGCAATAGGTAAGTGCGGGGGGCTCCGTCACCGTGAACGGTGAAAGGGATGTCGCGGCATCCCTTTCGAAGCACCTCGCAGAGGTGCTTCACGGAGCCCCGACTTCCAGTTTTATCAAAGTCCGATACACACAACTTATCTAAGCCTGAATCGGATTTCTTATAAACGAGTGCATGAAAGGAGAAAAAACAATGAGTCTTAACTCAATTCCATCAAGCGAAAGAGTCCATATCGGCTTTTTTGGTATGCGCAATGCAGGAAAGTCGAGTCTTGTCAATGCTGTTACAGGACAGAGCCTGTCTCTTGTCAGCGACGTAAAGGGCACCACCACCGATCCGGTAAAAAAAGCTATGGAGCTGCTTCCCCTCGGCCCCGTTGTCATAATAGATACCCCCGGTCTTGACGATGAGGGAGCCTTAGGCGAAATGCGTGTAAAGCGTGCCAGAGATATGCTCTCGAGTGTCCATATTGCAGTTCTTGTTGTGGACGCGCTCCGGGGTATGAGCGAAGAGGATAAGTCTCTTGCCGCCGAGATAGAAAGCAGAAAGCTTCCCCTTATTATTGCTATGAACAAGGCGGATTTGCTCGGCAGTGTACCCGAAAGGGAGGGTAACACAATCTATGTAAGTGCACAATCGGGTGTTGGTGTAAATGAACTTAAAGAGAAAATAGCGGCTCTTTCAAAGTCGGCAAAAAGCGATAAGAGAATCCTTGCCGATATAGTGAAAAAAGACGACGTGGTTATGCTTGTGACACCCATTGACGAGTCAGCGCCCAAGGGAAGACTTATTCTTCCTCAGCAGCAGACCATAAGAGAGCTTCTGGATATAGGTGCCGTAACTATGGTGGTGCAGGTAGAGGAAATCACGTCGGCACTCAGTAATCTTAAGAATAAACCGAGGCTTGTTATCACCGACTCCCAGGCATTCTCTCAGGTGTCAGAGCTTCTGAGCGAGGATATTATGCTCACATCCTTCTCTATCCTTTTCGCAAGATACAAGGGCGACCTTGATACTGTTGTCAGGGGAGCGGATAAGCTGTCAGACCTTAAAGACGGTGACAAAATCCTCATAAGCGAGGGCTGTACCCACCACAGACAGTGCAAGGACATAGGTACGGTGAAGCTTCCCGGGTGGCTCCGGAAGTTTTCGGGCAGAGAACTCAGCTTCACCTTCACAAGTGGCGGAGAATTTCCCGAGGATTTGAGTGAGTTTGCACTGGTTGTCCATTGCGGCGGCTGTACTCTCAATGAAAATGAGATGAAGTCACGTCTTGAGAGGTGCAGACTTCAGGGTGTGCCGGTTACCAATTACGGTACGGCTATAGCTGAAATGAACGGCATACTCAGAAGAAGCCTTGAAGTTTTCAGAAAATAAACTTATGAATCACAGGGCGGCTTATGTCGCTCTTTTTATTACACTTAGGCTCCGTAGCCTTGCAGAAAATGACCTTGTTTTATCTTTAGATAAAAAGGAAACGCAACTTCTTGAAATAAAAGAGTTGCGTTTGGTTATTCGGCAAATGAGTTGT
>JAZSGK010000165.1:0-4091 GCA_045532695.1 Acutalibacteraceae bacterium
GCACCTTGTAGGTCATAATGAATATAAAGATAAAACAATGTATGTTGATAAGAAATGGAATCCCATAAAGCAGTCAATAATCAAAAATGCAGGTATCAACGATAATTTTGATACTTATGCAAAACTGTTTTATTAACACTAATCCCCAAGGCGAACAATCGTCTTGGGGATGCGTTTTGCTATTTTCTTGATTCTTTCTTTTTTTCACGGAAGGTTTTGCCGTAATATTTCATAAGCAGTCTTTGGGTCTGTCTTTCGCAAAGACCTATATGTTCTGAAAGTTCGGTAAGAGTGATATCGGGATTAGTGATAAAAGCGTGCTCGATGATCAGAAAACGTCTGTCGTTGAGTGTATCGTCATTATCAGGCATATCGATAAATTCAGGTACATAAAGTCTTGTGATTTTTGTAAGGAGAATTTCCATCATCGCACCAATAACACTTTTATAGCCGAAGATTTTATTTTCCCATTCCTCGACTGTTTCCGTGAACAGAATCTCAAGTTCTGGAGCTTTCATAAAACAAAAATGTGTCGAGAGAAATGAAGATACTAAGGCTCCGCTGCTTTTCTTTTCCGCTGCCTGAAGATAAAGATAAATCTCAGTCAAAGGATCCTTAATATCCGTTGATTGCTGATGGTACACATTCGGGCCTGTGACGAAAAAATCACCTTTTGAAAGATTGTAAGTCTTTGTGTCAGTGGTAAGCGTGCCTTTGCCGTCGATTATGTAATGAAGCTCATATATATTTTTTGCGTGGCTGTGTCCTGCCATATCCTCATTAAATACACCTTTTCCGAAATGGACAAGGGTAAAATCGAAGTCGTTCCATTTGAATGTTATCATAATATCACCATGATTATTATAGCATAATGGTATATTAAAGTGCAATAAGTTTGTGTATCGATAACGGCTTCATTTTACTATTCAAACTGATTTTCAGAATTAAAATTAGCAGAATGGTTTGTTTTTGATGTAACGATTGGAGTACTAAAAATAAAAATCCGCCAACCTTGTAAATTGTCAGAAAATATGCTATAATAATCAAAACCAAATAGGGGAAACAACCGTAAAAATCAGATTTAAATTCATACCCCATTTATACCCCATTTTTACCCCAAAATACTATGACATTATACTAACTTACGAAAAGTTATGTGAACAAGGCAAATTCTCAGAACCCTAGTAAATACAAGGGCTGCGGGCGTTTTGGAGCCTTTTGAAAACTTGTAAAAAGTTATAAAAAATACCCCTTTTTACCTTGGTAACAAATCCCCACAATGAAGAGCCTCGATAAATAAAGATTTACATCAAAAAATCAGAGACTGTTATCAGCTTGGGTGCCGGTAACAGTCTCTTGAAATATCCTGAAACAGATAATAGTTTGACCTCCTGCTATATTATACAGCAGGAGGTAAGTTTTTACTGAATTTTTTATTTGTCGGAAATCTTGTTAAAAGCAAGCTTGAGCCAATCGAAAAGTGCCTTGAAGAAATTGGAGATCTTTTTCAGAATATCTGTGGGATAGTCTGCTTCTTTGTCTGCTTGCCAGGCTTCTGTGTGGCAGTTTTCTTCTGTCATTTTTACAGCGAAATTTGATTCCTTTTCATAAACCACATACTGCCCGAAATCAAAATCGTCAATGGTCAGCTGTCTGTCTGCAGTTGAAACAGTATATAGAAGCTGAGTTTCCCATGCGGACCAGTTCGAATGCTTATTGCCTTTGATGAACCAGGTATAATCAGGTAAAAGACAGGTTGAAGAGTCAATCTGTTTATCGGGAGAAATATATTTACCCTTGCCCTCAGCTACTCTCTGAGCAATATATTCTTCTGAAAGAGTATCGTATACTGTTGATGTAGTAGCGCCGAAAGAAGCACTCTTAACGGAGGCGAACTGATCGGCTACCAATGCAGAAGACTCGCTGATGGGAATCATCTGACAGCCGTACTTGGCAATGATGCACATGTTTACACCTGCATCCCTTATGCTGTAAATAATCTCGGGTATTCTCTGGCGTACGGTGGTATTATAGTTGTTGAGCTTCTGGATAAGGCCTGCATATTCTGTGCGAAGCTCGCTTCCTTCTTCACCGAAAACATATTCGAGTGCAGTATCGTAGTCCTCAGCGGAAACAGCAGCCCAATAGCCGGGCCATGTGAGTACCGAAGCACGGGCGAGAGCAGAAGTGACACCCTTTTCCAGCTTGTTGTATAACTTTGATTCTGTGAAATCTGAAACCTTGTCTATAAGACCGCTTTTTGTTGCAAGATCCACGGTTTTTATAATAAACTCATCGATAGTTGCAACATCGTAAACATTACAGTCAATAAGAAGTCTGTTGATTGCAGGACCGTCGATGGCGATTTTACCTGTTACAGCTTCCGTCAGAGGATCCATACCGTTTACGGTGCTTCCGTCAATGCCTATACCGTGAATGTCATCTGTTCCGTATTTTGCAATATAGGCAAGAATTACATTGGTACCAAGACAAAGACCGGTAAGAGCAACCTTGGGAGCGCCGGTAACAGCTTTAACAGCCTGAATGTAATCGTTGAACTGATCGGCTATAGTAAGGGGATCGAGACGCCAGTCATAGTGGAACTTATAGTTCCAGTCAAGATAGCAGCCCCATTCTTCCTTGGCGTCCTTCTGAAGATTTGCGGCAACCTCGTCTTTTCTTTCCTGAGAAAGGCCGGTACCCTCCGGAGCTTCACCGTCTTTTGTCAGAAGAGAAGCTTCAAAAATATCGGCTATCTCCTTGTAGAGATTGTTGTAGTAGTTATCCCAATTGTCTGTAAGTAAGCCTTCGACAAGGAAGGGGTAGAGGATATTTATAACGGCATCCATAACATCACTGTCGCCGTCTTCTTCTACGACTGTCAAACCGCTGAGAATGTCTGTTGTTTTAAATATCTTGTTTCCCTGTGCATCATACAGCGGCTCGCCGTCTCCGGCAATTGATACAACAGGAATCTGACTCCACCAGCTTGTAAGAGTAGCTGCGTAAGCAGGAGTTACAAGGGTAAAAATCATAATAAGTGCAATAAGAACTGAAAGCATCTTTTTCATAATCAGTACCTCCCTGATATATAAGCTTAATTTGATTATAGCAGTAACTTTCAATGTTGTATGAACTAAATATTAATACTCGTTTTTTCTTAGAAGAATATAGCTTTCGGACTGAATTTAACACTGAATCAATGTAAAATGCAGAAACAGGGGGTACGGTACAGGTAAAACCTTGCCTTAAGGCTCACGACAGCAGAAAATATAATCTGATTTTTTATTCTGTCAGCTATAGACAGATGAGTTAAGTTGTGATATAATCGCAGCGGTTAATAATTTAATAATACTGCCACCGGGTAGTGAATGATATTGATTAAGGCATTCGTCTGCACATCGTTAGGTCTTTGAAGATGTGTATGCGGATGTTTTTTTTGGAGGTACTATGGAAAAAATAAAGTCTGTGCTGAAATATTTTACAAAAGCAGAACTTATGCTGTGGGGTATATCCGTAGGGGTTATAGTTATATCCTTTCTCATTTTCGACAGGGAGAATTATCTGACTCTTCTGGCTTCGGTCATAGGAATAACCTCTCTGATACTCTGTGCCAAGGGTAACCCTATAGGTCAGGTGCTGATGATAATTTTCGGCTGTATATACGGCTATATTTCCTTTGCTTTCTCTTATTACGGAGAAATGATAACCTATGTCGGTATGACGGTGCCTATGGCAATCTTCTCTCTTGTGTCATGGCTGAAAAATCCATTCAAGGGCAACAAGGCTGAGGTAAAGGTAAACCGCTTAAAGGGTAAGGAATATATTTTTATGATATTGCTCAATGTAATTGTTACTGTAGGGTTTTACTATATACTCAGAGCCTTCGGTACGGCCAATCTTATTCCGAGCACTGTTTCTGTAACTACAAGCTTCGGGGCGGCGTATCTGACTTTCAGAAGAAGCCCTTATTATGCTTTATGGTATGCGGCTAATGATCTTGTGCTGATTGTAATGTGGATACTTGCGGCTATGGAGGATATATCCTATCTTTCGGTTATAATATGCTTTGCAGCATTTTTTGCCAACGA
>JAZSGK010000103.1:0-7457 GCA_045532695.1 Acutalibacteraceae bacterium
AAAGATACCGCCGAGAGTTGCAGGATCGATTTCTCTGCCGAGGAGAGCCTCTTTGAGTCTTTTGGCGCTGACACCTGCGTCAATGAGCACGCCTGTTTTAGATGAGGCGATATATGTGGAGTTACCTGAACTCGATGAAAAAAGTGAGCAGAATCTTGCCATTGTGTTATCTCCTAAAAAAATAAAATAAGCAAAGTTTTGTCAAACTTTTACAAAAGTTTGTGGGGTGTGGGGCAAGGCCCCACAAAAGAAAAAATATTCTCCAGACGTAAAGCAATTTGTGACCTTCAAGAGTGAGGAGCAAGCCCCCTCAAAAACATTCTGCACTACCTTGCAGCTTCGGCGGCTCCGCACCCGAACTGCGTTCGGGACGGCTGCCGGGGCAGCCGCAAAATCCCTTTGCGATTTTGGCGGAGCCGCCCACCTCCATCGCTCTGCTGACTTCAATAACTTTTGCCGCATTTCAAAATAAAAAACCCGGTGGAAGCCGAGTTTTTATATTCGCTTAGCCTGCTGATTCCACATCGCTATGCTGAGCTATTTCCTTGCGGTAAATGTCTGCGCCCATATTTCTGAGCTTTTCAACATAGTCCTCATAGCCTCTGTCGATATAGATAATATCCTCGACCTCTGTGGTACCTCTTGCCATAAGACCTGCAATAATCATTGCCGCGCCTGCTCTGAGGTCATCAGCCTTTACGGGAGCGCCTGTAAGCTCTTCAACACCCTCGAAAACAGCCATTGTGCCGTCTACCTGAACATGTGCGCCCATTCTTACAAGCTGGTCAATATATTTGAATCTGTTGTCCCATACACCCTCGGAAACAAGGCTCGTACCCTCAGCAACGCTGAGAAGAACTGCCATCTGAGGCTGCATATCTGTGGGGAAGCCCGGGTGAGGCATAGTCTTAAGGTTGATCTTCTTAAACCTGCCGTCGGATTGTACACGCACACTGTCATCATACTCTGTTACGCTTACACCGCATTCGAGAAGCTTTGCAGTGATTGACTCAAGGTGCTTGGGAATTACGTTTTTAACAAGTACATCGCCGCCTGTTGCAGCTGCGGCAACCATATATGTGCCTGCTTCAATCTGGTCGGGAATGATAGCATAAGTGCAGCCGTGAAGGTTGCTTACGCCGTGAATTTTGATTACGTCTGTGCCTGCGCCTCTTACGTCTGCGCCCATTGCATTGAGAAAGTTTGCAAGGTCAACGATGTGGGGCTCTTTAGCGGCATTTTCAATAATTGTAAGGCCTCTTGCCTTGACTGCTGCAAGCATTATATTGATAGTTGCACCTACACTTACCTTATCCATATAGATAGGACTGCCTGTGAGGTGGTCTGCACTTGCATTTATCATTGCATTTTCAACAGTTGCCGTTGCGCCGAGAAGCTCGAAGCCCTTGATGTGAAGGTCGATGGGACGTACGCCGAAGTTACAGCCGCCGGGAAGTGCAACCTTAGCTCTTGAGTATCTGCCTAAAAGGGCACCGATGAGATAATATGAAGCACGAAGCTGCTTTGTCATCTCGTGAGGTACAATATATGAGTTTACTGTTTTAGTGTTAATTTCGATAGTATGCTTATTGATGTATCTTATCTGAGCTCCCATCTGGCTGAGAATTCTTATCATACAAGATACGTCGCTGATATTCGGTATATTTTCAATGCGGCAGACATCCTGAGCTAAAAGAGTTGCGGGGATAATTGCAACTGCGGCATTTTTAGCACCGCTGATTTCAACTTCACCGGATAATCTGTTACCGCCATGGATAACGAGCTTTTCCAAAATCAAATCTCCTCTTTCCGTAGTATTTGCTGTCGGAAATGTATATCTTTCTACATTCAAAGCCCCGTATCGGGCAATAATAATCTTAGTAATATGTGCACACGGGCACTATTCAACTTAAGTATTATATCACCTGAAAAGGCAAATTAAAAGCCCTTTTTGCTTTTTTGTGAAAAGTTTACTAAATATTTTCAATTAGAATGATTTTTTGTGAGTTTCGGTAAATACATTACCTTAATATTATCTGTATCTTACAAATTTTCACCCCTGAAAAGAATTAACAACTCATCTGTTTACAGTTTTTTACCTTTGCATTTCATTTGTTTTACACATTGATGTATTATAAGTATTATGTATTGTCAAAATCTTCTTTTTCTGTTATAATATTAAAATGCAAAACATACCGAAAAGGAGTTTTATATATGAGTCATCTTAAGTCAGCAAGAGAATTACAGGCAAAAAGCATAATCAGCGCCATTGAAAAAAGAAATATGACCGCTTACTACTGCGAAGACATAGAGGCTTGCCGCAAAAAGGTCCTTGAGCTTGTACCTGCGGGCAGTGTCATCAGCTGGGGCGGCAGTATGAGTATACACGAGTGCGGTATCCCCGACGCTCTCAGAGAAAGAGGCGACTGCGAGGTTCTCGACAGAACCAGGTACGTGACACCTGAGGAGCAGAAGGAATTTGCAGTAAAAACCTTTCAGAGCGACTATTTCCTTATGAGCACCAACGCCATAACCTTAGACGGTGAGCTTGTGAATATCGACGGCTACGGCAACAGAGTCGCTTCACTTATCTACGGCCCCGACCACGTTATCGTTGTCACAGGTATGAATAAGGTTGTCCCCGACGTAAAGCAGGGCTTCGACAGAGTACGCAATATTGCTTCTCCCCCGAATACAGTGCGCCTTGGCAAAAACACTCCCTGCTCAAATAAAGGCAAGTGCGGCGACTGTATGAGCCCCGACTGCATCTGCAATCAGATTGTTGTTACCCGCAGAAGCAGAGATAAGGAAAGAATTATCATTCTCTTAGTAAACGAAAACCTCGGATTCTGATAAATTATGAATTAAAGGAGATTAAATCATGAAAAGCAAGAAATTGACCTCTGTGATAGTTTTAATGATGTCCCTTATCATTATGCTCGGCATCTTCGCACTTCCTGCAAGCGCCGCAACATCACTTTCAAAGGCTACTGTTTCCTATGAAAAGTATTACACCTATACGGGTAAGTCCATCAAGCCCTCAGTTACCGTAAAGGTGGGCAAGAAAAAGCTTACAACCAAATCATATACCGTATCCTATAAGGACAACAAGTCTGTGGGTAAGGGCTATATCATCATCAAGGGTAAGGGCTCATATACGGGCACAGTGAAAAAAGGCTTCTACATAGAGCCCAAGGCTGTTTCATCACTCAAGGCTACAGCCTACTCAACAAAGGTCAAGCTCTCATGGAAGGCCGCAACAGGTGCAAAGGGCTATCAGGTTTATCTCTATGAAGACGGCAAGTGGGTAAAACAGCCCACTACCTCAAAAACCTCCTGCACCGTAACAGGCCTCGACAGCGTCACTACATATAAATTCAGAGTGCGCCCCTATGCCAAGGTCGGCAGCAAGTCTCTTTACGGCGAATGGAAGACCATTTCAAAGTCAACAACTATCGGCAAGCCCACATCAGTGGAATTTTCAGATGTTACGGAAACCACCGCAACAATCAAGTGGAATAAGGTGCCCGGCGCAATATCTTACCGTATCAATTATGTAAACACCGACAATGACTACTCATTGACAACTACCTCCGACACCGAATCTGTAACTCTCTCCGCTCTCGGCAGAGGCTCCGTATATAAGATTAAGATTGCCGCTCTCAACTCCTCAAAAAAGATAACCGGCAACTACTCCGATGTCTTTACCCTTAAAACAGCTCCTGCAGCAGTTAAAATCACAAAGGCAGAGGTCACCCCCGACGCTTATGTAAATCTCACATGGTCTGCCTCCAAGGGTGCAAACGGATATACAGTATACTACGGCAAGGCAGACGCTCAGGGCAACGTCGCAAAATTCTCCGACGGCAACAATGTAGCGGCAACATCTGCTAAAATAGGCCCCTTTACCGCCGGCAACTCCTATGTATTCAAGGTTGTTGCTTATACAAAGAATTCTTCAGTTCCTGCTTACAGCACAGAGGCTGTTACAAAGGCAATTCTTATCCCCGAAAAGACAATTACAGTCCCCGATATTTCAGGCTTTACCACAACCTCAGTAACAAGAAATTCTGTCAGCGTATCATGGGACAGAGCCACCAACATTGACGGCTACAAGCTCTATAAAGACGGTGTCCTCGTTACAACTATCGATGACCCGAAAACCACAACCTACACCTTCGGAAATCTCACTGAGGGCGTGAAATACGTATTTGCCATCAACGCTTACTACAAAAAAGCAACCGAAAACAAGGTCTATGAGGGCGAAAAGACTGCCCTTTCCGTTTCAACAGGCAACGGCGCAGTAACGTCTGTATCTTTCTCCTCAAAGCCCTCTGTTATGAAGCCTGGCGAGACCTTCACTCTCGGTGTTACTGTTTTACCTGCAGACGCAGCAGACAAGTCTCTGATTTTTCAGTCGGGCAACACCAATATTGCCACAGTCAGCGACAGCGGTGTTATTACAGCCAAGGCTGACGGTACCACCACCATTACAGTAAAGAGCAAGGCAAGCCCCGACAAAAATGCTTCCTTTGCTCTTACGGTACAATCCCAGGCTATTCTTGCTACTTCAATTAAGCTGCCTGCGGAAATAACAATGTATGAGGGCGACATAATCTCCCTCAACCCCACATTTACTCCTTCCAATGTAACAAGCAAGGGCTACACCGTTACAGGCACAGATTACGAGTATTCATACAAGGCAGGTATTTTCGGCAGCACCAAAACCGACATCTGCGAATTCGACAGCTATATCAGCATCACTACCAGCAATCTTCTCAAGGCAAAAAAAGCTACTATCGAGCCTAAAGGAAACAAGCAGGAATTCTCCTTCACCGTTACAGTTAAAACCACAGACGGCTCAAACAAAACCGCTACCACCAAGGTTAAGGTTCTTCCGAAAATGCTGACAGTTAAATACAACGGCATGGAAGAAATGCCATGGTACTATGGAAACAGCGCTCAGCTTTATACAGCTGTTGATTCCTCAATAGAGTCAGACTATACAGATGCCGACATTCGCTATAAGTCAAGCGACACATCTGTTGCTACTGTTACAAGCTCAGGTCTTGTAACCTGCACCGGCTCAGGCGAGGTAACAATCACAGCATATACCTCGGACAATAAATACAGCGGTACCTTCTCCTTCTATTCAAGAGGTATCGTATCCCTGAAAAAGACATATTTCGAGTCCTGCAAGGTCGGTCAGACATATCAGATTAATGCGGAAATTCTTCCCGCCGGTTCAACCGACTCCATAATGTATTACACATTGAATTCATCCGTTGCAACAGTTGATGCAGGCGGTCTGGTTTCTTTCAAAGCTCCCGGCCACGCAATGATAGCTGTTATCAACTCATCTGATCCCAATAACTATAAGCAGGTGTGGTTCTCTTCCGACAGCTTCTCTTCTCCCTCGGGATCAGATGCTCAGCTCCTCAGTCAGATGAAAACCGTCGCAAATTCAGCTAAGACTTTCTCTGAATTGCCCAATGTCACAATAAAGGAAAAGCATATTTTCGAAAACCTTAAGGCAAGCACTCAGGACGGCAAAACAGCCGATATTTCATCTCTTGAGTCCACAATAGCAAACGTATTCCCCCCAACAACAACTCACTTATCAGCAGGCAGATCAACAAAAGACGACTTCATCAATAGCATTCCCGTCAGAGGTCAGTCATATGTTATCGCCTCAACTCTCACAGAAAGCGATCTTAAGAGTATCAGAGTTACCGACAACGGCGAGTACTATTACGAAATAAGCATGACCCTCAAGGATGAAACTCACACTTCGCTTCCCACCAACCCTGCAAGCACAAGACACGGCAAGGTATTTGAAATCATTACCCAGGCCCTTTATAACGAGCTTACGGAAAAAACAGGTCTGAAGCCCACCTACAATTCACTTGCGCTGAAATATCACGACTGCACTCTCACCCTGAAAATCAATAAGATAACAGGCAACATTGAAAATGCAACCTACAATATGACAACAGATGTCAGCGCAAAGAATGTGAAAATCGCAGCTCTTATCAGCGGACTTGACGCTTCAGTCACATACAACAATATAATAACCGTAGATTTTTCGGGTTATAAAAACTAAACCCTACGGAGAGCGGAACTTTTCTGCTCTCCGATTTTTTGTATTTACATTGCGTAGCTTTTATGTTAAAATAGTGCGAGAACAAAAGAAGGTGACAGAATATGAAAGCACCCTTAGCGGACAGAATCAGACCTCAGAGCATTGACGATATAGTCGGACAGAAGCATCTTTTAGGAGAGGGTAAGGCTCTGAGAAATATAATAGAATCGGGAGAGCTCCCCAACCTTATTTTCTATGGTCCCTCGGGCATAGGCAAGACAACCCTTGCATCGATTATTGCTCTTCGTACCAACAGAAAATTCCATAAGCTCAACGGCACCTCGGCTTCAACGGCTGACATCAAGGCTATAGTTGCAGAGCTTGATACTCTTGCTGCGCCAAACGGCATTCTCCTCTACCTTGACGAGATTCAGTATTTCAACAAAAAGCAGCAGCAGACTCTCCTCGACTACATCGAAAAGGGTGAAATCACCCTCATTGCCTCTACAACGGAAAATCCCTACTTCTATATCCACGGGGCAATCCTCAGCCGCTGCACCGTCTTCGAATTCAAGAGCGTTGAGGCGGAAGATATAATCCCTGCCGTGAAGAGAGCTTTCGCATTCCTCTCAGAAGAGAAAAACTGCACAGTTAAAGCCGACAGCGATGTACTTTTGCATATTGCACGCTCCTGCGGCGGCGACGTGAGAAAGGCGATGAATTCTGCAGAGCTCTGTGTCCTGAGTACCCTGCCGAATGAAAACAACGAGATAATCATAACTAAAGAAAAGGCAAGTGAGCTGACTCAGAAGAGTGCTATGAAATATGACCGTGAGGGTGACGAGCATTACGACATTCTTTCGGCATTCCAGAAGAGTATGCGAGGCTCTGACCCCAATGCGGCTCTACACTATCTTGCAAGGCTCCTTGAAGCAGGCGACCTGCCTTCGGCAACGAGAAGACTTATGGTCTGTGCCGCTGAGGATGTGGGACTTGCCTACCCGATGATTATACCCATTGTCAAAGCGGCAGTTGATATGGCTCTTATGGTGGGACTTCCCGAGGCGAGAATTCCTCTTGCAGATGCAGTTGTACTTGTGTGCAATTCCCCAAAATCCACCTCCGCTTACGAGGCTTACGACGCGGCGGCAAGTGACATCAGAACGGGCAAGAGCGGACCTATCCCGCGTACACTGCAGAACAAGCATTTTGACGGTGAGGACAATCAGAACAAGGGTCAGTTTTACAAGTATCCTCATATGTATCCGGGACATTATGTGGCACAGCAGTATTTGCCTGATGTGCTTAAGGATAGGGTTTATTATCAGTTTGGTGATAATAAGAATGAGCAGGCGGCAAGAGAGTATTGGGAGAA
>JAZSGK010000139.1:0-3475 GCA_045532695.1 Acutalibacteraceae bacterium
CGGCGATGCAATCGCCGCGCCAAGTTTCACTTGGCAGCGGAGCCGCCCACCTCCTGCACAAACTAAAAAACAGGGCTGTCCGACGACAGTCCTGTTCAGCTTTACTGAGCTTTCAGTTTTATGAAGTGCCTTATGAGATAAACGGCAACACCCACAGGGATAGCAAAAATGACTATTTTTATTATCAGATGAATAGGTATATAATCGTATATACCGTCGCCTAAGATTGTGAAAAGTATAACTCTCGGCATTATGCCTATGACGCTTGCGAAAAAGTAACGGGGGAATTTTGCTTTCGATGCGCCCCAGAAAAGACTGACGAAGTCTATGGGAAAGACGGGGAGTGCTCTTATGGCTAAAAAAGCGGGGAAGTTATCGTTGAATTTCATATCGAGTATCTTCTGTCCGCCTTTACTTTTTGCAAGAAGCCTGTTTACATAGTCTCCACCAAGGAAAAGTCCCAGGAAATATGTTACGGTTACTTCTAAAATAATGCCCACAAGACTGATGAGACATGCCTGCCACACATCAAAACCCATACCGATTGAAATATATATGAGTGAAGCGGGTATAATAAAGAGAACGGATTTTACGAGATACACGCCCCATATTGTGAGAATAGCTACGGTTACCGTTGAGCTTGCCTCTACGAGGGCGCGCACATCTATATTTTTCAGCTTTTCATAATTTATAACGGCAAGGACAAATATTATCATTGCCACAGCCGCACGAAGAAGTGCCAATAATGTTGATTTGGTTTTAGGGCTCATATATTACTCCTTTAAGGAAACTTTTAGTATTATACACAATTAAGGAGAGGATTACAACTAAAATGAGAAATAAAATGTGAATTAACGGCACAGCTATAGACTTTTTTATAAAAATATGATATATTTATCAGTAAGCGTATTTCAGTAATAACAAAGTGAGGTGCAGTCATTGACTATAAAAGATAAAGCAGAAAGATTGGCGGTCGGTGCAACTCTTGACGGAATATTAAAGTATATAGATAAAAAACCCAAGGAAAATCTTATAAGACTTCTCGATGTAACAGAGAAGCTTCTTGCAGGTACCTTCCCTAAGAAAAATTTTGTCGCTGCCCGTAAGGCAATAGAAGACGGCGACAATGTTTACTATCAGCTTGCTATGAGTGTCCTCAGGGACCTTGACAGAGGCATGGTAAAGAAAATGATGCTTGCTATTGGTCTGGGTGCAGGTATCAAGGGTACCAAGGCAGTAAGAGAAAACAGAGAAAAGTACAAATGCAATATACCTTTCCAGATTCTCCTTGATCCCACAAGTGCCTGCAACTGTAAGTGCAAGGGCTGCTGGGCAGCAGAGTACGGCCATCAGAATAACCTCAGCTATGAGGAAATGTCAAGCATAGTATCCCAGGGCAGAGAGCTCGGCACACATTTCTATATGTTCACCGGCGGCGAGCCTTTAATCAGAAAAAATGATATCATAAAGCTTTGCGAGGAATACCCCGACTGTGCATTCCTTTCATATACCAACGGACATCTCATTGACGAAAAGTTCTGCGACGATATGGTGAGAGTGGGCAATATTGCTCTTGCTCTTTCAATCGAGGGTGACGAGGAATCAACCGATGACAGACGCGGCGAAGGCAACTATCAGAAGGTTATAAATGCTATGAATCTTCTTAAGAGCAAGGGCTGTCTTTTCGGTATCAGCGTATGCTACACAAGACTTAACGTTGAAAAGGTAACAAGTGACGAATTCCTCGACAAGATGATTTCTCTCGGTGCAAAATTCGCTCTTTATTTCAACTTTATGCCCGTAGGCCACGATGCTCCTCCCGAGCTTATTCCTACTCCCGACCAGAGAGAGTATATGTATAAGTGGCTCAAGAAAGTGCGTAACGGCAAAACAGGTAAGCCTATGTTCTTTATGGACTTCCAGAGTGACGGCGAGTACGTCGGCGGCTGTATCGCAGGCGGAAGAAACTACTTCCACATCAACTCTGCAGGTGATATGGAACCCTGTGTATTCATTCACTTCTCCGATTCCAATATCAGAACACATACCCTTTTAGAGGCACTTCAGAGACCGCTGTTTATGGCTTTCAGACATGATCAGCCTTTTAACGATAATCACCTGAGACCTTGTCCTATGCTTGAGAATCCTCAGTGCCTGAGAGATATTGTAAAGAGAACAGGTGCAAAATCAACCAACCTCATTCAGGAGGAAACAGCTGAAATGCTCTGCAGTAAGTGCGACAAATTTGCCGCTGAATGGGCACCCAGAGCTGAAGAAATCTGGAAGAGCTACAAGCATCCCAATCCCAAGACTCAGTATTACAGAGATACGGAAGAGGGCAAGGCAGAATTCGGCACAAAATAATCCCGTAAAAAATTAAAAGAGACGGTACGAATCCGCCTCTTTTTTTTGCAGTATTTTTATCAGAGCTTCTTATCCTTATTTATGGCTGCTTCGACTGCGGCAATCACACTTGCCTCAAATCCGTCATTCTGAAGTGAAGCCACACCTTCTATAGTGGTACCGCCGGGGGAGCAGACCTGATCAACAAGTGCCCAGGGATGTTCTTCGCTTTCGAGTATCATCTTTGCACTGCCGAGAACTGCACCTGCGGCAACCTCTAAGGCCTGAGCCTTGGGCATACCGTTTTTGACAGCGGCTCTTGCAAGAGAGTCGATAAACATATAAGCGAATGCGGGACTGCAGCCGCCTATTGCGCTGTAGACCGAGAAAAGCTTTTCCTCAATATTTACGGCAATACCGAAGCTTTCGCAGAAGCTTTTTACAAAGGCGAGATCCTCTTCATTGGCCTTGGAATTTCCGCAGTAAGCAGATACTGCACCGCCGACCTTTGCGTTGATATTTGGCATAACTCTTACAATCTTCGCATCATAAGACAGACACTCTGAAATAAAATCCAATGTCTTGCCCGCTGCAATTGATATGATAAGGGGCTCGTTTTTCTTGAGACTGCCGTCAATTTTTTTAAGAAGTGACGGGAAAACATTGGGCCTTACGCTGAGAACAACCTTGTCGCACTTTTCTGCGATTTCCTTTTCGTCTGAAAATACATTCAAACCATATTCCTCTGAGAGAGCCTTAGCCTTTTTGCTGTCGATATCATATACTGCGATATCCCCGCCCTTGAGCATTCCCGAAGATAAAAGGCCCTTGATTATGGCAGAAGCCATATTACCTGTGCCGATAAAACCAAGCATTGATTATGCCTCCTCAGATTCGGGAATATCAGATGTACAGTTGGGACACTTGACAGCGTCGATGCTGATTTCGCTTTTGCAGTAGGGACACTTCTTTGTTGTGGGTTCTGCAGGAGCTTCTTCTTCCTTTTTCTTGCCCATATCAGAAATCTTATTGATAGTCTTTACAAGAAGGAAGATAACGAAAGCCATAATAAGGAAATTGATAATAGCAGTTATGAATCCGCCGTAGTTGAGAGTAGCATAGCCTGCTTCCT
>JAZSGK010000122.1:0-13119 GCA_045532695.1 Acutalibacteraceae bacterium
AATTACTATAATTGCAAGTACAATAAGAATTTCATACCATGTAAAAGCGGCAGCGCTGAAGCCGACCGTGTAAATTGCTCTCTGGAGAGCCATAATGTAGAAGATATGACCTACGAGAAAAGCTACAACGCCTAAAATAAAGGGTAACATCTTTGTTGTAAGTGCGTGAAGAAGCAGGTCACCTGCCATACCGAAGACAAGGCCCCAGATCATATAGTCTGCGAAAAGTGTGTTGTTGCCTGTTGCCTTGGCAGCAAAAACACCGCAAAGAACAAAGAGCAGTGAGCACACAGTCTTTGTTGCAAAGGATTTCTTACTTCTGTCGGGCCAGTAATATTTAAGGAACAGTGCTACCAAAGGAATTTCAGCCACAGCGGCCACTATAAATAAAATTTTAAACATAATATTTTCTCCCCTAAAATATTTATATTATTTCTTCTTGAATAAATGTAAAGGTCCCTCTACATTGATTTTACCTCTCTGCACCGCATCGACAATGGGCATAAGATGAGGCAGAGCCTTACTTACTGCTGTCTGCACAACGGGCTGCTTGATAACATCCTTTACAGTATCCTTGAGTGATTCGCCTAAAACAGCCGCATCAGGTACTGATGAAGGACGCATAATAACGTTGTCACCGTTGAACTTAAAGTGGATAATTCTTTCGGCAACAGCCTCAACACAGCGTATGTGGATTTCAAGCTCGTTTTCGCTGTTCCAGCAGCCTGTCGAGCAGGTTGTGAAGGGCATTGTACCAAGAACTATATCGTCCCAGCGGTATTCACCGTCAAGTCCGATTGCAATGCTGTTGATTTCGTCGCCCTCTGACCAGCTCATCTGCATATCGTTTTCACGGAAGTTGAAGGTTACGTCGCTGATGTTACCGGCCTTATCTGCTGCAATGAAAAGCGCAGGCAGGGGTACAACACTTACGGGATAACCGATAACATTTACAACAACGGGCTTTCTGAATTTGATTTTCTTGCCTTCAATTCTGTTTTCAAGAGCAAGTGAACGGGGCTTAGGTGCAAGCTTCGGGAAAGCAGGCGCTTTGATTTCAATGCTTTCAGCCTTTTTATCGGCCTCGATGAATGCCTTGGGAATATGATCCCAGAGAACATCACGCATTGCCTGCTCGTCTATTTCACCGCCTGTCATGCTGATGCAGGCGTCATAGTCGGGAAATACAAGACCGAACTGACAGAACATACCGTCTGCACGATAGGAGTTTTCAACGCCGCCGTTTCTCCAGAAGCAGTATCCGTAGCCTGCAACAGAGTCAAGTCCGTCACTTGCGGCAGAGTTATCGGCGTGATAAGCTGTAGCTTCCTTTACCCACCATTCGGGAATAACCTGCTTGCCGCCGAATTTACCCATCTGCTGATAACAGAAGGTGAACTTGGCAAGGTCCTCACCTGTAATCATAAGGCCCCAACCGCCTGCTTCAATACCGCTCGGACATTTCTCCCAGAAGGGGTCCTCCATACCTAAAGGCTGGAAGAGACGGGGTCTGAGGTAGTCAATAACACTCATACCCACAAGCTTATGTATACAGCAGCAAAGCAGATACATATTTTCGCTTATGTAAAGGAATTCTGTGCCGGGCTCCGATATCCATGGTGACTCCATAATATCCTTGAACCAACGGTCCTTTGTTCTGTCGAGGAATACACTTACATTTTTACCGCTTCTCATTGTAAGCAGGTCTTCAATTGTCATTTCCTCAAGATATTCATCTTCTTTGTCTGTTCTTGCTTCAGGGAAGATGTCAACAAATCTTGTGTCGACTGTGAGATAACCCTCATCAACTGCAAATCCGATAGCTGTTGATGTAAAACTCTTTGAAACGGAATACATCATGTGTCTGTGCTCAGGTGTAAAGGGGTCTCTGTAAATTTCGCAGGCAATTTTACCGTGACGGATTACAGTCATTGAGTGAAGCTCGCGACCTTTTTCAATACAGTCATCAATAAAAGCCTGAATTTCTTTGGATGATACGCCTACTTCTTCGGGTGTTTTTGCGTATTCGATCCAGTTTTTCTTGTTCTTTGCCATAATGCTACCTCCGAATATAAAGTTTATATTTAAAATGCTCTGAGTTCTTTCTCCTTATCTCTTCTTACCCTTCTGCATTTTGTATGTGTAAATCTGTGCCGCTAAAATTGCAAGGCCCACTAAAACAGCGGCTATAACCTTACCTGCGGTTATGTTGAGGGCACCCTTCTGTGTGTCCTCACCTGTTTTGAAAGCGAGATTTTCCATAGATAGGATCAGCTTCGAGCAGGCACTCTGCAGCTCGTCTGATGAAGCAAAATCTCTTTTCATAAGCACCTCTGCCGTTTCAACTGCGCTGAGGAGATTTTCTCTGCTTACAGTGTTATACTGCTCTGCATCGATTCTCTTGGCCTTACCGTAAAGCTCTGTCAGTTCAAGGCGGGCTTGCTCATTTGCTTTAGTATAAGCAGCAAAAGCGCTTATGTTATTTGTTTCGATTACGCTGAAGCCTCTTTTTATAAGGTCATTCCAACCGTCCTCGCTGTCACTTCTCTGTCCGCACAAATCGGGGTTATATGCAGCCGCAACAGCCTTTGCACTGTCTGTGGCAAAAAGCTCCTTTGATACCAGGGAGCCGAACATCTCGTTGAAGTAGTTTTTGCTCTGATACTGTACGAAATTCATTCCGCTGTCACTGAGCCTTTTTATGTGACTCACTGCAGTGAAAACAACGAAGCTGTCATACACGCCGATAACCTGCAGCTTTTCACTTTTATCACTGAGCCAGTTTATTATATTCTCTGCACTGTCATTTATTCTGATTATAGCCAAGGAAAAAGCATTTTCGCTTTCTATGAGAGCATAGACCTCGTCTTTTATTTCTGCATCGCAGTCGAGTATAAGAACACTGTCTTCACCGAGCAAACTGAGCATTTCTTTTAAGAGAATGCCTTTTACTTCTATTTCGCTCTCATCGCATAAAACAAGCTCTGAATCTGAAGTCTTTCTGATGTTTACGCTGACAAAGTCTGCACCTTTACTGAAGGCAGATAAAACTGCCTCTCCGGTATTGCTTTCATATTCGGCAGTGTCCCCTCTGTAGGCTATTGAGAGGAGTCCGCTTATATCTTTATCATCATTTTCCGCACCGGCAACAAGCAGAAAATTACAGCTTAAAGCAAGGCAGATTAAAAGTAGTAAAACTGATTTTATTTTCTTAGTCATACTGTGACCTTTCGCATGGTTTTCATATATAGTTAATAATAACATAAAACCTGTGTCTTGGCAACATTTTTTGTTGATATTTTTTCTTACAATTTCACTTCCACCCGGTCTCTTATTACCATTTCACTTTCGCTGATACGGCAATCAACTGCGATTATATTCACGCCCTCACTCTCAGCCTTTCTCAATGCTGAGGCAAAGACAGGGTCGTGGTCCTCGTTGGGAGTAAAATAAAGGACATCTTTCATCTGAATTACAAAGATAATATAGGCTTCATAGCCGTCTTTCATACACTCAATAAGCTCGCTGACGTGCTTTGCACCTCTTTCTGTGGGTGCATCGGGGAAGGAGACGATATTGCTGTTTTCGAGGGTGACGCCCTTAACCTCAATGAAAGCCTTTCTGCCCTCATATTCGCAGTAAAAATCAAAGCGTGACGAGCCGTATCTGCTCTCGGGCCTGAGCAAGGTGATATTGTCAAAAAGTCCGCCGCTTTTCAGCCACTCGTGTACCGCTTTATTGGGAGCCTGGGAGTCCATATTGACAAGCCTTTCACCTTTCTGTACCGTCACAAGGGAGTATCTGTATTTTCTTTTAGGGTTTTCGCTGTCCTCAAGCCACACAGATGTGCCGGGTACAAGAAGCTCTCTGCATCTGCCGGTATTTTTTACGTGGCAGTAAATCTCTTTACCGTCAAGTTTTACCTTTGCCACAAAGCGGTTGGGTCTTTCTATGAATTCAGCTTTGACTGTCTTATTGTATTTCATATTCTACCTCTTATATTTAAATGAGCCGGTATTGCTACCGACTCATTAATTTTAGTTTATATCACCGTTTCTGTCAAGGCAGTATTTTACCCATAGCCTCGTTTAATTTCTTGGTTATGCGTGTAAATGCAACTTCGATAACATTAGTCTTTTCCTTTTCTCTGAGGCCCGCATCTATCATTGCATTATAGAGGTTATCCTCTGCCTTTTCCCATTTTTCGCTGTCAATTACGGTTTCGTTCTTGAGACTTTCGCAAACAGCCACTGCACTTTCAAGCTTTTCTATGTTTTCTGCGCTTATATTCTTCTTATCTGCACTCTTATAGTCACGAATCATTCTGTCTGTATTTCTGGTGCTTCTGTGGGAGTTATACTGCGGATAAGCTTCAGGATTTGAATAGACATCAGTCATATTGTCATCTGTCATAAGCTCAATGGCAAGGTCGAGACACACATCGTTATACTGCAGTGCTTCATGGGACTGACCTTCAAAATACCATGTTGTGCAGGGAAGAAGTCCTGTTGTGGGGTCAACGGTACCGTCAGGAGAAAGATGATTATGTGATGCGTTTTTACAGTATGTGCCTGCGGCTTTGTAGTTCTCACCGAGAGTTTCGCCTAAAGGAGCAAAGGTAGCACCCATAGAGGTTGAAGCTGACTGAATAATACCGTCGGAATTAGTGGAAGCATAATCTTTAGTGAGGGGATAAAGCTCAAGACCGTAGCAGACAATATCATAAACCTTTGAGCCGCCTGCGATAAGTTTATTCTGATTTTCCTCAAAATTTGCTCTGCTTTGCATATAGGTATCAACCTTTTTTGCAATCATATCGTGTTCACCGTCAGCAAGCCATTTTTCTCTGGCTTCGGTATAATGTCTTGTGGGGCAGAGTGCCCAGAGCTGAGTACAGTTTAAAATAGCCGCTTCAACAACACCCTCACCCAAAGCTGAAACCACATCTTTGAGAAGCTGTTCGGGCAAAAGCACACGAAGTAGCATATTGATAAGATATGCTGTATAGTTGTCACCCATAAGAGCAACCATAAGCTTATTATAGAGCATATCATTATCGCTTGTGCTGAGATTTCCTGTAAGAATATCGCCTACAATATCACTGCCATCTATAGCAGGTACAACATAAACCATATTTTTGATGTATCTGTAATCTTCGGGATACATGCCAAGATAAGACACGGCAAGGGTACCGCCGAGACTTATGGGGCAGATATTAACCTTTTCGCTTTTGGAATTCGGCAAAACGGTTTCAGTAATAAACTCATGAAGAAGCTGAGTTGTCTTTTCGATATCACCTAAAGAATCATAGCCAAAAACATACATATTCTCTTCACCGACAATGGGCTTAAGATTATGCATAGGCATTCTGTTGTAATACATTTCTTTCAGGTCTTCGGGCATCTGAGACATGGGCCCCTTGAAGCTGGGCACCTCAATGTTATATTCATAATTGCCTTCGTTATCCTTATGTATCGCCCAGAGCAGATCATAAACGCCCTCTCTGACTTTATCTGTGAGTCCTGCATTTTTTCGTGTTACAGCTGAGAAAAGAAGATTCGGTACAACCTTTTTAACAAGAGCCCAAATGTCAATTTCAAGAGGCCAGCCTGTTATTTCATCGCCCTCGTCATCATACATTCTGTTGCCCTCTTCATCAATAAGATAAGTGTCATTCTGACCGATGCCGTGAAGGAGCACAACAGGTGTATCTTTGTCATAGAGAGGAATATAGTCGCTTTTTTCTGCAGCCGATACACCAAAAGGCAGGCTGGAAACAAGCATAAGTGCCACAAGGACAACGCTGATTATTTTCTTCATATCGGGTTTCTCCTTTATTTGTTTAATTGCTTATATTATCTCACTGCAAAAATTATTTGTCAATATTTACCACCTAAAAAAAGACAGGACTTTAATAGAAGTCCCGTCTTAATATTAAAATATACTTTCTGCTATTCTTACGCCTTCCATAGCGTCCTTTGCATAGTAGTCAGCACCGATCATATCTGCATATTCTTTCGTTAGCACAGCTCCGCCTACCATTGTTTTTACTTCGGGGAGTTCTTTTCTCAGAAGTGCTACAGTTTCAGCCATTGCCTCGGTTGTAGTTGTCATAAGAGCACTCAGACCCACAAGCTTCACACCATTTTTCTTAGCGCAGGCAACAACTGCTTCAGGCTCAACATCTTTACCAAGATCTATTACATCGTAGCCGTAGTTTTCGAGGAGTACCTTTACTATGTTTTTGCCGATATCGTGTATGTCGCCTTTGACAGTTGCAACTATAATCTTGCCCTTGCTTTCACCTGAGGAATCGCCCATTTTTTCCTTGACTGCATCAAAAGCCCTTGAAGCGGCTTCGGCAGCCATAAGAAGCTGAGGCAGATACATAGTCTTTTTCTCGAAGCACTTACCTACTTCATCGAGAGCCGGTACGATTTCCTTATTTATCACATCAAGAGGTGCCTTTTCCTTAAGAAGCTCTTCAGCAAAGCTATATGCATCATTTTTTACGCCCTTGATAATCGCCTTCTGAAGCTGACTGCCATATTCGGCACTCATTTTTACGGCAGAGTCCACAGTAACATTTTCTGTCTTTACAGCGGAAGCAAAATTTATATAATTCATACAGCCCTTATCCATACCACTGAGTGCCATATATGTGTAATAGCTCTGCATCATAGAAACGGAATAGGGATTCATAATAGCACAGTCAAGACCCATACCAAAGGCAAGGGACATAAATATACTGTTTACCTCGTCTCTTCTCGGAAGCCCGAAGGAGATGTTTGATACGCCGAGACTTGTCTTTACCCCAAGCTTTTCTTTTATGAGTCTGACGCTCTCAAGAGTAACCCTGGCGCTGTTGTCGTCGGAGGAAACTGTCATAGCAAGGGGGTCAACGATTATCTCTTTTTTGTCTATGCCGTATTTTCCGCACTCTCTGACTATCTTTTCGGCTATTGCCAGTCTACCCTGGGCAGTATCGGGAATACCGCTTTCGTCAATTGTCAGAGCAATAACACAGCCACCGTATTTTTTCACAAGGGGCAGAATCGCATCCATACTCTCCTGCTTGCCGTTGACAGAGTTAATAAGAGGCTTGCCGTTATATATTCTCATTGCTTTTTCAAGAGACGAAGCCTTTACACTGTCAAGCTGTAAGGGCAAATCAAGAACGCTCTGCAGTTCCCTGACAGAATCAGTGAGCATTTTATCCTCGTCGATTTCAGAAAGTCCCACATTTACATCCAGGATATGCACACCCTTTTCCTGCTGAGATATGCCCTCACTGAGAATATATCCGATGTTACCTTCACGCAGTGCCTGTTTGAATTTAGGCTTACCCGTTGGGTTTATTCTCTCACCGATAAGCACAGGTGCACCGCCGATTTCCACAGCGTGTGTATATGAGGACACCATAGTGATATTTTTATTTTCGGGGGCAGTATAAGGCAGATTTTTTGTCTTTTCCACCGTCATTTTTATATATTCGGGAGTTGTGCCGCAGCAGCCACCGAGAACAGAGGCGCCCATAAGAGCGATTTCTCTCATAATATCCGAAAACTCGTCGGCAGTCACATCGAAAACAGTTTTGCCCTTTTCGCTTCGGGGCATACCTGCATTGGGCTGAACGAGCACAGGTACCGAAGCATATTTCATATACTCCTCAGCTACACCTAGCATCTGCTTCGGGCCGAGAGAGCAGTTCATACCTATTATATCGGCACCGAGACCCTCCAACATCGCTATCATAGCTTTCGGGTCGGCACCTGTCATAAGCTTGCGGTTTTCGTCAAAGACATTGCTGACAAAAACGGGCAGATTGGTGCTTTCCTTGCAGGCAAGCACTGCCGCCTTAGTCTCATAGCTGTCATTCATTGTTTCGACTATTATAAGGTCAGCACCGTATTTTTCACCCAGGACTGCAGTTTTTCTGAAAACCTCAACAGCGTCCTCAAACTTCATATCGCCCAAAGGCTCAAGCATCTTGCCTGTAGGACCTATATCGAGAGCGATGAAGCACTTTTCTCTGTCACCCTCGTATTCTGCTATAGCTTTCTTGGCGTTTCCGATAGCCGCAGCTATGATTTCTTCGTAATTTTCAAATTTGAGACAGTTTGCACCGAAGGTGTTTGCACTGATGATATTACTGCCTGCCTTAAGGTAGCCGAGGTGTATATCCTTCACCTCGTCAGCGTGGGTGATGTTCCATAACTCGGGTAACTCACCTGCTTTGAGTCCCTTTGACTGCAATAAAGTACCCATACCGCCGTCAAAATACAATCGCTGTTTACCAATTAAATCTCTGATGTTCATAATGTTATCCTGCTCCTTAAACTGAGTCGGGGGCTCCGTCGCCGTGCGCGGCGTGCGAGTGTCCTTTGGGCACTCGCTGAAATCACTTCATGATTTCACGGAGCCCCTCTTCCCTCTTCATCAGACTTCATAAAACCGTCAGTAAAGCCGACTCATTCTTCTTCGCATATTCCCACAAATGCAGTGACACTTTTTACAGGTGTCATCATAAGGGAACCGTTAAGGGTTATACCGAGCTTTCTTTCTGCATCCAGAAAAGCAAGTATGTCCTTCTGATATTTAAGACTCACTCCGCCGTAGCCCGGTGAAAATCGGGGTTTTGCTTTTCTTTCACCGACACATTTCTCATTGACCTCATCGCACCATACCTCTACAGCCGAAGACGCTATACAGTCGCACACCATAGCTTCGGCGGGAGAAATTTTGGAGTATTTCATAATGAGTCGGTCTGCACCGAGACCTGCAGTTGCCGCAAAAACTATTGCACTCTTACAGCCTCTTAAGTTTTTACAGAGGTTTTCGTTTTCTATTCTGCAAAAACCGAAATCAACTGCACCGTCTGAAACTACAATCGGAGTCTCTCTGTATACAGCCTTGTAAGAAGCTGTCTTTATGAATTCCTCAAGGCAGTCTGAGTATATTTCCTCCAGCTCTTGGTTATAACTGTCACCCTTATAGCCCATATAGCGGAATGCTTCTCTTTTGTCAGGCTCAATCTGCTCTCCGGTTTCAGAGAGAAATATCAAAGCGTTGCAATTCATAATTCATAATTCCTGGTTCATAATTTTATTATAGCTGAAACATTATCCTGAATAGCCTTTGCAACATCGGGCTTATTCATTGAATAAACGTGCACTGCGTTTATACCGTTGGCATAAAGATCAATTATCTGCTGAGTTGCATAGGCTATGCCTGCCTGCTTCATCTGCTCGGGGTTATCGCCGTATTTGTCAACTATTCTGCAGAACCTCTGAGGCAGTGCCGCACCTGAAATACGGCAGATTCTCTTGATTGACTTAGGGTTAGTGACAGGCATAATGCCCGCAACAACAGGCACATTGATGCCTGCTTCTCTTATGCGGTACATAAAATTATAGAGAATATCATTGTCAAAAAACATCTGGGTCACGAGAAACTCTGCACCTGCATCAACCTTTTCCTTGAGATAGCGTATATCGTCAAAAGAGGTTGCGCTTTCGGGGTGACTTTCGGGATAGCAGGCTCCGCCGATGCAGAAGCCGCCGTATTCCCTGATTTCTCTTGTGAGCTCACTGGCATAGTGATAATCAAGGTGCTCTCTTGTCATACCCTCGGGAATATCGCCGCGAAGAGCAAGTATATTCTTTATGCCCTTTCCCTTGAGAATATCAAGCTGATTTTTTATCTCGTCTTTCGTTGAGGATACGCAGCTCAGGTGTGCAAGAGTGGGCACAGAGAAGTTTTTCTCAAGGTTTTCTGCAATATTTGCCGTAAATTCGCTGGTACCGCCGCCGGCACCGTATGTTACGGACATATAAGAGGGCTTCAGCAGAGCAATCTCCTGAGTTACCTCTTTGACACTTTCAAAGTTGTCGCTTGTTTTGGGCGGAAAAACCTCAAATGAAAGTGATGGCTTTTCTGCAGTTATGATATCAATAATTTTCATTCAATCATCTTCTTTTCTAAAAATAAGGAACAATTCATAATTAATTCTTCAGCGAGTGCATTGGAGCAGGTATTCTGCCGCCTCTTAAAATAAAGTCAGCACTTGAGAATTCGTGGACAGGCATAACGGGAGCCGAGCCTAAAAGACCGCCGAATTCCACTATCTCACCTAACTTCTTGCCCATAGCAGGGATAATTCTTACAGCTGTTGTCTTTGTATTTACAATACCGATAGCAGCCTCGTCTGCAATAATAGCCGAAATAGTCTCAGCTGATGTATCACCGGGTATAGCTATCATATCAAGACCGACAGAGCATACGCAGGTCATAGCTTCGAGTTTATCGAGAGTAAGAGCATTTTTAAGGGCCGCTTCAATCATACCCTCATCTTCACTGACGGGAATAAATGCACCCGAAAGTCCGCCTACGTGGTTACTTGCCATTACGCCGCCCTTTTTAACTGCATCGTTGAGAAGAGCGAGTGCAGCCGTTGTGCCGTGGGTACCGCATACCTCAAGACCCATTTCTTCGAGTATTCTCGCTACGCTGTCGCCCTTTTCAGGTGTGGGGGCAAGAGAAAGGTCAACAATACCGAAGGGTACACCGAGTCTCTTTGAAGCTTCGGAAGCTACAAGCTGACCCATACGTGTAATCTTGAAGGCTGTCTTTTTGATTGTCTCGGCAACCACATCGAAGGGCTCACCCTTACATTTCTGCAGTGCGTGATAAACAACACCGGGGCCGCTTACACCTACGTTGATAACACATTCTGCCTCACCTACACCGTGAAAGGCACCTGCCATAAAGGGGTTATCCTCAACAGCATTGGCAAAGACTACTAACTTTGCACAGCCAAAGCCGCCCTTATCGGCAGTCATATTGGCTGTCTTCTTTATAATCTTACCCATAAGAGCAACGGCATCCATATTGATACCTGCCTTTGTGCTTGCAACGGATACACTTGAGCAGACTCTCTCGGTACTTGCCAAAGCAGAGGGGATAGAATTTATGAGATTGATATCACCGTTTGTCATACCCTTATGCACAAGAGCCGAGAAGCCGCCGATGAAGTTTACACCTACCTTGTGTGCAGCTCTGTCGAGAGCCTTTGCAATGGGTGTGTAGTCCGTCTCCTTGCAGGAAGCAGCAACTATAGATATGGGTGTTACTGAGATGCGCTTGTTTACAATGGGAATACCAAATTCACGCTCAATGTCCTCACCTGTTTTTACAAGATTTTCTGCAAGGCGTGTGATTTTGTCATATATCTTTTTTGCTGTCACCTCAACGCTGTCGCTGCAGCAGTCAAGAAGCGAGATACCCATAGTGATAGTTCTCACATCAAGATGCTGATGGTCGATCATATTGATGGTTGACATTATTTCTTTCTGATTGTGCATTTGCCTGTTCCTCCCTTATACTCTGTGCATAAGATCGAAAATATCTTCTCTCTGCATTCTGATGTTAAGACCCATTTCTTCGCCTTTGGCTTTCAGGTCGTCGCTGAGAGTAGTGAAATCCTTGGTTGAGTCTGTAAGATCGATGAGCATAGTCATAGTGAAGAAGCCCTGCATTACTGTCTGGCTGATATCGAGAATATTTACCTTGCTGCTTGCAAGAAGTGTGCAGACCTCTGCGATAATACCGGGTTTATCTTTACCTATTACTGTTACAATTGCTTTCATTTTCTTTCATCCTTTAACACATTAAATTAGTTAATTTATATTTTATACTATATAACCAAAAAGGTCAAGTGTTTTTTGTCGGTTATGACAACATCGTCGGAATTTGCAATTGCTCTCCCCTTGCAGAAAATCTTCTCTTATGCTAAAATATCTGCGGTGATGAAAATGAAATGCAATATCTGTCCCAGACAATGCGGTGCAGACAGAGAAACAGAAAAAGGCTATTGCGGACAGCCCGTCGGTTTTGTTCTTGCAAGGGCAGGTCTTCACTTCTGGGAGGAGCCGCCCATAAGCGGCAGAAACGGCAGCGGTACCGTATTTTTCTCAGGCTGTAATCTTGGCTGTGTCTACTGTCAGAACTATGAAATAAGCCACGGCGATGTGGGAAAAGCTATCAGCAACGAGCGACTTACTGAAATCTTCGACGAGCTTATATGCAAGGGCGCACACAACATAAATCTTGTAAATCCCACTCATTATGCCTTAGCTCTTAAAAGGATTCTCAGCGAATACAAAAGCTCGGTACCCGTAGTTTACAATACCTCAGGCTATGAGAAAACGGAAACTTTGAAAAGCCTTGAGGGGCTCGTTGACATATATCTCCCCGACCTCAAATATATAAACAGCGAAAAAGCTCTCCGGTACTCTGCCGCAAAGGACTATTTTGACTTTGCCTCAGAAGCTCTTCTTGAAATGAAACGTCAGTGTCCCGAAAACATATATGACAGCGACGGCATAATAAAAAAGGGTATGATAGTAAGGCACCTTATTCTCCCAAAAAACACCAACCAGAGCATCGAGGTGCTAAGGTGGATATATGAAAACCTCGGCGGTGATACGGCTATAAGTCTTATGGCTCAGTACACGCCCTACGGAAAGATTGAAAATCACCCTGAGCTTCAGAGAAAAATCACTCAGAGAGAGTATGACAAGGTGCTGTCTTTTGCTATGGATTTAGGCTTCACAAATATCTTCACTCAGGAGCCCTCCTCGGCAAGCGAGAATTTTATTCCCGATTTTGACTTAAGCGGTGTATAAAGTACTTTACTTTTTTATAAAAGATGTGATACAATAAGGCGAAATATATTTTTGGAGGAATTACAAATGAAAGGATTTTTCGGCGAATTCAAAAAATTCATTATGAGAGGCAATGTTATCGACCTTGCTGTCGGCGTTATCATAGGCGGTGCTTTCCAGGCTATTGTTAACTCACTCGTTAACGATATCGTATCCCCTGTGCTTTCTCTTGCAACAAAGGGCGTTAACCTTGCAGATAAGTTCATCGTGCTCACAAGTGACGAGGTTGCCTTCGCAACTGTTGAAGCTGCCAAGGAAGCAGGCTATGCTACTCTCAACTACGGCGGATTCATAACTGCTATTATCAATTTCCTTATTATGGCTTTCGTTATCTTCCTTCTTGTAAAGACTATCAATAAGATTTCTGATATGGGCAAGAAAAAGGAAGAAGAAG
>JAZSGK010000034.1:0-20657 GCA_045532695.1 Acutalibacteraceae bacterium
GCGCCCGAGAAAGACGAAACAGAGCAGGAGCCTATGAATCTTTACGATTACATAGAGGCCGACTTCGATTATGACGAAGAAGGCGAAGACGCCACTCTTGATATGTCCTTCTCTGAAAACGAAGAAGCTTCAGCTGAAGAAGAGACCGCTTTTGAAGAAACTATCGAACCTCAGGAGGGCACTTATCCCACAGAGCCTGAAGAAGGTACTTACCCGACAGAGCCTGAAGAAGGTACTTATCCCACAGAGCCTGAGGAAGGTACTTATCCCACAGAGCCTGAGGAAGAGGTTGTATATCCCCAAGAGGCTGAAGCAGAAGAAACTGTTGAAGAGGCGGAAGAAACAATCACACCCGAAGAAGAGCCTGTTTACGAGGAAGCGCCCACTGCCGGTATGGTTTTCGAGGATATCTTCTCTGTCAGCGACGAAAGCAAGAGAAGCCACACAGGCGGCAACTGGAGTGAGGTTCTCAGCGAGGCCTTCTCCGAAGACCGTATAAAAACCGAAGAGCTCTCAGCAACTGAAGAAGCTCCCGTAGCCCAAGAGGTTGCCGAAGTGACAGAAGAAGCAGCTGAAGTGGCTGAAGTAACCGAAGAGGAATACACAGAGTATGCCGGATATGCTCAGAGTGAAGAGGCTGAAGAGGTTTTTGAGGAAGTAACCGAAGAGACCGCAGACGCTCAGGATACCGACGAAACCGCAGACACTCAGAATACCGTAGAAGCCGACGAAGAGGATTATGAGGCTCCCAAAAAGAGAACCTTCCTTAAAATTCTTATGGCTCTTATGGCTGTAATCTGTATTGCAGGTGCAGGCCTTTCCCTGTTCCTTTCGGCAGTTATCGGAGTTGATACGGGAAAACTCTTCTCAGATAAATACAGAGCCTTCTCCGTAAGCGAAGACCTTACAAGTGTCGGCCTCAATAAGGGCGACCTTGTAATTGCGGAAAACATCTATGCTCATACAGATGAAATCTTCGTATACACTAACCAGTCCACCAATGCATACAGCTTTGGCAAGGTCACAGCAAGTACACCTAACCTTATGGGTGACTATCTGTATGTTGCCGAGACACAGGACGGTACACAGATAATCAACCGCGACACAAGCCTTGGTGTTGTAAAATCAACCTACAGCGGTATCGGCACAGTGCTGTCGGTAATATGTGATTACGGTATATTTATCGCCGTGGCCCTTATGATTTTCGCTATAGCTCTTATAATCTGTCTTATTATTCTTATAAGAAGACGCCGCCGCTATGAAGAAGCTGCTGCTATCTACGATAACCCTGATAATTTCAGTAATGACAGCGACGAAGACGATGATGATTCCCATAGCGACAGCGATGATGACAGCGGATACTACAGTGACTATGACACTGACGGCATTGAACAAGGCTTATTTGCCGATATTTGATTAATGTTAATTTAGCATTTTGTTATAAATATGTTAAATTAGTTACTTTTATAATTAATGTTTGACATTTCAATATTGTTGGTGTAGAATAATAGTGCAACAGAAATCTGTTGCACTGTTTTAATTTAAAAAAGAAAGAACCTCAGAAAGGAGTCCCGGTCAGTATTTGCAGTTCCGGGCTACAGGTGAGAGATATGGAAAACAAAAAGAAAAAAATATTACTTGTCGTAAATCCCTGCGCAGGTAAAACAAAATCAAGAATCAGCTCTGCTGAAATTATTGACAAATTCCCCGAAGATGACTATGAATTCACTCTGAAAGCAACAACCTGTCAGGGTGACGCAACTAATATTGTAAAGAACCATCTCAAAGACCACGATATGGTTGTCTGCAGCGGCGGCGACGGTACCCTCAATGAGACAATCAACGGCGTTATGGATATGCCCAGACGTGTGCCCATCGGCTATATACCCTCGGGCTCAACCTGCGACCTTGCAACTACTCTCGGTATTCCCGCAGAAGTAAATATGGCAACTGATATCATTAAGAAGGGCAACACTAACGATTATGACATCGGTCTTTTCAACAACAGATATTTTTCCTATGTTGCTTCCTTCGGTGCATTCACAAAGAACTCATACACAACACCTCAGAAGCTCAAGAACCGTCTTGGCCACGCTGCTTATGTTCTTGAGGCTGCAAAGGAAATCAAGGATATTCACGGTATCCATGCAAGAGTTGAGCATGACGGCGGTATAATCGAAGGCGACTTCTGCTTCGGCTCAATTTCAAACTCCTCCTCTATTGCAGGTATGTTCAAGCTCAGAGAGGAAGATGTAAGACTCAATGACGGTATCTTTGAAGTATTCCTTGTGCGTCATATGAGCTTACCCAAGCTTGTAAAGACAATCTTAGAGGTGCAGAAGCAGATTTACAACCCCGACAAGGTTATCTATATCAGAACAAGCAAAATCCGCATTTCAACTCCCTATGAGGACGTAAGCTGGACTCTTGACGGTGAATTCGGCGGTGAGCACAGAGAGGTTATGGTTCATATCCTTGAAAGAGCCGTAAGACTCTGCACACCCAATAACCCCCTTTTCATCAAGCATCCTATGGCTGATGAAGAAGTACAGTCTGAGCCTTCAGCTGCTGCTGAAGAAGCAGGAAACGAGACAACTGTATAACTAAAACCGGGCAGTATTTCACCTGAAGAGGCAGATACTGCCTTTGCTATTGCAGGAAATCTTTTTTTCAATAAAAAGTAAATTAATTTTTAATAAATTATTGACAAAACTACAAGAATAGTATATACTGTATCTGTAAACAGGAATAGTATAGATAAGGAGGAATTTGCATGAATTGGGTTGAATTTTTCAAAATCCTTGCCGATTTTATTATGAAATTAGTTGCATTCTTTAAGAGCTCTGACAATACAGAGGATCCCGCTACAAACTCAGTTGAATAAAATTTATAAATATTAGCCTGTATCTTCAGTGATACAGGCTTTTTGTTTTATGTAATACTTCTGCATAATAATTGGCAGATACGCCGACAGAATTCCCGGAACAGAAAAGCATCTGGTGCAGAAGTTTAAGCCGATAAGCCTTGGTATTTTGCGGCTTATGCACATACAGAAAAGCAAGAAAGCTCCCGCCTCAGGCAGGAGCTCTTGTTATGTTCTTATTAATAACCGTAGTTAAGTTCGCCGCCGATATTAGCAAACATATCGTCGCAGCATACAAACTCTAATCTGAACAGTGAGTTGAGAAGGTTAAGTATGCCGACCCATACGGGCTTGAATACTGTATGACAGATACAGTTACAGGGGTCACCTTCAACTTTCTTAAGCTGTACTAAAACGTTACCGGGTCTGTCATCGTCACGCTCATCGGGATCGAAGGTGTGGAATACTGTGCTTGCTGAGCCTGAGAAGCCTGTTGAGGAGGCTGATACTTTGTAGCTGGGGCTGTATGCCACGTCAAATGCTACTGTATATGTTCCGTCCTTATAGAACTCATCGCTCTGGTCAACTTCAGCATAACCGACAATCTTACCGTCAGCGTTTGTAACCTGAATCTTTACTTCCTTGGGATTATAGAGGTTGGGATTCTCTTCGTAAATGATGTTTACAATGAGCTTATACCATCTTTCATATCTCTGATACTGAGGCACAAGAGCGATATATTCGAGCTTTGTGCTGTCAAGAGTACCGTAGGGAAGAGTGATCTTATCAAGGTCTACAATGTAGTTATCACGTGAGGGGATAAGCCACTTGCCTGTATGTACGTAGTCATAAGCTGAATCGAAATATGAATCAACCTTGATCTGCTTACCGATTTCTGCTTCTTTTCTGTCATCGCCTGTACCGGCAATTGTTACGAATTCCTCTGCGATATTTTCACCGTACATAATAGGTGTCTTACCGTCTTTATCGAAATATCTGAAGTTATACATCTTGATTTTGGCATCGTAGTTTGCCATAACCTTAAGGTCAGCATAAACAGCATCTATATCGTAACCGTTGCTGAGCTGAGTTGTTGTGCCGTAAAGCTCCCAGTGAGCGAAGGTGTAAACAAACTCAACGTTGTCAGGTCTGCGGGGAGGTACAGTGCCCTTATATTCAGCAGTTTCGATTGCATGGTTAACTGTTGTCTTATATAAGAGTGAACCGTCATAGTTATAGAATCTGACCTCGTGCTCTGACTTTGTATCAACCTCAAAAATTGCATAGAGGTCGTAATCGGCAGGTGTGTCAGCTGAAATTACATTGAGTGTGTTTTCAGCCTTGCCTACGAGTGTGTCATGGTAATCCTTATTGACATAGATAAGAGCATTTGTGTTGGGGTCGCGCTGAGTTTCCTTCATGATTTCGTTAGTGTCATGGCTTAATCTGAAGGTAGCCGATGCACCGGAAACTGAAACCTCATCGATTTCCTTTTCACTGAGCCAGCCTGCGAAAATATACTTGCCGAAATACTTGTCAGCCATACGGTAGGGAGTTTCTGAAGCCTTGATGGGAGTTGTGTCACCCTCCTCGGGGTATGCAACATACATTGTTTCTGTTTCTGTCTCGTAAGCGTCTGCCTCATCTACAGCGGCAAGAGTTGCATAGGGGCAGAAGCCCTTGCTTTCAAACTTGACTGCAACGAAGTTGTTGATGAAGCTTACCTTACAGTATTTTACAATTGCGTTGCCGTTTTCAGCATCCATCTCAACAGTGCTGTATGTGCAGCGGTCTCTTGTACATACAAGGTTATGCTGATAATACTTACCGTCAGCTGAAAGAGCATATCCGTCCTCTGAAGCAGTAACAAGCTTATGGCCGAGAGCAGGAATAATATCTGTCTGACCGATTACTGCCTTACAAGTAGGACAAACCAGCTCTGTGTAGCCGTCTTCTTCGCACTGTGCAGGTTCAGTTTTACCTAAGATAGCCTGCACCATACCGTCGGTAGGACAGTTGATGTAAGCGGCATTGGCAGCTGATACACTGAAGGCTGCAACTGTAGCCAATATCGCAACAACAAGTGCGAATATCAGACATTTTTTCATTGATTTTTTCATATTGTACCTCCTGAAGGTTTAATATAAACTGTATTTTTCTGCCACCCGAAACGCAGTCAAGTGACAAGATACTTCTTCGTATACTATAATATATTTTTTTAACCGAAAAGTCAATAACTTAGAAAAACATTAACATAAATTCCACGATTTAATCACTTATTTTCTGAATAGCTCTTACAAAATAACTGCCGTCGCCGTTTATGCCCAATGTAATCTTCATATATTTGCCCGGCTCGGGGGAAATCATATTGCCCTGGCTGTCCTGCTGCCAGTCGCCCGAATAGAGATAACCTACCGTAAGCTCTATGCTGCCGCTTTTTTCCCTGACATCTGTTACCTTGGGAGTGTAAATGGGCGTGATACCCGTAATAGGAATAAGGTAGGCCTTTTTCTTTTCGCTGTATTTGAAGTCAATACCGCCGCCGTCAACATTCGAATGAGTGATTTTCACCTGGTCGCCGAAAAGGGAGAGAAATTTCTCGCTGACATCCTTGGCAGGAAGAAGCATACCGTCGTCTGTGTATTCATATTTATCGGGCTCGGGATTGCTGTCAAGAATCGACCATATTGCAATGCTCACAAGCTGTCCCGGGTCTGCCACCGTAACATCGTCAAAGGTGTCCGGGTCATTCATTATGACGGGAGCTATGAACTCCTCGTAGGTACTGTATTTTTCGGCATTCTTTTCGCTTGCCGCTTTTTTTATCTCAGCTGCACCGGTTATCACAAGAGCTACGATGCCCACAAGGGCTAAAAGTAAGACTGTGAGTCCTACAATGAGATTGGGTTTTGAGCGTTTCTTTTTCATATTATCACCTTCTCTCGATGAAATCGGCAGATTTCATCATATCGGGTTGCCTTAAGCAACATATCGAGTGCAACGCACATATCGACTAAGCACTCTCTTTTATTACAGAGAACTGCCACCTGTGTTACGGGCTTTTACTCAGCGGCAGGCGGCTCCATAGGCGAAGCGGAGCTTCGCCTCAAGGGAGAGCGACCGCTCTCCCTTGTAAATCGCTTCGCGATTTAATGGAGCCGCCGCAACTGCCCTCTTGATGTGATTTTCTTTTCCGCTGGCCGCGTGGCGTTACTTTTGCTGTCGCCCGACAGCAACCAAAACGCAATAATTCTTACCTGATTTGTCCTTCACCGGAAATAATATATTTCATACTCGTAAGCTCGGGAAGTCCCAGGGGGCCTCTTGCGTGAAGCTTCTGAGTGGAAATGCCTATCTCTGCACCGAAGCCGAATTCACCGCCGTCAGTGAAACGTGTAGAAGCATTGACATATACTGCCGCAGCGTCAACCTGAGAGGTGAACTTCTTCTGTGCGAAATAGTTGTTTGTTATAATGCATTCACTGTGTGAGCTGGTATATTTCATAATATGCTCGATAGCTTCATCTATATCACCGACAATTTTTACGCTGATTTCATAGCCGAGATATTCTTTAGCATAGTCATCTTCTGTGGCAATTATAACATCGGGAATAATCTTCGCTGTCTCTTCGTCACCGTGGATAGTGACATTTTTCTCATCTAACTTTGCCTTAATCATGTGGAGAGCCTCATTTGCCACAGCTCTGTGAATTACAAGGCTTTCGCAGGCATTGCAGACGCTGGGTCTTGAGGTTTTGGCGTTATAGATAATCTCTGCCGCCATATTGAGGTCAGCGTCCTTGTCAACATAGACATGGCAGTTGCCCGTTCCTGTTTCGATTACGGGTACTGTTGCATTCTCAACGCAGGATTTTATGAGTCCTGCACCGCCTCTAGGGATAAGCACATCAACATAGTCATTCATTTTCATAAGAGCCACTGCGCTGTCACGGGAGGTATCCTCAACAAGCTGTATGCAGTTTTCGGGAAGACCTGCAGAAGCGATAGCCTCACGCATAATCTTTGTCATAGCCTTATTTGAATTGATGGCCTCCTTGCCGCCACGAAGGATTACGCAGTTGCCTGACTTCAGGCACAGTGCTGCCGCATCGACGGTAACATTGGGTCTTGCCTCAAATATAACAGCAATGACACCAAGGGGTACTGTCACCTTTTCAATAAGCAGGCCGTTGGGTCTTTTTGTACCGCTTATAACCTTACCGCAGGGGTCATCGAGAGAAGCCACCTGAAGCACCGCATCGCTGATAGCTTTTATTCTGTCGGCGTTGAGGCTGAGTCTGTCTATCATGCTCTCGCTCATACCGTTGGCTCTGGCATTTTCTATGTCCAGAGTGTTGTTTTCTTCTATGTAAGAGGTGTTTTCTTTAAGAGCCTTTGCGATAGCTTCAAGGGCTTTGTTTTTTGTTTCGCTGGAAGCTGTCATAAGTACTCTGCCGGCTTTTTTTGCGCCGATACCTAAATCAGTAAGCATTGGGAAGTCTCCTTTATTTTGCTGTGAATAATGTGCCTACACTGTGGCCGTCAATGAGCTTATATATATCCTGGGGTGCTGTGCCGTTCATCACAACTGTAGGTATGCCAACGGCTGTAGCTATTTCGGCAGCGTGTATCTTGGTTATCATTCCGCCTGTACCCCTCTGAGTACCTGCACCGCCGCAAAGGGCTTTGATTTCATCATTTATCTCTTTTACAATGGGGATAAGTCTCGCATCGGGATTCTCGTTGGGGTTGTCGTCGAAAAGTCCGTCGATATCTGAAAGAATAATGAGCGCATCGGCCTTTATGAGCTTTGCAACTATAGCCGAAAGGGAGTCATTGTCACCGTAGACGATTTCATCCGTTGCCACACTGTCATTTTCATTTATGATGGGTACCGCACCGTATTCGAAGAGCTTTTCGAAGGTGTTTTCGAGATTTTCTCTTCTCTTGTCATTTTCAATGTCGCTCTTTGTAATAAGAAGCTGACCTGTCTTTACACCGTTTTCTCCGAAGTGCTTGTCATACATAAACATCAGCTCGCACTGTCCTACGGTTGCGGCGGCCTGTCTTCCGGGGATATCCTTAGGTCTTTCCTTGAGTCCCAGCTTGCCTACACCGACACCGATGGCGCCCGAGGTAACGAGAACAACCTCCATACCTGAGTTGTGGAGGTCTGCAAGGACACTGCAAAGCTTCACCATGCGTCTGATGTTGATTTTGCCTGTTTCATATGTAAGGGTAGATGTACCCACTTTGACTACTATTCTTTTTGCTGAGGAAATTGTGTTCATTGTATTCATTCCTTTGTATTTTTAATGAAGCGAAGCTTCAATTCATGCATTTATGCAATTCATGGCGAAGCCAATTCGTTCTTGCGCTGAACTTGCAGTCAGTGCAAGGCGGCTCCATAGGCGAAGCTGCGCTTCGCCTCAAGGGAGAGCGACCGCTCTCCCTTGTAAATCGCTTCGCGATTTAATGGAGCCGCCGCAACTGCCCTCTTTATGTTATTTACTGTTCACTATTCATTAATCGAAGCTTCTCTTTGCTCCAAGATCTTCTCATACTCTTTTCTTGTCTTCACCTTACCGACAGCCGTAAAGGACATCTTATCAAGTCTCAGGTATTTTTCACTTACCTCAACCACTCTTTCAAGGGTGATCTCCTTTATTCTGCTTATAAGGTCATCGTCTTCAATAAAGCGCCCCAGCATAAGCTGACTGTAACCCATAGACGAAAACTTGGACTGAGGCTGTTCCCTTGACATTATGAGGCTTGAGATCAGCTTTTCTTTTGCAATGTCAACCTGCCTCTCGGTCACCTTTTTACTGAAGGAGCCGACTATACCGAGAGTCTCTTTTATTGCCTTTTCTTCCGACGCAGGTGAAAGTCCCATTGCTATGGCGATGTACCCGCCGCCTCTGTATCTGCCCAGCCATGAGTCGATGCTGTAGCAAAGTCCTAAGTCTTCTCTGATTCTCTGATAAAGCATTGACGAGGTCCCCGTGCCGAGAATGAACATACATACCTGCAGAGCATTGAGGTCCTTGTGGTCGATACCCACACCCTTAAAGCACATCATAAGGTGGGTCTGCTCGGTCTGCATAGTCTTAAGGGCAATATCCTGATTGAAGGGCACCTTATAATATGGGTCCTCCCTGCCCTCTTCGGGCATATCCGAGAAGTACTCTCTGACCTTTGCGAGGATTTCCTTTTCGTCAAAGTTGCCGCTTATGCCGATAACTGTTCTGTCGGCACAGTAGTTATCATTCATATATTTTTCGATGTTCTCTTTTGTGAAGGCGCTGACAGTCTCTCTTTCGCCGAGGATTTTCATTTCGAGAGTTGTACCCTTGAAGAGACTGCTCTCGTTTACTTCATATACAACATCTTCGGGGTCGTCCTCACACATATTGATTTCCTCAAGGACTACGCCCTTTTCCGTTTCGATATCCTTGCTGTCGAGACGGGGGTGTCTTATCATATCAAAGAGGATATCTGCCGCCTTCAGTATCTGATAGTCAAGTGCCTTGGTATAAAAGAAGGTGTATTCCTTGGTGGTATAGGCGTTGACGTGAGCGCCTATTTCATCCATACCCTCGGCAATTTCGAAGCCTGTCCTTTTATGAGAGCCTTTAAAGACAATATGCTCTATGAAGTGGGATATACCGCTGATGTCAGCTGTCTCGTTTCTCGAGCCTGACATAACCCATACGCCGACAGTTGCCGAGCGAAGGTCTTCTCTCTTATTCATAAATATTCTCAGACCGTTTTCAAGGGTGATTACATTCATTTAAAGGACTGCCTCCGAAACATAGCTTATATAAACTGTGAATTATAGATTTCTGCGTAGAAGCCGTCTTTGGCCATAAGCTCCTTATGGGTACCGGTTTCTACTATCCTGCCCTCATTCATAACGAGGATTTTATCTGCTTTTCTGATTGTTGAAAGTCTGTGGGCAATAACGAAGTTTGTTCTGCCCTCCATAAGATTCTGCATTGCCTGCTGAATCTGCATCTCTGTTCTCGTGTCAACGCTTGAGGTTGCCTCGTCGAGAATGAGAATATCCGGTGAAGCAAGGAAGGCTCTTGCAATAGTGATAAGCTGTCTCTGACCTGCGCTGAGGTTTGCACCGTCTTCCTCGAGAATTGTATCATAGCCCTCGGGAAGAAGTGACACGAATCGGTCTACCTTTGCAGCCTTTACTGCGGCCTCGAATTCTTCCTCGCTTGCCTTTTCGTTGCCGTACATGATGTTTTCTTTTACTGTACCCTCAAAGAGCCATGTATCCTGAAGCACCATACCCATTACGCTGCGAAGATTCTTACGGGAGATATCTCTTATATCCACACCGTCAACCTTGATTTTACCTGACTTGATTTCATAGAATCTCATAAGCAGGTTTACTATAGTTGTCTTACCTGCGCCTGTGGGTCCTACGATAGCAACAAGCTCGCCCTTGTTTACCTTGAGGCTGAAATTCTCGATGAGCGGCTTTTCGGGGAGATATGAGAAGCATACATCTTCAAATTCTATGCTGTCGCCCTTTGAAATTTCAGTAACGGCGTTATCGTCGGTCTCTTCGTCAGCTTCGAGAATGTTGAATACTCGCTCTGCACTTGCAAGTGAGGACTGAAGGCTGTTTGCGATATTACTCAGGTCAACAATCGGCTGCATAACCATTTTGGTATAAGCCATAAAAACTGTAATTGTGCTGACACTCTGCTCGCCCTTAATAATAAGATAACCGCCTATTACGCAAATAATCACGTAACCTGCATTGTTTGCAAAGTTTATCAGAGGGCTGAGGATACCTGAAAGGAACTGCGCCTTTCTGCCGGACTCGGTGAGAGCTTCGTTTACCTGGTCAAATTCTTCAATTGCCTTTTTCTCGTGACCATATGCTTTTACAATTTTGTGACCTGTGAACATCTCTTCGATGTGGCCGTTGACGTCACCTGTAACCTTCCACTGACGGCGGAAATACACCTTTGAAAAGCGGAGAATTATCATCGCAATGACAAAGCAGACGGGGAAGGGCATAAGGGAAGCAAGAGAAAGAGTCCTGCTGTAGTAAATCATTATGCCCAGAACACCTACAAAGGTTACAACGCTTGTGATAATCTGGATAAGGTTATTCTGAAGAGTGTTGTTTATGTTGTCCATATCGTTGGTGATACGGGAAAGGATATCGCCCTTATTGTGGGAGTCGAAGTATGAAAGAGGAAGCTTTGAAAGCTTATGGTTTATTTTGCGGCGAAGGTCGGTAATGAGCCCCTGTACCACGCCTGCCATAACATAGTGCTGTATGAAGCTGAAAACCGAGCTGCCCACAAAAACAAGAAGGATAGTCAGCAGTATGTCATAGATAGCTGAAAAATCCATTGTGCCCGTTGCAAGCTTGTTTTTAACCTGCACGTCAAGGACATTGATAATATCGCCTAAATATTTCGGGCCGAGTATTGACAGTACTGAGCCGATTGAAGCACAGACAATGGTCACAATAACAGCTAATTCCTTGCCCTTTAAGAGTGAAAGGAGCTTTTTTGCCGTTGCAGTGAAATCAGCGGGTCTGTCCTTCTGGTCCTGTGCCGCATTGCGGTAGGATGCGTATTTATCCTTGTTCTGAGGCTTGTTTTCTGCTGATGTATTCTTTACTTTCATGCTGTCACCTCCTCAGTCATCTGAGAATGGTAAATCTCACGGTAAACCTCGCAGCTTTCCATGAGCTCGCTATGTTTACCCATACCGACAATTCTGCCCTCATCGAGAACTATTATTCTGTCGGCGTCCATAATGGTACCAACGCGCTGAGCGACTATAATAACCGTTGCGCTGATGTTTTCTTTTATAGCTCTGCGAAGAGCCGCATCGGTTCTGAAGTCAAGGGCAGAGAAGGTATCATCGAAGATATATACCTCCGCCTTTCTTGTGAGAGCTCTTGCAATGCAGAGTCTCTGCTTCTGACCGCCTGAAAGGTTGGTGCCGTTCTGACTTATCATTGACTCAATGCCCTCGGGAAGAGAGTCGACAAATTCTGCACTCTGTGAGATTTCAAGTGCTTTTCTCAAGTCTTCTTCCGTAGCGTTTTCGTCGCCGTAAAGAAGATTTTCACGTACACTGCCGCTGAAAAGCATTGCCTTCTGAGGCACAAAGGCAATCTTTGAATGTAAATCTGCCTGATTGAGCTTTCTTACGTCTTTGCCTGCGAAGAGGATTTCACCCTTGTTTACATCGTAAAATCTCATTATCAGATTAGCTATAGTTGATTTACCGCTGCCCGTTGAGCCGATAATTGCCGTTACCTTGCCCTTTTCGGCAGTAAAGGAAATATCTGACAGGGCATAGTTTTCGCTTTCGCCGTAGCCGAAGAACACATTTCTGAATTCAACGTTGCCCATAGCATCGCTGTCCATTGCTTCAGCCTCTTCGGGGTCAACAATTGTAGGCTCAAGGTTAAGGACCTCTGTAATTCTGTAGGCTGAAATTTTTGCTCTGGGGACAATTACAAACATAGCCGCTGTCATAGTAACAGCAGAAACTATCATTATCATATAAATTACGAAGGCCTGCAGGTCGCCTATGGCTGACATAAGCTTGTCCGCCTCGGTGATGTGGTCCATTGAGTCAAAGTTGTTGGCTGCGACTAAGATAAGGCAGTCCAGAGCCATAATAACAAGGACAATACAGATAGGTATAAGTATTGACATTATACGCTGGAATTTAAGTGTGAGCCCCGAAAGAGCCTCATTTCTTACGTCAAATTTCGCGTCCTCGGTTTCTGTGCGGTTAAAGGCTCTTATTACTCTTATACCGCTGAGCTTTTCTCTTATGAAACGGTTGACTGAGTCAATGAGCTTCTGTCTTTTTCTGAAAAGAGGAATAACGAATTTTATTACAAGTGCCGCAATTACACCGATAATGGGAATAACGGCGAAGATAACCGTTGCAAGCTTCGGATTGAGAATAAAGGCCATAATAACGCCACCCACAAGCATAATGGGCACAGAGATAATCATACGAAGAGATGTGAGGACAAAGTCCTGGATAACTCTTACATCGTTGGTGCAGCGGGTAATAAGTGATGGGGTACCGATTTTATCGATATCTCTTTGTGATAAGTCCTCAACCTTAAGGAAAATCTCACGGCGAAGATACTTGCCGTAAAGGGCCGAGGTCTTACTTGAGAAGTAGCTGTTACATACAGCAATGGCTACGCCGAGAGCCGAAATGCCCATCATAATAAGACCTACTTTTTTGATATAGTCAAGGTCGCTGTTGGCTATACCGTTATTGATAATAGATGACATCAGCATAGGCAGTGTCAGGTTGCTTATCTGGGATAAAACAGCAAAAATCATAGCCGCAAAAACGGGCTTCTTTATATATTTCAGATACTTCAGAAGTTGTTTCAAAATATAGTCCTCCTGTAAAATTAAACATAATGCGACAATTATAAAATAGTATACCAAAGCAATGTGAACAATGTGTAAACCCATAATAAAAAAGGATATAGTAAGATTACAATATTGTAACAATCATGTTTACATTCCGAAGGCTATTTGATATAATGAAAAAAACCGTAGAAAAGGTGATAAAAATATGACAAATAAACCTTTACACATAGACGCATATAAATCGGCAGGGTACATAGGAGAATATCAGAGACTCATAAAAGATGCCGTTATCCCCTATCAGTATACGGTGCTCTCTGACAAGGCTGAGGACACTGAAAAAAGCCACGTAATTGCTAACTTCATCAATGCAGGCAGAGCCCTCAGAGGCCAGGACACTGCCGACGGCTTTTACGGTATGGTTTTCCAGGACAGCGATGCGGCAAAGTGGCTCGAGGCTGTTGCCTACTGTCTCGGAATTTTCCCCGACGAAGAGCTCGAAAAGACAGCCGATGAGCTTATTGATATTATTGCCGGGGCTCAGGACTCCGACGGCTATCTCAACACATATTACACAATTAAAGATAAGGACAAGCGCTGGACCAATATCCTCGAGGGACACGAGCTTTACTGCAGTGGCCATATGATTGAGGCGGCTCTCGCCTACTACGAAGCTACGGGCAAGGATAAGCTCCTTAAGGTTATGGAGAAGAATACCGAGCATATCTACGAGGTTTTCATAAAGGGCGGACACAAGGGATACCCGGGTCACCCTGAAATTGAGCTTGCGCTTCTTCGGATGTATGATGTGACCAAAAACGAAAAGTGCCTTGAGCTTGCAAAGCACTTCATTGACATAAGAGGTGTTGACCCTCACTACTACGAAAAAGAGAGACAGAGCCGTGACTGGACAGTATGGAACGGTGACGGCAGAAACCATCACTATCAGCAAAGCTACGCTCCCGTGAGAGAGCAGAAAAACGCTGACGGTCACAGTGTAAGAGCCGTTTATCTCTATACGGCCATGGCAGACCTTGCCGCCAAAACCGATGACAAGGAGCTTTACGAGGCCTGCAAAAATCTTTACAGCAGTATTGTAAACAAGAGAATGTATATTACTGGCGGTATCGGCTCAACTGTTCACGGCGAGGCATTTACTGTTGACTATAATCTGCCTTCTGATACTGTCTACGCTGAAACCTGCGCATCAATCGGACTGATGTTCTTTATGAGTAAGATGCTCAGCAATGAAATCAAAGGCGAATATGCCGACATAATGGAAACAGCCTTCTACAACACAGTCCTTGCAGGTATGCAGAGAGACGGCAAACGCTTTTTCTATGTAAATCCCCTTGAGGTTGTACCCGGCATAAGCGGTGAAGCGGCAACACACAGACACACCCTGCCCCAGAGACCCAAGTGGTACACCTGCGCCTGCTGTCCTCCCAACGTGGCAAGGCTCATCTCCTCCTTCGGCAAGTATGCCTACAGCGAAAAGGGTGACACACTTTACTGCCATCTTTTTGCAGACGGTGAGGTTGCGGCCGAAAACGGTATGAAGCTCACCTGTCAGAGCGGCTATCCCTATAATTTCGAGATTAACTATGCAGTGGAAAAGGGCGGTAAACTTGCAGTGCGAATCCCCGGCTGGACTCAGGGCAACTATGCTGTTTACATCAACAACTTCCCCCACGATGCTCAGTATAAAGACGGCTATGTCTATCTTAGCGTAAATGACGGCGACAGCATAAAAATCAAGCTCGAGGACAAAGTCAAGGTAGTTTATCCCTCGGCAAAGATACCCGATCTAAGCGGCAGTATTGCCATTACAAGAGGCCCTCTGGTTTACTGCTTTGAGGGTGTGGACAACGGCGGCAGGGTCCTCGATTTAAGGCTCGACCCCAAGGGCGATTTCAAGGCTGTGAGTACCGCTGACGAGGTTTTAGGTCAGACGGTTATGATTGAGTGTTGGGGTACACGAATCAGCGACGACGGCGGTTTATATTCATTTTCCGCACCTGAGAGTCAGGAGACTGTTCTCAGGGCTGTGCCTTATTATTTATGGGGCAACAGAGGCGAAAATGAGATGAGAGTTTGGTTGCCCTACAATTAATTATGAATGAGGAATTATGAATTATGAATTGCGCAGTATAGCCTGATATAATATTAAATTGATTCCTGCGCAGACACAAAAATTTAAGCAGCAGATTAACCTCAAAAGGTTTTGTCTGCTGCTTTTATAATTATTGTTTTCGAAAAAAGAGTATTGCTCTATCAAGTTACAATCGGAGCAAAGCGACCCTTAATTCATAATTCATAATTCATAATTCATAATTTCTATAAACTCATCAATCTTCTTCTCATATTCCTCTTTGCCGAAATAATAACTCTCCGCATGACCTGCACCCTCAACCACTAACTTGTCCTTGTAAGGCGCACCGCAGGAGTCAAAGAGCCTGTGTACCATAAACGTGGGCACAAAATCATCAGCTCCGCCGTGGACAAAAAGCATGGGTATCTTCGACCTCGATACAGCCTCAAGAGCATCGGTATCAGCCTGAAAATCATAACCTGCCCTCTGCTTATTCGTAGCACATATCAGAGGTACCACAGGCTTCTCGGGTGCCCCCCAGCTCTGAAGCTTATACTTAAACTCGTCAAGGGCGCTCGTGAATCCGCAGTCGGCTATAGTGAAACGCACATTCTCGGGGAGACTCTCACTGCCCGTCATAAGCATAACCGTAGTGCTGCCCATAGACATACCGTGGAGGATAATATCAATATCACTTCCGAAGGTCTCATTCATATAACTGAGCCACTTAAGACCGTCTCCCGACTCGAAGGAGCCAAAGCCTATGTACTCTCCCTCGCTCTCGCCCGAGCACTGATGGTCAATGATAAACATATTGAAGCCAAGCTCCTCAACATAGTGCTTCAGGTACCAGCACCACTCGGGTCTGCCCTCGTATCTGTAGCCGTGGGAGCAGAAAACATATACCTTGCTGTCTTTCTTCGGCTTTACGTGGTACGCTGTCAGCTTGTGGCCTCTGTCATTTACGGTAAAATGTCTCTCATAGCCGTATTCCTCAAAATATTTTCTGCACTCCTTGTGAGCTTTCTCCTTATCACTTGGCACAGAGCCGCCTCCGGACACAAACTTGTCAACACCTGAAGGCATTCTGAAGTCCTTATAGATAAGGGCACGGTAGAGCAGCTCATTTACGGCAAGCAGTCCTGCACCGCCAAGAGCAAGAACAGTGCCTAAGAACAGAAGTGTTTTTTTCATGATGTTTTCTCCTTTACACAATTTTCAATTACACCGCATATAACCCTTTCAGGGACAGCTATAATTCAAAAAGGGCCGTCTTGTGACAGCCCTTTAATTTTTGGTTTTAACTCTTACGAATTAAGCGTATGTCATTTCGTAGGTAGCATCCATTGAACCTGCAAGGTTGATAGTAGCCTTGATGGGGCCAGCCTTACCTGTGCCGTAACCGTCGAGGGGAAGGAGCTGAACAAGCTTAACAAGTCTGCCCTGACCGTCTACAGTTGCTTCAACAGTAGCGCCGGGATAGTTAAGGCCTGCTTCTGCGATAGAGATAGGACCAAGGTCAAGTGTGCCGAGGTTGAGGGGATCCATTGCGCCCATATGGTATGTAGGCTCTGATGTATTCTTTGTGCCGTCGAAGTTTGATGACTCAGCAACGAACTTAAGCTTCATTGTGTAACCGCCGTCAGCATTTGCTGTAGCTGAAGCTTCTGCAAGACCTGCAGCCTGAACAGCAGCATCTCTGCCACCGGGGATCATCTTGTCTGCAAGCATTCTTGCAGGATCGGCAACGTCTGCACCGTTTTCAAATGTCCATGTGTTTTCTGTTGTACCTGTGAAGCCTTCAACAACGGGATTTACGATAGCTGCAACGGGACCGGGAAGATCCTTAACTTCGATAGCAATAGTTTCAACCTTCTTAGTTGTTACCTTGCCCTTGAAAGCCTTGTATTCGTTGATAGCCTTGTTGTAAGCTGCAGCGATTTCGTCCTTAGTTGCGGGAACCTTTGCACCGCTGTTATCGGGAGCGGGAGCATCGGGTTTGTCATTTGCAGGAGGAGCATCGGGTGTGTCATCTGCAGGAGCGTCGGGTGTTGAGGGCTGAGTAGAAGGCTGAGTTGAGGGCTGTGTTGAGGGCTGAGCCTGCTGTGAGGGCTGAGCCTGAGCACCTGCGTTTACAGCTGCGCCGCCGTTAACTTCTACAGTACCGCCGATGTTAATCTGGATGCCTTTTGATGCGCCAAGACCGTAGCCGCTTAAGAAAACGATAAGAGCTACAAGGATAATAGCAACAACCTTAATTTCTTTTTTCATGGTTATAATAACCCCTTTCAAAAATTTTGCGTTCTTACCAAAACGCTTTTACCGTAATAATGGCTGGTCTTTAAACAACACCAAGTCATTTACCTAATAAAGTTACAATATTTTTCTTAAAAAGTCAAGAGGTTTTTAGGATTTAATGCTGAGTTTTAATCTTTTTGTGAATTAAAACGCAAAAATCGACTTTTTGCACAAAATAAACAAACCAAAATGTACAAGTTGCCGAAAGCTGTTTTCCGACTTTCGTCGGTATTTTGTCAATAATTTCTTTTTTTCTATTGCATTTAAGTGGGCAAATGGTGTATTCTATAATGGTAAGTATTTTTATAGAAAGGACGTATATATAATGAAGAAGATTATTGCGGTTACAGGTATGCACTGCACTCACTGCTCAAAGTCTGTTGCCGATGCCCTCAGCGCTATCGACGGCGTTACAAAGGCTAAGGCTGACCACGAGAAATGCACTGCTACGGTAACAATGAAAAACGATGTTGACGATAAGCTTCTTATCGAAGCTATCGAAAAAGCAGGTTTTACTCCCGGCGAGATTACTATTAAAGAAGGAATCTTTGGGTAATTTGTAATCGCGGCTCAGTCCCATCATATTTTTCACTGTTTCCCCGCCGAATTAAGTTACAGCTTTCGGCGGAGTATCAAATCGCCCCGCTGGCGACATGATACAATTAACTGCATTATGGCAGGCAGCACGCCTGCGCTACAATCAACAATATAAAAAAGGAGAAAAAATTATGGCTAAAGAAAAGAAACAAAAAGAAAAGCCCGTAAACGAACACCCTAATAAAATCGGTGTCAAAGAGGCGGCAGGGTACACTATTGCCGAAGCAGGTAATATGTTTAACCTGACTTATATATCCGGCTATCTTAAGATTTTTATGACTGACGTTCTTAAGATTGCACCTGCAAAAGCCGGTCTTATGTTTATCCTCACACGTCTGTGGGACTGCATCAACGACCCTATCTGGGGCGCTATGGTTGCAAAAAAGCCTCCCGTTAAAGACGGCAAGTTCAGGCCCTATCTCAAATGGGTTGCACTGCCTCTGGGTCTTTCCACAATTCTCTGCTTCGTACCCTATGACAGACTCACTTCAAACACTACGATACTTCTCATCATCTGCTATATTGCCTACATATTCTACGGTATGATGTATACGGGTATGAATATACCTTTCGGCTCACTTGCATCTGTTATTACCGACGACCCCAACGGCAGAAACCTGCTTTCAACATTCCGCAGCATCGGTTCGGGTATCGGCGGTGCCGTTGTATCTCTGATTGCTCCTATGGTTATTTACACTGCCAAGATGCAGCAGGACGCTGACGGTAATCTCACAGAGGTTATTGACCAGACAACAGGCAAGGTTGTTGAAGTTGCCGACGGTAACAAGATGTTTATCTTCGGCCTTATTATGGGTATTCTTTCCATCATCTTCTATCTCTGGGGTTACAAGACAACCAAAGAGAGAGTTCCCTCAGAAGCTGAGCCCAAAATGGACTTCAAGAAAACCTATCTCGGACTTCTCAAGTCAAGACCTTTCGTTACTGTTGCACTTGCAGGCGTGCTCATCAGCGGTCAGCTTCAGTTCAACTCATTCAACTCATACCTTTACAAAAACTACTTCACCAACACAAGCCTGAGCATTCTCGGCACCATCTGTAACTATCTGCCTATGGTTTGTCTGGTACTTTTCACACCGAAGCTTTCTGCAAAATACGGCAAGAAAGAGCTTTGCGGCAAGTTCTCAATCATCGCTGCAATTGCATCGGTTACCCTTGCAATCTGCGCAAACAATCAGGGTATCATTGACAAGCTCAACCCTGAGACAGGAATATTCCCTGCATGGATATTTATGGTTGCGCTTCTTCTCATCGGTTTCGGTTACACCTTTGTCAGCCTCACCTGCTGGGCAGTTGTAATGGACGTTATTGACTATCAGGAATACTCAACCGGCATCAGAAACGAGAGTGCAGTTTATGCTGTTTACACATTCTCACGTAAGCTTGGTCAGACTATTGCTGACGGTGCAGGACTTTTCCTTCTTCAGTGGGCGAAGTATGACAGTGAGACTGCGGGCAACGGTTTCATCACTGAGAACGACACAAGTAAGAAGATTATGCTTATTTGCACTATTATCCCTGCAATTGTTTACACGGGAGTATGGCTTCTTATGAGATTTGGTTATCCTCTCACCAAGGAGAGACTTGAGCCTATTTATGCGTTTATTCGTGAGAAGAGAGAGGCAGCAGAAGCAGAAGCGTAATTTAATTCGGAATGCGGAATTCGGAATTCGGAATTGCGACAAACTCGGTAAGTAAAGGGTAGCTTCTGCCCGCCGGGTTTACAAGGTTAATATAAGGGCAGATACGAAAAGGTATCTGCCCTGTTTTTTATCTGAACTTTTTTATTAACCACTGTATTCCTGTAACAACCCCAATCACTACCATAGCACTTACACCGAAAAGTGCCGCATACCAAAAATTCAGGAAGCCCTCACTGCTTTTGCTGACCAAGGGTGCCAATAAGCAAAGTGCAGTGAAAAGCGGAAAGAGCCACTTGATTTTATCCTTTATCACTCCCACAAAAACAAAGTTCAAAAAAGAGGCATATATTAAAAATACTACGGGTTCAGCGGTAGGCTTAAGCGTTGTAATAATGTTTGGTATTACAAAGAAAATCAGCATCTGCACACAGCAGAGGGTTGTAAAAATCCACTTGCTTTTGTTTGCGCTCTTCATTTCTTTTTCCTTTTCCTTTATGACATTTACAATTGTTTCATCGCTTTTACCTATGATTACAGGAACCATTACGAGGTCCTTGTATTGCTCCTGCTCTTTTTGCTTCGACTCAGGGATAAACCTTTCACCCGAGAGCAGTTCGTTGACTGAAATATCAAGCGCTTTCGACAATGGCATAAGCAAAGATACCTCGGGGACTCCCCTTCCTGTTTCCCAACGGGATATTGCCTTGTCGGTACAGTTGATTACTTCTGCAAGGTCTTTTTGTGTCATATTTTTC
>JAZSGK010000067.1:0-3321 GCA_045532695.1 Acutalibacteraceae bacterium
GTCTTCTCGTCGTCTGAAATTACAACTGCAAGGAATGTGCAGTCCTCACCGTCAACAGCTATCATACCGTGAGGCGATGAGCTCTTATAGTAAATGCTGTCGCCCTCTTCAAGAACTTCAGTATGGTTGCCGACTCTGACCTTAAGCTTACCGGAAAGAACAATATCAAATTCCTGACCGCCGTGTGTGATTGTATGAATAGGCTTATTCTGAAGCTCTTCTCTGTATTCGTATTTAGCAAGATAGGGCTCTGCTAATTTATTTCTGAAAAGAGGAGCAAGGTTGTTGATTTCGATGCCGTCTTCCTTTGAGGTAATTTTGCCCTGACCCTTTCTTGTTACTGTATATGAGGAAAGATTACTGCTCTGTCCCTCAAGAAGGTCAGTCTTGCCTATGCCGAAAGCTTTAGCACACTTATGAATAAATGAGAAAGGAAAGTCTGCTGTACCCTTTTCATATTCACGGTACTGCTCAACACTGATGTCGGTCTTTTCAGCCATTTCTTCTTCGCTGAAGCCGCATACCTCTCGCATTTCCCTTATACGGAAAGCAACTTCCATAAGCTGATTGTTCATTTCCATAATTGATTCCTCCGAACTTTAAATTTTCGAATAAAAAAAGCTCGCCTCAAAGAAAATCCTTGAGACGAGTAAATTACTAAATAATACCCGCGGTACCACTCAAATTGCGATATAATCATCGCCACCTTCAAGCTCTGACAAGCTCTATGCATTAACGCAGCAATCACGAAGGGCGCCTACTGATAAAATACTTTCGGACCCTCAGCTCGGAAGTGATAGGATATTGAAGGGTCGTAATACTGACTTGCAGCACCGTCAGCTCTCTGTGAATACTTCCGTTCATCCGTCTTCGTCATAGCTTTTATATGAAATTTGACAATATTTTAGCACTTTAAAACTTGATTGTCAATAGTTTCAGGAATATTTTTTCGATATTTTTATTCCATTATTTTACTTTCGTCAATACAGAAAAGCCTCAGTGCATTTTTATAGAGAACAAGCTCTTCTTCACTGTCTGAAAGCTTCATAAGTGAGAACCTCTCCCGTTCCTTTTCATAGCTCCACATAGGGAAATCAGTGGCGAAAAGCACATGGTCTGCACCGTACATTCTGACAATTTCTCTGCTTTCCTCACCGCTGAGCCAATCGAAAGACGATGAGCAGTCAACATAGAAGTTCTTATAGCCGCTGAGAGTCTCTGCCGCTTCCTTCCAACAGCTCCAGCCACCGAAGTGAGCACCGATAACTGTAAGCTCAGGGAAGTCCTCAAGGACTCTCTTCATTCTCTGAGGATTCGAAAAGTCATATCTGCTGTCACCTGTGTGTAAAAGTACGGGTAATCCCTCTCTTTGACACATCTCATATATCTTATAACACTTCTTATCGTCAATATGAAACTTCTGGAAGTCAGGGTGCATTTTTACGCCCTTAAGACCGAGAGATACAATTTCTTTTATATCCTCTTCTATGGTTTCGCTGTCCGGGTGAAGTGCACCAAGACCAGTTATAAGACCCTCTGAGGCCTTAACTGTATCAGCTATGAATGTATTTATGGAATGCACCTGATGAGGAGTTGTCGCAACTGAAAAGACAACGAAGTGCTTAACTCCGTTTTTCCCACCCTCTTTTATAAGAGTAGAATATCTGCCGTCATAGTACATTGGTAAATCGTAAAATTTACCTATACCCTCAACTGCCCTTTCAGCAATTTTATCGGGATATATATGGCAGTGTGAGTCAATAATAGGGATTTTCATTATAAGTCACCTTGATTTATTTTGGCGAACCCCGAAGGATTCGCCAAAGGATTTTATGCTGTTTCTACTGCATTTGCTTTCTGAAGTCCGTACTTCTCTACAGCTTCTTCACGCATTTTATATTTAAGAATTTTACCTGCGGCGTTCATGGGGAAGGAATCAACAAAGTCAACGTACCTTGGCACCTTGTGCTTTGCCATATGGTCACGGACAAACTGCTTCATTTCATCCTCAGTCATGGTTTCGCCCTCTTTGAGGATAACGCAGGCTGCGATTTCCTCGCCGTACTGTTCATCGGGTACACCGATAACCTGAACATCGCTTACCTTAGGATGAGTATAGATAAACTCTTCGATTTCCTTGGGATAGATATTTTCACCGCCGCGGATAATCATATCCTTAAGTCTGCCGGTAATCTTATAGTTGCCGTCTTCGGTCTTGCAGGCAAGGTCACCCGTATGAAGCCAACCATCCTTATCAATTGCACTTGAGGTTGCCTTGGGCATTTTGTAATATCCCTTCATAATATTATAACCTCTTGCAACGAACTCGCCTATCTGTCCTACGGGTAAGTCCTCCCCTGTTTCGGGGTCAACAATCTTACATTCGATTTCGGGAAGTGCACGTCCTACAGTTGCAACACGTACTTCGAGAGAGTCGTCTGTTGAGCTCATAGTACAGCCGGGTGATGCCTCAGTCTGACCGTAAACAATAGTGATTTCCTTCATATGCATCTTTTCAACTACGTCTTTCATAGTTGCTATGGGACAAGGTGAGCCTGCCATAATACCTGTTCTCATATAAGAGAAGTCGGTCTTTTCGAAATCCGGGTGCTCAAGAAGAGCAATAAACATTGTGGGTACACCGTGGAAAGCAGTAATCTTTTCCTGATTGATGCAGGCAAGAGCAGGCTTCGGAGTAAAGTAAGGTAGCGGATAAAGTGTAGCACCGTGTGTCATCGAAGCTGTCATGGCAAGTACCATACCGAAGCAATGGAACATAGGCACCTGAATCATCATTCTGTCAGCTGTGGAAAGATCCATTCTGTCGCCGATGCACTTACCGTTGTTTACAACGTTGTAGTGAGTAAGCATTACACCCTTAGGGAAGCCTGTTGTACCTGATGTATACTGCATATTACATACATCGTTAGGGCTGACATTGGCAGCAATTCTGTAGACCTCTTCGACGGGTACATTTTCGCTTCTTTCAATAGCTTCGTCCCATGTAAGACAGCCTTTTTTCTTAAAACCGACAGTAATAACGTTTCTGAGGAAAGGAAGTCTGCGGCAATGAAGGGGCTGACCGGGCTTTGTATTTTCAAGCTCGGGGCAAAGCTCACCAATAATATCGGAATAATGTGAATCACGGTAGGACTCAATAAGAATAAGTGTATGTGTATCCGACTGCTTGAGAAGGTACTCTGCCTCGTGGATTTTGTAAGCTGTGTTGACAGTTACAAGTACGGCACCGATTTTTGTTGCCGCCCAGAATGCGATATACCACTGAGGTATATTTGTAGCCCAGACTGCGACATGAGAACC
>JAZSGK010000218.1:0-4005 GCA_045532695.1 Acutalibacteraceae bacterium
GTTTTCTCGTCGGGGATTATGTTCTTTATCTCATGTATGCAATCCTCAAACGAAGAACACCAGCGCCGTACTATGGGCAACTTCTACGGTTATTGTTTTGCCTCGGGTGAGCTTGTTGATGCAGAGCAAGGAGTGAAAGACGGTCTTGTAGAAAACTACGGTTACGCTCATATTTTAGGGTACGCTTATACCAACGAAAAAGAAATGGATCAGGGCACCCCCGTTGCCTGGCTTGACGAAGAAGCAAAAGACCTTTATTATCCCCGTTTTCAGGAAGGCAGATATCCCGAAAGTAAAGGTGAAATAGCTATTGAAAAAGATGCGGCTTTGCGACTTGGTATCAAACCCGTTATCGGCGAAGAAATTAGATTTTCTATGCTGAAAGCGAACTACACTGATTTTCTTGATTCATCAACCGAAGAAACTTATACTATTGTCGGCATATTGACAGACAAAAGGAAAAACTACGAAAAGTATTTAGGTATACACGCTGCTCCACCGTTTCCGGCAGCTCTTGTCAGCAGCGAGGAAGAAGTTGCTTTGGGCGGCAGAGTGATTCCTGCTTTGTTGTTTAACCCGACCAAAGAAGCTGAAAACACAGATATAAAAGTAAGTTTAGGGGACGGACATTACTATCCGACAACTCTTTTCGATGAAGGATTTATCCAAAAAATCTACGAAAATGCCGAAAAAAAGTATGGCGAAAATTATGACATGAACTTTATGCACGGAGTGAGAAATCTTTCTTATGACTTCAACAGTGCCGTTTACAACTCGTCTCTTCTGAGTATAACTCTTGCAGTTGTTCTTATGCTCGCATCGTGTATAGGTATCATTAACGCTTTTTCATCCAACCTGAAAGAACGCAAAAAGCAGATTGGTATGCTCAGAGCAGTAGGTGCCACAAGACATCAGATAGTAAACATCTTCGGAAGAGAGGCGTTTATCATCAGTCTTATCTGTGCTCCTGTTGGTGTGATTATTTCCTATTTTGGTGTTAAGCTTTACGCAAAACTTATGGGAGACAGTTTTACCTTTATGCCAAACTTCGGTGTGCTTATCATCACTGCATTGATAAGTGTTATCTGCGTTATGCTCACAGCTCTCATTCCTTTGATTTCAGCTTCGGGAATTTCTCCTATGCAGGCAATCAGAAATGTTGAGCTGAGCCGTAAAATGAAGCGTCAAAAAATTAAATCCCAAAAAAGCTTTATTGTTCCGAAACTCCTTTCACAGCGCAGTATTAAATTTTACAAAGCACGACAGATATGCGTAACATTTATACTTATTATCACAATTTTTATTTCAAGCTTCGGTTTTGCTTTCCTGAAAAACACATTTAACGATGTATCATGGGATATGTTCAACACTTCAGATTATGTTATCAGCCGAAACGCTTATCCCGAAAAAGACTCAAGAGTAAATATGCCTGATATTGATAAAAAAATAAACCTAAACAACATAAGAGATTTCCTTGATTATCCTATGTTTAAATCTGCCTACGGATATAAGCAGGCATTAACATTCTTAACTTGTGACGAGCCTTCTGATTATGTAAATCTTGTATCGCTTCAACCTGATGGCGATTTTCGTTTTGAGGAAAACAATTATGAAATGCAAACAAAGGAAAATCTGCAAAACACAAAAACTGTTGATGAATTTATTAAAATCTGGCACAAAGGTGAAAGTGAATTCTATCATAAATTTAAACAGAATACAGGCACAAGCACTGAATTGATCGGTATGGAAATACAAGGCTATGACCCGGTTATGATAGAAAATAATATAGACCGCTTTGAAGTCATAGACGGAAGAATTGATATTGACAAGCTTGAATCCGGTGAAGAAATTATTCTTGTTGCCTATAAAGAAGCAATTTTTAAAGTAACATGGGATACAGAGCATAACAGAGTTTATTCCTACGGTATAGACGATACAGAAAAAACAAACGAATGGCCGGCTATTAAAAACACGGAAGAAATACAGTGCGTGTCAGCAAAGCTTAACTATAAGTCCGGCGACACCATAAATCTTCGTACTGTCTACTCAGATGCTCTCAATTACAACTGGGAGAATGATAATCATATAAATCCTGATATGCTGAGCGTTTATGATAAAGAGGTTAAAATCGGCGCAATCGTAAAGCATTTTATATTCTCTGAAACCATGATGAATCACAGTAAATTAGGTGTTGTTACCACCTCGGCAGGTATGGATATAGTTACAGGCAGACAGCACGGCTACGAAGGTATAAATGTAGATTTTGACGGTGAAATTACCGACGAATCAGATCTTGAAGCTACCGAGCACCTTGAAAGTGTGCTCGCAGGCAGCTACTTCAGAGTCGCTTCCGGCTACAGATACAACAAGGACAACCAAGAGATGGCAAAAATACTTATGATTTCACTTTTAAGCATCGTTATCCTTATGTTCTCTATCTGTGCAAGTATCGTAAACAATGCCCTGACGGCTAAAATTCGTGAAAGTAAAAAGGAAATAGGCACTCTTCGTGCCGTTGGTGCTTCTGTAAAAGAGCTTACAAGTGCGTACATCAGACAGCTTGTATCTATGTTCGCTTGGGGTATGGGTATAGGCCTTGGCGGTTATACAATAGCGCATTTTGGAGCAACACTATATCTAAAAGATAGCTACTCGTTGCCATATTATATTTGGCCGTCATTGATAATATGCTTACTTCTCTGTCTTATCTGCAGTGTAAATCTTTACGCAAAAATCAAACAAGAAATGAAGCACAGCATAGTTGAAAACATCAGAGAACTCTAAGAGGTGAAGAATATGAAAAAAATAACGGCATTTATCCTTTGCTTTCTCCTCTTATTAACACCTATGCTCGCCTCTGCGGCAGAATACGAGGAAGAAACCGTCTATGCTACAGAAAATGTAAACATCAGAACCGAGCCCAACACAGACTGTGAAATCATCACTGTACTGCAAAAGGGCAGCTCTGTCACCCGTATTGGTGAAACTGACGGTTGGAGTAAGGTGCTTTATGAGGGTAAGGAGAGGTACATCACAAGTGAATATCTTTCCGCCACTCCGCCGGTCGAGAAACCCTACGAGCCAACGGAAGAACCAAAAGAAGCGTCTACCACCGAGGACAACTCTACACCGAGGTTTATGGTGACCTCTTATGAGCTCAGCGAAAAGAGTCTTTCTCCCGAAAAAACAGCGGTACTGAAGGTGACCTTCAAAAACTACAGCACCACCAAAGCTCTCTATAACATCAAATTCAGTCTGACCGACCCAAGCGGTGAAATTCTGACGGTAGGTATGCCCACCAAGTATGTGAAGAGTGTTTATGCCGGAAGCAGCTACACTTGGGAAATTGAGCTTAAGGCAGTCAACACGGCTTCCATCGGTCAGCACGACCTTCAGGTGTCGGCAGAGTACGAGGATAAAAACTTCGGCTCCTACTCTTCGAGTGACACGGTGAGAATTGATGTAAAACAGAGTGTTAAGCTCTCTTACAGCGGTGCAATCTTACCGAAAAAGATAATTCAGGGCGACACACAGACAGTTACTCTTGAACTGATGAACACGGGCAAGAGCAGAATTTACAACTGCACTCTTGATTTTGACATTGAAGGTATGCAGTCAGGCGGCAGTGTGTTTGTGGGTAATATTGAGCCTGCAACTAATGCTCAAGGCTCAGCTAATCTGCGAGTTGACAGCGACTCTCTCGGCGAGGTGACAGGTAAAATCACCATAACCTACGAGGACGACTACGGCAAGGAGTACAAGAAAACCGTAGATGTCAGCACGGTCATTGAAGAAAAGGTTGAGCAGGTTGCCACTACAACCGAAGACGAAAAGGAGAAGAAAAATCCTCTTTGGTGGCTGTTTATTCTTATCGGTCTTGCGGTCGGCGGCGGTATAGGCTTCGGTGTGCCGTGGATTGTCAATGATAAGAAACAGAGGAAAGAGGACGACCTGAGGTTATAACAGAATAAAAAATTAAGTGCAGCAGTTTCGGCTACTGCACTT
>JAZSGK010000025.1:0-19068 GCA_045532695.1 Acutalibacteraceae bacterium
ATTGCAAAGAAGGATTGTATATGACAAAAAAACTTATTAAAACTACTCTTAAAGCAGTCCTCGGTGTCTGTCTCAGCCTTGTTGCCGTATTACTGATACTTCTCATCTGGTCATACGGTCTGGGTTTCTTTTATGACAGCAACAACATAAAATATCAGGATGAGCACCTGGAGTACCTGAAAAGCGAATACTATACCGATACATATATACCCTGCGACGAGCAGAAAATGGCAGATTTCGACATTGAAAAAGCCTGTGCCGACGGAGTAAAGCTCAATGAAATTGCCGTACTCGGTACTCATAACAGTTATCAGCGGCTTGCAATTTTCCCGAAACGCTGTCTTGTCACCCTCGTCAATATTATCACCTTCGGCAGGGTCAAAAACGAGTCAACCTTCGAGCTGGACACCGTAACCCAGCAGCTGGAGCAAGGCATAAGAAACCTCGAAATCGATATTGAAACTGTCGATGATGAAGGCGATATACGCTTTATCGTTACCCATGATCCCATTTTTGATAATGCGACAACCTGCTATGACTTTGAAAAGGCCCTCGAAGAGATTGCTCTCTGGTCAGACCATAACCCGGGACATATTCCCGTATATCTTCTTATTGAACCCAAGGGCGATGTACCCTCAGCGAAGAATATGAAGCCCTTTACAATCGACTATGCCACAGAATTCGACAAGGTCATAAGAAGAGCTCTCGGCGATAAGCTCCTTTCACCTGATTTTGTACTCGGAGAGTATGAGAGCTTCAGGGAAATGAGAGAAAATGACGGCTGGCCTGCTCTTAAAGACTGTAGGGGCAAAATTGCCGTACTGCTCCACCACAGCAATATAACTGACAGCTACATAGCTCTTGACCCCTCAATCAGAACCCAGGCTATGTTCCCTATGCTCAGATTCGACCATGTGGATTTACCACATACATCATTTATCCTTGACAATGACCCTGCAGGTGCTGTTAAAAACAATAAAATTTCCGTTGAGGAAAAGAAGGTCATCGTCAGAACAAGAGCCGATGACTATTCAAGCTTCAGCGATGAAAAATATGAGCTTGCCGAGGCCTGCGGCTCAAATATCGTCTCAACAGATTTCCCACCCCGTCAGGTACGTCCCAAGGATCACACATTTACACTCGGCGGGTATACCATAAGACTTCTCAAATAAAATATCGCTATTCAATCGGGCAGAGCAAACAGTCTCTACCCGATTTTTTTACGGTCAACTCTCCCCTGCTTCATTGACAAAAAGGGTTCAAAGCTGTATAATACCAGGCAAGTGAATAAACATTTCAGGTGTCGGATAAAACTCTTATCCGGTGAAAAGGGAAGCAGGGTGAAAATCCCTCACGAACTCGTCGCTGTAATGACGGAGTCTGATTTCATGCATATAGGGTGCAGTCATTGGTGAAGGCCGAGAAGACGAAATCAGATGATGATAGCTTAGTCAGAAGACCTGCCTGAAGTGATGTTGTGGGGCCACGAGTAATTGGCTTAAGCAAACCGACGCCTTCTTTCAGTCGCAAGTGCCGCAATCTTTATGCACTTAAGACTACATAAAGAAAGGAGGAAGTGTAAAATGAAAAAAAGTAAAGTTATCGGCGTAATTGTCCTTGTAGTCCTCGTAGCCGCAATGGCGGTGGCTTATGTCTCATTCAGCGAAAAGCCCACACAGGGCGAAAAGCAAGTCACTATCGAGGTAATTACGGCTGATGAAACCTCATCCCTTTACGAAGTACTTACAGACGGCGAGTACCTCATAGACGCTATGAATGAGGCCGACGGACTCACCTTTGAGGGCGTAGAGGGTCAGTACGGTGTGTCAATAAGCCACATAAACGGTGTCAGAGCTGATTATGTTCTCGACGGGGCATACTGGGCTTTCTTTGTAAATGAGGAATACTGTAACTACGGTGTATCTGAGCAGCCCATAGAAGACGGCGACGAATTCAGAATAGTTTACACCTTAGCAGAATGATGAAGCCTCAGCAGAAAACTGCCGTCTTTGATATGGCATTGGTTGCTATGATGGTAGCAGTAATCGAGGTCTTCAAGTTCGCTATGGCGGGACTACCCAACATTGAGCTGACTTCATTCTGGCTGATACTTTTTTCAAAGAATTTCGGCAAAAAAGTCTATTTCGTTGTACCGGTTTTTGTTATTCTTGAGGGCATAATTTTCGGCTTCAACCTATGGTGGATAAGCTATCTTTACTGTTGGCCCTTACTTATACTGGTAACAAGAATTTTCAAAAAGAATGACAGTTCAACCCTCTGGGCAGTTATATCAGCAGTCTTCGGACTTCTCTTCGGGGCACTCTGTGCTATCCCCTATGTCTTTACAGGCACGGACCTGAGAAGCGGTCTGACTCTCGCTTTTAACTGGTGGATTGCAGGCATACCCTGGGATATAGCTCACTGTATCGGCAATTTTGCCCTTATGATGCTCCTTTATAAGCCACTGAGCAATATTATGCTCCGACTGCGAAGCTACGGCAGAATATGAAAATCGTACTTAAAACAGCTCTCTTCGGGGGGCTGTTTTTATTAAGTCACTGCAAGAGGGAAGACGGGGCTCAGGGACGGGAAGCCTCGGGGCTTCCCGTCGGGCGATGTCCATCGCCACAAAATCCCCCTGTGGGGGATTTTGCCTGAGCCCCTCCCATTTTCACCTCAGACTGAAAAGCAACATATACTGTAAAAGGGAGGTGAAAAATATGTCAACATCAGACTGCAGCTGCAAAGGCTCCTGCACCACCGGCGCTGTCATAGGCAGCATAGCCATAGGCATTATCGCTGCGTTTCTCAGAATAACCGCCGCCATAACCGTTACACCTGCTTTTCTCTGGGTGCTTTTCGGTATCGCTGTCGTGTATCTCGGTGTGTTGCTCATTGCTTCGGTGCAGCTAAAGTGCTGCGGCAATTATCCATGCTGTATAAGGACAGTTCTGTCGGTGCTTCTTCTGTCATTACTTGCAACGGTACTGTTTTCAGTTATACTTTTAGCTATTGAATTTGTCGCCACAAGCATTGTGGGTGCTGTTATAACGGGCCTTCTTCTTTTGTCCTTTTCTCTGAGTCTTTCAGAGACGGCCTGTCTCATAAGATGTATAGTCACAAGTAACTCATAATAACAAAGAAATAAACCGACAGTTTTATCTGTCGGTTTTAATAATTTATTTATCAGTATGGAATACGGAGGGTACGAAAGGCTTTGCCTCTTTGAGCCTTATTTCTATAATAACCGATTCCACAGAAGCTATAAAGAACACTGTCGCAACTGCTGTAAGAAGTGCAGTTACATCTACAACCTGATATAAATAAGGCGACGAAAAAACAAAAACACCTAAGAACTTATCGAAATATGTATGAGGGAAGGAGAACTTTCTGAATTTGACCAAGGATATAACAGCTGCAGTGAAGAAAAAGCCTGCCGATACCAGTAACCAAGCAAAGATCCAAGGCTCGATTGCCTTTTGAATGAGTAGCACCTTTATGGGAGCAAAGCCTATGAGGCCATCGCCTATTGTATCCAAGGCTACCCCTAAGACACTGCAAACATCAAACCGTCTGGCTAAATATCCGTCAACGGCATCAGTAGCAGCTGAAATGCCGTAAATTATGAGAAATGCCGGCGAAAACTCCTTGAAGAAAACTATCAGTATAAGAGCACCGACTATTCTTATGCAGGAGACCATGTTAGGTAAATACTTCTTCATCTTTATTCCTCTTCATTCTTTGAAACTGTTCTCTTGTCATACTTGAAAGCTGTTATAACACCTGCAAGACAGGTTACCAAAGCGGCCCCTATGCCTTTAGCAAAGCTTGTGGGGTCAGCGCTTTCCGCAATAAACTCAGGAAAAAACAGCGCAATCAATAATATCAGAACCATAAGACTGACTGCAGATATCATTGCCATACCTAATTTCTCTTTCAATTTATATTCTCCTCTTATTTTTTACATTTTTTCTCATTATATACTCAAATTTTGCAAAAGTCAACTCTTTTGAGTTAATTATTTTTTTTGCGATAGTATACACTATATTTAAAGATATTAATAAGGGGCGTGGTTACATGGATATCGGAAATGCAGTAAGACTCAGAATTCTCGAGCTTTGCAACGAGTATAATATAACTGTTAACAAACTTGCTACCATATGCGGCATAACACAATCCACCCTTAACAACATAGTAAACGGCCGTAACAACAGCACAACCGTCTCAACAGTAAAGAAAATATGTGACGGACTTAACATTCATATTGTAGACTTTTTCTCCTCTCCTATTTTCGATAAACTTGAGCAGGAAATAAAGTGATCCCGATTATCTCTTAAGAGATAACCGGGGCTTTTCTTTTTCATATAAAGTAAAATGCACACCCCGTAGGATGTGCAGAATTAGGTTTTTAATTATTCTGTGAAGCCTGACTCAACGAGTCTTACAAGCTCTTCAACAGCCTGCTCTTCGTCGGGACCGCCGGCGATGATACGGATATCTGTACCGCCCATGATACCAAGTGAAAGAACACCGAGTAAGCTCTTAGCATTAACTCTTCTTTCTTCCTTTTCAACCCAGATTGATGACTTGAATTCATTTGCCTTCTGGATGAAGAATGTAGCAGGACGAGCGTGAAGGCCAACCTGATTCTGAACTTTTACATCTTTAACAAACATATCAATATCTCCCACAAAATATATTTTGGTTATTTTCGGTTTATTGCTAGTATATTATAACCGTAAAACCGAACTTCGTCAATGGTTAAATCGGACTTTAAAACTTTTTGGTTGCAAGCCTAAACATTGCCAAAATCAAAAGGGCAAATTTGTGCATTTTAACCATAATATTTTTATCAATCAAGTCACTATGCACAATATAAAGAAGGGTTTTGCTACACTTGTTTATTAACTGTCGGCTTCGGCTTTAAGCTTAGCCTTGAACTGACGGAGAAACTCTATATCCTTTTTGTCTAAGTTTGCCTTAGAGAGCATATCGGGGCGTCTGAGATAAGTCCTCATAAGGCTCTGCTGACGCTTCCATTTACATATATTTGCATGGTGCCCCGATAACAGTATATCCGGAACAGCACGTCCCTGCCACTCATAGGGTCTTGTATACTGCGGGTGCTCTAAAAGTGAGCTGTAATGGCTCTCATCACTGAAGGCCTCTTCATTGGGCAGTACCCCCGGGAGCATACGGGAGATACTGTCAGCGAGTACAAGAGCAGGTAATTCTCCGCCTGTGAGCACGTAGTCACCTATAGATATTTCCTCGTCAACGATTTCCTCTATAACTCTCTCGTCTATACCCTCATAATGACCGCAGAGGATAGCTATATTTTCCAGCTGAGCAAGCTCACGGACTCTTTCCTGAGTCAGAGTCTTACCCTGAGGGGACATATATATGAGATGGGGTCTTTTGCCTGTATCTTCGCAAAGGCTCATAAAACAGTCATATATGGGCTGAGTCTGCATAATCATACCCATTCCCCCACCGTAAGGTGTATCGTCAACCCTCTTATGCTTATCAAGGGTATAGTCCCTTATCTGACGGCAATTTATTTCAACAAGACCTGACTGTCTGCTTCTGCCTATGATACTCTCTGAAAGCACAGCTTCGCACATTTCCGGAAAGAGAGTCAGTATATCAATTCTCATCGTCAAATATTCCTTTCAGAGGGCGTATTTTAATTATACCCTCTACAACATCAGTAGAAATTACAACACTGGGTATAGCAGGGATAAGATATTCCTTACCGTCTTTATTGATATGCCATACATCGTTGGCACCTGTTTCGCTTACATCACTGAGTATACCGTATTCCTTGTTTTCATCGTCAGCGTCAATAACTCTGCAGTCAATAAGCTCCTGAATAAACCAGGTACCCTCGGGAAGCTTAGCATCGCTTCTTTTCATATACAGCACCTTATCTCTGTATCTTGAAGCCTCTTCAACCGTATCAATACCCTGAGCCTTCATAATGACCATATTGCCGTTTGGGCGACAGGATACGGAAAGGGGCTTTTCACCATTTTTATTCAGGTAGAGGGTCTTGAACTTTTTCATAAACTCGGGGCTGTCACACCAGGGCTGAACACGCATTTCACCCTTGATACCGTGAGTTGAGGTAATTTTACCAATTTCGAGATATTCCTTGATCATAGTGCTACTCCTATATAAACTAAAGGCTGCCTTAAGACAGCCCTCAGAGTTCTTTGATTATTCGTAATCGGGAAGAGGAGCAAAGAAATCTTCGTTTACTTCCTCATCAAAAAGCTTACAGATATACTTGTAAAGTTCGTTCCAGAGCTCATAGAAGATAGCTTCTAAATCTGCAATAAAGTCTCTCATAATATTTCCTCCTATATATAAGATAGACTTATTATATACTATAGTTCACGAAAATTCAAGAATTTTCCTTAAAAATTATATCTGCAGTTTCGGCACCCACACAATCAATGAGCCCCTCCGGTGAAATAAACAGCTGTACACCAAGGGCACCGCCGCTGACAATTATCTCAGAGAAGCCGAGGATACTCTCATGAATGACAGTCCTGAACTGCTTTTTCATTCCTATAGGGGTACAGCCCCCTCTTATGTAGCCTGTAACGGCCTTTATATCCTTTACATGAAGAAGCTCGACACTTTTCTCGCCAACAGCCTTAGCCGCCTTTTTAAGGTCAACTTCCTTATCTATAGGCAGCACAAAGACATAGTTTTCCTTACTCTTACCTACGGCAACGAGGGTTTTGAAGGTCATATCATAGCTCTGGGAAAGCATATCGGCAATATGTATACCGTCAATGAACTCCTCACATTCATAGTAATTGACCTTATAGGGTATTTTCTTTTTATCGAGTATTCGCATAGCGTTGGTCTTGAGACCCTTATCCTTAGCCATATTAACCTCACATTTGACTTAAAGCTGAACTTTATATATAATATCACAAGACAAAAGATTTTTCAATAAAGAGGTAACATAAAATGATAGATATAATCTGTCCCGTATGCTCTGAGACCCTCACAGATGAGGGAAGAAGCTACATCTGCAAAAACGGTCACTGCTTCGACAAGGCCAAAGAGGGCTATGTCAATCTTCTTATCGGTAAGCACAAAAGCGGCAGTGAAATCGGCGACAACAAGGATATGGCTCAGAACAGACGAGAATTTCTCACCAAAGGTTATTTCGACCCCCTGGTACGTGGCATCACCGATTACATCAAGGAGCTTTCTCTCCCACGTACCAACATAGCGGACATCTGCTGCGGTGAGGGTTATTACGGCCACAGAATAAAGGAAGAAATCCGCTGCGATATGGTGGGCTTCGACATCTCAAAAGAAATGGTACGCCTTGCTTCAAAGCGTAAAAACGGTATCACCTACTTTGTGGGTAACCTTTCGAAAATCCCCCTCAGAGACGGCAGCATCGATATAGCACTTCATCTTTTTGCACCCTTTCACGAAAAGGAATTCAGCCGTATTACAAGCGATGAGGGCTATATTATAAGCGTTGTTGCAGGCGAAAACCACCTTATCGAGCTCAAGAGCATTCTCTATGACACACCATATAAAAACGATGAAGAGCCCCCGAAAACCGAAAATCTCATACTGTCTGAAAGGCGTAAAATCACAGCCAAGGTACATCTTGAAACCAACGAGGACATTATGGCTCTGTTTAAAATGACCCCCTACTACTACCACACTAAAGATGCGGACAAGAGGAAGCTTTCGGGCATTGACGGCATGGACATTACGGTGGACTTCCTTGTGCTGACCTATAGGAAAAGTTAGGAGTTCATAATTAAAAAGACGGGTAGAGTCTCCCCTACTCGCCTTAAGTTGGTCGCAATTCCGAATTCCCCTGTCCCGCCTTTTATCACTGCATCTTCTTCTGATAGCTTTTGCAGAAATGGGGAATTGCAATTGCATCGGCACTTGTCTTTTCGTGTGATACCTCAATTTTGTCGAGACTGCACTTGTCGCAGTCTACATGATACTGACACTCATTCACTGAGCACTTAACGCCTTCGTTATGCATAAAATTCACCTCACTTTTTTATGACGAGTAAACTCATCACGTACTGATAGTTTTACTCAAAAAGTGAGGCTTTATTCTTTTTATTTAAATGAAATTTTTAAATCAGAAGGGCAGATACTTGGTTGCAAGTCTCATCATCTGTGCAATGATATTGTAGATGTATGTTGTAACCTTCTTAACTCCGAGCTTTTCGAAAATCGTCATATCAACCTTCTCAGTGATAGCGTCGGGATAGTCAGCATCAGTAAGAGGATTAGCGCTGTCAAATTTTACCTTTTCGCCGTTGAGAATTGTGAAGTTGAACTTTCTTTCGCTGACGGGTGTAACCTTATTTGAAAGATATGTAATGTCGATATCGATATTCTTGAGGCTCACCTCAGGTACCTTGCCATCGATTTTAATGTTCTTGCTCTGACCGGGCTTGAGAATGAAGGGGAAGAATTCAAAATCAAAGTCTGCACCCTTTACATCTACGGCACTAACTGTGACGATACTGTCATAGGAGATGTTTTTGATAATAAGCTCCTTATCCTCTGATGAAAGATAGCCTTCCTTGCTCTTATCAAACTCAGCAAAGAGAATGTGAGCAGGGTTAGTTGTTGTGTGGAACTGAGTGTAACCTTCTTTTTCAAGATTATGTACATCGTAAGCCTCGCCACCGTTTAAGAGAAGCTTATAAAGAAGTGAAATTGCATAGTCATCGAAAAGAGTCATACCGTGATAGCCTTTTTCAATAAACCATGTTCTTTCGGGGAGATATGAAGTTGAAGCGTCAACTGTCATTGAGGGTGATACCTGATAGAAGCCTGTATCAACCTTCTGTACGTAACCGTCAGCAAAGCGCTTGCCTAAAGGTGCTACAGTTGCGCCTGTTGCTGATGCTACGGGTACTATGGCGTCTGTGCTTTCCACCATACCTGTTACACTCTGAATGTCATAGCCTGCCATAATATAGATTCTTGTGCCTGCTGCTTCTGCTTTTTTGAAGCCCTTGGTGTAGTGGAGCTCACCTTCGGGTGACATAATGTTATAGTGGTAGTAGTCGCTCTGCTCAATAAGCTTCTTGTTTACTACGGGATCAAGGTGCATTGCCTTGTAATCCTCATAACAGCTCAGAGGCATAAAGTCCCAGAAGCTGCTCCAATAAAGTATGTGACCGAGATTTTCTTTTATAAGCTCTCTGAAAAGCTCGTCAATAAATCCGAGCTTCACTGCTTCAAGGATAATGTCAAGCTCTTCTTCAACTACGAGACCGTGTTCAAGGAAGTCGATAAGCACTCTGTCAGCAAAATCCTGACCGCCGCCGAATACGTCATAAGCAAGGGCTGCACCTGCAAGTGCAGGCATAAGAAGCACAGCATTGTGTACCTTGCCCTCATGGCCGTAAAGAGTGAGATATGTGCCTGAAATCTGACCGCCGTGTGAAAGGCCGTAAAGATTTACCTTGTCGATTTTATCCTTTTCGCTTCTGCCCTTATTGCAGTGGTCTATAACCTCATCGATATATTCTCTGAGCTGGCCTGCAATCTCTACAGCGCCAAGGCGGAAGTCAAGAGTGAATACAAAAACATTTTCAAGGCCGATTTCATTGCCTAATGCCTTTGCGATATCGAGCTCTGTCTGATATTCACCCTCGGGATAGGTTTCCATAAGGTATTTATAGTTTGTCTCTGCAGGTGTATTTACATAGTTATATGCAGGAACTATAGGCTGTCCGTCAACATTGCATGCGAACTCAGCAAAAACATTTCTGAAGCCTACACCAAGCTCCTTTGCCAGAGTATCAGCTTCGCCTGTTGCAACGAACTCTGCAGCCGCTTTTGCCAGGATACCTGCTCTGTCTCCGCTTGAGCCGTCAATAATCTGCTGAAGAGGGTCTGTACCCCATACGGGCTTCTCTTCACCGTTTTCGTCAATGTAGTAGAAATTTGATGTTGCATAGCCGGGTACGAATATAATGGGGTATTCTGTAAGGTCTTCGACTATTTTACTGTCGGCTGCAAAGGCCACTGAGATACAGCTGAATATCATCAGTACGCCAAGCATTGTTGCGATTATTTTTTTCATTATAACCATCTCCTTAAAATTCTTAAATATTATTTTATCACAGTGTTAACATAATTTCAATATTAAAACCGTAAGAATTATACTTTCAACGAAAAAAATAAACCGGGTAAACTCCCGGTTTAAAGAAAAGCCTCTGTTTATTTTTTTCTGAGCTTTGGCAAGACAACACAAAGTGCTATAGCGAGAATTGCCGCTACGCCAAGACCTGCAGGAATAAGATAGTCGCTGTCATTATCACCTGTTGCGGGGACTGCAAGAGGCATAAGGCTACCGTCAACTGCAACAACCTGAAGCACTACAGCAACGACGCTGAGTATCATAAGCGCCGCCATAACTATACATATAGCTTTAATCATACCTTTTGGCATCATAATATTTTACCTCCGAAGATTTATCCTGTCTATTTTAACACTTAATGATATAATATGTCAACCTTTTGTTTTAACAAGGGAATATAATTACTATAAAAAATCTTCAATACAGTTGAAATTGCCCTGAATTAGGTATATAATGTAAGGGTTAAAATAATTATAACGAAAACGAGGTTGAGTTATTATGAAGAAACGTACCATCATCGGTGCAACTATTGCGGCTGCAGCTGCTGCCAATGCTGTTCATGCTGCTGTTTACCGTCCCAAGAAAACCGTAAGTGAGCCTCTCCCCAAGGAGGAAATAAATGTTCAGCGTTACCGTGACAACCTTTCAAAGGCTATTCAGTGTAAAACTATCTCCCACAGAGAAAGTGAAAAGGTTGACTGGGCTGAGTTTGAAAAATTCCATAAGTTCCTCGATGAGGCTTATCCTCTCATAGCTGAAAAGCTGGAAAAGGAAGTTGTACCCCCTGCTAACCTGCTCTATCGCTGGAAGGGTAAAAGAAGCGACCTTAAGCCTACTGCTTTACTTGCCCATCAGGACGTTGTTCCCGTTTCAGCCGGTACTGAAGAGGACTGGGTTCACGATGCTTTCAGCGGCTATGACGACGGTGAATTTATCTGGGGCCGCGGCAGTGTGGATATGAAAAACCACCTTATCGCTGTTATGGAATCTGTTGAAGCTCTCCTTGAAGAAGGCTTCGAGCCCGAAAGAGACGTATATCTTCTCTTCGGTGACAATGAAGAGGTTGTTGCCAACTCAGAAAACGGTGCTAAAGACCTTATGCTCACTCTTAAAAACAGAGGTATCACTCTTGACAGCGTAATTGACGAGGGCGGTGCTATGATTCCCATTAATGTACCCGGCGTCCTTGATAACAAGTATCTTGCAGGTGTCGGTGTTGCTGAAAAGGGCTATTCAGATATTGAGGTTGTTGTAAACGCCAAGGGCGGTCACTCATCTCAGCCCCCCGTACATACTGCTTTAGGCGAAATCGCAAATGTTATTACCGCTCTTGAAAAGAATCAGTTCAAGGCTTCTCTCAACGAGAATATGAAGAGTCTTCTCGACTCTATCGGCAGAGAATGCAGCTATCCCGTAAGACTCATCACCTGCAATATGCCTCTTCTCCACCCGGCAATCACTGAGCTTTCAAAGCATATTCCTTTCCTCGCCTGCCTTACCCGTACCACTACAGCCGTCACTATGGCTCAGGGCAGCCCCGCTGCAAATGTACTCCCCCAGCGTGCAGCTATTACCGTAAACTTCAGAGCTATGCCCGGTACCACTAAGCAGGACCTTGTAAACCACATCAGAAGCGTTTGCAAGAATAAGGATATCGAAATCAATATCCTCAACTCAAAAGAGGCCTCCAAGTTCTCACCCACTGACTCGAGAGCTTATAATATTATCCGTGACGTTACAAAGTCAATTCAGCCCGGTGCTATTGTTGCTCCCTATCTCGTTATGGGCGGCACAGACGCTTATAACTATGAACCTATCTGCGACAACATTTACCGCTACGCTCCCTTTGAGCTTACAACTGAGCTTCTTCGTTGCACTCACGGCACCAATGAAAGGCTCCCCGTAGGCCTTATGGAAAATGCTCTCATATTCTTCAAGAACTATATCAGAAGAGTAAGCGCTGAATAATAACAATAAGAGGCAGTCTTTATCGGTTGCCTCTTTATATATCCCGGGACAAAAATGTCCATCTGAAGCTGAGTTCAGATGGACTTAAAATTTTTTATTTCGTTAATTTAAAACGTCGCTTATGCGAAAAGACCCTTGATAACATCAATGATAAACATTAAATGATCAAGACCGAAGGTTTTGTATACCCAATCCCAAAGTGCTTGCATTGCTGTTTCCTCCTTTTGTATTTCTCTGGCAGGACCATTTCCTTGTCTATATTTTAATACTTAAGGTCTGTTTTGTCAACAGGCTCTTAATATATTTAATTGTTTGTGTTTATCTTTTACACATAGGTTTCACATAACCTCTTATTTTATCTCATACAAAAACAAAACCTGCCCCGAAGGACAGGTTTTATTTATTAAACAATTGTTTAATCGCGATAATTGTTCAAATTAGTCTTCGATACCGTTGTCGAGTTCGATGTCGAAGATTTCAAGAATCTTGTAGATAAGATCCCAAAGCATCTGCCACATATCTTTGAATGTTGTCATTGTTGCATTCCTCCTATGTTAAGATTTTGTTTGATAGAAGCAAAAATTATGCTTCAACTTCGCCTTCGAAAGGTTCAACATCAAAGTAATCAAGAACAGCGTAGATGTATTCCCAAATAACTGCCCAGATTTCTTCGAACTTAGCAAAAATATCAGCCATTGTAGTATCCTCCATATTTAGATTTATCAAAGGTTGCCCTTTAACATAGTCTTATTATATAACGGCATAGGATAAATGTCAATAGTTTATTCAAAAATATTTCATATATTTTATATTTGTGTCTAAAAAAACAAAAGGCCGTCATAAGACAGCCTTTTATAATATTATGTTTTATGAAATTATGTTTTATGAACGTGCACCGGGAAGAACTTCGTCAAGTCTTAAGAATTCGAAGATTGCATCGAAGATCTTATCAAATACATCTGAGATACGCTTTAAGATAGCCTGGAAGCCGTCTACGAAGCTCTGCTGAGCATCTTCGTCCCAGATTTCTTCCCACTTACCGCCGATGGGGTTGCTGAGGTCGCCCATTGAACCGTCAATACCTAAAGTACAGCAATCACAGTTACAGCCACACTTACCGTTGTTGTCGATAAAGCCCTTACATGTTCCGCAGCAATATGTATCTGTGAGAACATACTGACCCTTGCTTGTGTCATAGGTCTTGTGGCAAGGTGTTACATAAGCGTATGAGGGGTTTTCAGGACAATAAATGCAGCAATGGCATGTGCTGTCTGCTACGTGATCATCACAGTTACATACACCGCCTGCGGCAGAAGCTGAAACAGCCATAACGCTGAAGAGCATTAAAGCAGCTAAAATTACAGAAATTATTTTTCTCATTGGAATCTCCTCCTTAATTTAAGGCGCAGTACGCCACTTGTGGTTATATTATAGTTAATAGTGTCGCAAAAGTCAACTATTTTAACGAAAATTGAATTTTAGATTTTTATAAACAGGATGTGTTATTCTTGTGACATAGGTACTCTGCCGAAGAAATCAGACGGCAATATTAAAATAAGACAGGCTGACACATGCGGAAGGGTACAAAAAAGGCTTTAATTTCAGCGGATTAAACAATTATAAACACCTCAATATGGGCAAATCGACAAAAAATCTTTTTAATACATCTTTTCACTTTATTTTATGCCTTTTAAGATGTATAATCATATGTATAAATAAGGAGGAAAAGATATGAATATTTCTGACATTATGACAAAAGTCAAGGAGGCTCCGGGTTATATCAAAACCAATTGGAATACTCCTGCGCCGGGTGAATACCTCACCCTCAAAGAAACAACAGCCTATACTTTGGCACAAGCCGGTACATACATCTATATGACCGCTTCGGGTATTGTAACATTTTCAGCATCGCTTTTCTGCGGTGCCATTATGGAAATCCCTGCTATGGATTTCTATCTGATCAGTCTTGTTTCAACCATTATCGGTTACGTACTTATGTTCACAAACCCCGTCGGTATGCTGATATATGAAAACCACGGAAGACTTTCACCCGGTATGAAAAAGTTTGCCCACGCTACATATCTCGGACAACTTATAGTCGGTATCCTGTGTTACTTTGTTCCTGCCACCACCTTTGAATCATTTATGATCGGTCTTCCGCAAATAGCGGGCAACATTTTGGTCTGCGGCGGTCTGACAGGTTATTTCACATGGCTGATCAGAAGACTCTTTTGTGCTAAGCACGGCCGAGTCAAGCCGTTCATTCTGATTTGTGCTCTTCCCTCGGCTGCAATTCTTTCAATTATACCCTATCTGCCGGTAAGAGAGGCACCCTATGTAACAAAGCTTGTAGTCCTTCATTTCGCATTTACTATGATGAACTATTTCTACAACAGCTTTATCGGTGTAAACGGTCTTGTGGCATATATGACCCCCAACTCTCAGGAGCGACAGAAGCTTTACTCAATCGTTCCCATTATCACGGGTTTTGCCCCCTCTGTAATCAATCTGTTTTTCCCTATACTTATTTCTTCAACAGGCGGTTATACAAGTCTTAAAACCTATCAGATATTCGTACCCATATTCGCAATCATCGGTGCGCTTTGCTCAATGATGGCATATTTCTGTCAGGAGCGTACCATTGAAGAAAGCATTGAAACGCGTAAAAAAGTATCTTTCTTTGAGGGTGCAAAAAATGCTCTTAAAAACAAATATCTTTGGATTATCAATATCGCTAACCTTGTAGGTCAGTGGCAATGGATGGTAAACAGCCTTCTTCAGTGGTGGTTTATCTACTCGCTCAGAGAAGAAAAGCTTTACGGCATCGCTATGAACCTTGTTGTTATCGGTATGACTCCGGGTAACCTTTTATGTGTGTGGCTTACCAAACGATTTGAAAAGAGAAACATAATTCTTGTTTCAAGAGCAGCTTCAATCGCTGCCACCCTATGTATGCTTTTAGCTATACGCAGCGAAAGTATCATCATTTTCCTTATTGCACTTTTCCTTAGAAATACCATTCAGCCTGTTGACACGGGTGTTATTACAGGTCTCGGAGCTGACGTTCAGATTTATCACCAATGGAAGTTCGGCGAACGCTGTGACTCTGTTTCGGGTGTGTTCTCATGGATAACCAACCCGATTAATATGGCTTTAGGTTACCTTGCCCCCTGGATTCTTGAATTGGCAGGCTTCACCTCTGACTGGGATGTATTTTATGACACAGAAATCTGTAGCGACGTATTCGGCATACACGTCTGGTTCACAGCTATAAGCCTGTTCCTGACAATGATTCCCTTCCTGTTCTATAACCTGACAAAAGAAAAACACGATATGTGTGTCAAGGAGCTTCAGGAACGCCTTGAAAGCTCAAAATCAGACAGTAATGACACTGCCGACCCTGATACAGAAACTTCCGAGGAGGTGGCACAATGAAAAGATTATTAACTGTATTTTTACTTGTTGCAGTTTTATGCTTCAGCTTTGCATCCTGCGGCAGCGAAGACCTTCAGATCTTTTCCGGCAATTCAGACCTTACCTTTAAAATAGAAGACGGCGAAGCAGCTCTCACCGGCGTACCCAATAAGTCTAACATTACCGTTATTGAAATTCCCGATGAATATGAGGGTGTACCCGTTACAAAAATAGCAGATTTTGCTGCAGTTAACCTTGAGTATATAACCAAAATAACTATCGGAAAAAATGTAAAAGAAATATCTGACTGGGCATTCGGTAACAGCAGAAAAATCACCGAGTTCAGTGTTGATGAAGAAAACCCATACTTTTCAGATGTTGACGGTGTAATCTTCACCGAGGATATGAAGACTCTCCTTTTCTATCCTCCGTCAGGCGGTATAAAAACAGAAAAAGATACTGAAGGCAATGAATTCAAGAGCATTTCATATACCATTCCTGAAGGTGTTGAAACTATACGTACAAAAGCCTTTTATAAGTGCTATGACCTGAGAAACGTCACTTTGCCGCAAAGCCTTAAAAATATCGAAGAAAAAGCTTTCTTCCGTTGCAATCTGCAGACCATAACTTTACCCGACGGTTTGGAATTCATCGGCAAGGATGCATTTGCCTTTTGCGAACAAGCCAAGGAAGTCACTATCCCTGCCAGTGTAAAACAGATAGATGAATATGCTTTCTACTCCTGTTATGCTCTTTCAAATGTTACTATGCTTGGCAACGAAAGCGAAATGACTCTCGGAAAAAAGTGGTATCCCACCAAAAACGGCGGCAGCCTTGACACTGAACTGGTTATAACCTGGCCCGAAGACAAATAAGGAGTAATCGTGTTATGAGCTATGAACTCAAACGTACCTACATACCCTTCAAGGATTGGAAAGAGCCCTCAAAGCAGAGGGAATACACTGAGCCCACTCCCCTTTTAAATCCCGACGGCACTCTCAATGCAAGAGGCTGGGCAAGGCACAATGTTTTTCAGTACGACAGAAGCTGAGTCAAAACAGAACGTCTCATCAGCAAAAAGGAATGGGACTACTATACCGTCACCGACGGACAAAAGCAGCTCCTTGTTTCCTTTGCCCATGTAGGCATAGGCGGCTTTATGGGGCTGAGACTCATCGACCTTCATACCGGCGAGGTACACGCTGACGGTATCACTATCTTTGCAGGCAGCAATAAGCATTTACCTCTTAACAGAGTTGACTGCCCCGGCAGATTTACCGGCAAAGAGGGCACAACGGTTTACGACTTCAACACTATGGAAACCGAGCGTACCGTATATTTCAAGATGCTTCATCAGGGCAAAAACCTCGAGTGTAAGCTCAGTATGGATATCCCCGAGGGTCTTGAAAATATCACAACGGTTCTCCCCTTTGAGGGCGACAACACCAAGTTCTTTATGACAACAAAGCAGAACTGTATGCCTACAGGCGGTGTCTTCAGATTCGGTGATTATACATATGAATTTTCAAAGGATACCTCTTTCTGCACCCTGGACTGGGGCAAAGTAAATACTCCCCGACGCATGGTATGGTACTGGGGCAGTGCCGCAACATATCTCACCGATGAAAAGGGTCAGAAGCACATCTTCGGCTTCGAAATCACCTGGGCAATAGGTGACGAGAGTCAAGCTACGGAGACCTGCATTTTCTACGATGGCAAGGTACATAAAATCGGTGCTGTAGATGTCGAGAAATTCCCCAAGGGCAGATTTATGGAGGAATGGAAAATCATATCCGAGGACGGCAGATTCAATATGACAATGAAGCCCACCTATAACAACCGCAGCGACCTGAATTTAGGCCCTGTGGCGAGAATGGACTGCAACCAGCTTTACGGCTTATGGAACGGTGATGTGACCCTTGATGACGGCACTAAGCTTGAAATAAAGGATCTTTTCGCTTTCTGCGAGTATGTTGAAAACAGATGGTAATAAAAAAGACCCGGGAGGGTCTTTTTTTATTCGGAATTGTGGGTCAGCTTGCCCTGAAAGAATAAGTTCTACCCGCCACTTTCAGGTTCGACGGCGTTACGAGGTAAGTCAGCGGTAGAGGTGAGAGGCGGCTCCATTAAATCGCCCAAGGGGCGATTTGCGGCGACGCAGTCGCCGACCCGAACGCAGTTCGGGTATGGAGCCGCCGTCCTCCCGCTTGCAGATAGATAAACACCCCTGACCTTGCAGTCAGGGGCTTCACATTATTTCAAGCCTTCAGCTATTGCAATGAGGTGTTCTAACTGTTCATTGCTCAAACCTTTTGCGGCTTCAACAAGCTCCTTTGATTTTATCGGATTCTTTGATGACACATCAAAAAACTCCATTGGTGTAATATCAAAATATTCGCATATATAAAAGAAAACAGTCATTGAGGGGAAATTAACTCCATTTTCAATGTTATTAATATATCCGGCACTCTGACCTATTGACAAACTCATATCACGGGCAGAAACACCCTTGTTCATTCTTAGCTCAGTAAGTCTTTTTATAAATTCTTCTCTTTGCAAAACAATCAGCCACCTTTGTGTATAATTATACTAAACACATCAGGTATTATTATCTAAAATATTCATTAATATATGTTGACATGTCTAATTAAATCAGTTATAATTAATTATCATATCTAATCAATTATGTTATTTAAATCTTATAGACCGCTATACACACATTATTCTCGGTAAGCGTATGAGTTATTTGCTTCTCTCAGCTCATCGTACCGTCATTTTCTTAAAAAACTCACAGTGATAGCGCAGTCATAAGATAGCCCACCGCTTACGCTCGGTGGGCATTTTTCTAAAAAAGATAACCCCTGACTTTTGCGGTCAGGGGCCAAGTTTTGCTGTTTACTTTTTATTCCGTTTGCTGAACTGCAACCTCAGCGTTAGCTACGGGAGCAGGATTGCCGTTTGCCACTCTTGCTGCAGCCTCTTCAGCAATAAGCTCTGCTTCTGCTGCGGCTGCTCTCTCTTCGAGAGTCTTGATAACCATTGCATGCTTTTCGTCTGTGTAATCCCAGAAGAAAATATAGGGAAGACAGCAAAGAATGTGACCCGCAAGGTCGAAGGCAACTGATACGATAATACACTTGGTTCTGATGTCATCATTGAAGAGAACGTCCCAGTCAGATGTGAAGCCGTAGCGGTAGAAAAGTACGGGGATAATAAGGCTGATAAGAGCTGATATGGGGCCTGTAAACCAGCCGATAACACCGCCGAAGGAGTCAAGGCGCTCACCTGAAAGATACATCTGATAGTCGCTGACACGTACTGCCATATCTTCTTCTGCGAGTTTGATAGCCGAGCAAAGCATATCGCTGATTGCAAGAGCTATAAACATTATAAGACCGCACACAAAGTAATCGTCCTTGAAGAAGTAGCAGGCAAGAATCATTGCAACGGACTGAGCCGAGAATACAAGTCTCTTGAATACTACAAGAGTCTTATACTGGAATCTCTTTCTGATCCAGGGTGCC
>JAZSGK010000231.1:0-3987 GCA_045532695.1 Acutalibacteraceae bacterium
TGTAGCCGTCCGTTCTTAAAAGTGCGGCTATTTTTGCAGCTCCTATCGTTTGATTGCTATCATTGAATTTCTTAATAATTAGGGGAGTCATTTCTTTTCTTTTTTCAAAGTGATGTAGATTTTGTTCACGATTTCCCTCCTGTTGCTTTGTGTTTCATACCATCTTCTTTGACAAAATAAACTTTGTATGCTACCATAGTAGCGGTGATTTTATGATTTCTTTTAAATGGAATGAAACGGATTTTAATCTGATACAGTACGGCAGAGGTGTGTTCAGAAATGATATGCCCGGTCACAGTCACTCAAAAAACAGCTACGAGCTTCATTATATTGTTGACGGTGAGGGTGTTCTGACAACAGACAGTAAAAGCTATCCTCTTTCAAAGGGTAATTTCTTTGTTACGGGTCCTAATGTTTATCATCAGCAGTCAACTAACCCCGAAAAGCCCCTGACAGAGATTTATCTTTATCTTCAATCGTCAGAAAAGAAATCTGCAGATGCACTTGTTTCCTCCTTTCTTAATACTCATTTCTATATTCTTGAGGAAACGGATTTCGGACACCTTTTCGACGAAATTCTCCGTGAATGTGACGAGGCTAAATTTGGCTATATAAGTGCCACCGGTGCGTTGCTTCAGCTTCTCCTTACTAAAATAACAAGAGCCTATGTACCGCATATGAGTCAGATTACAGAGACTTCGGGAACGCTTAATGACAGATGCTTTTTTATGATTGAGTATACCTTTATAAATAACCCGTCGGTTACTCTGCAGGAGCTTGCAAACACAATCGGTCTTTGCGAAAGGCAGACACAGAGGCTTCTGAAAAAATATTACGGGAAAACCTTCCGTGAAAAAAAGGCGGAAGCTATAAAAATACTCCCAAGGTGAAACAGCCTTGGGAGTGTTGATTTTAATAGAAGAGCTTTGAGTATATATCAAAGTAATCCTTGATACCTGCATTTTTCTTGATACCGCTTATTATCGGGTTCCAATTTTTATCAATGTAAATGGTCTTTTCTCTGTAGTTGTTTTCTCCGTTACGGTTTCTGCCGACACCCCAGCCGTGCTCAATTACGTTATACTCTACGGTGTAGCCTGCCGTCTGCTCATCCATATAGATGCCGCTTGTAGCATAGTCTGCCCATTCGGGAAGATGTATATCATGAATGTAGTTACCGCTGATTTCCGAGTCGGGCTGCTTTGAAAGAGTATAGATACCGCCCGCATCGCAGAGCACCTGACTTGTGTGGTGAATGTCGTTGTTGAGAATTCTGTTATTTCTCATAGTGCTGTCCTCAGCCGACCAGCCGAAGCCGACGGAAATGCCTGTATAAGGAGCATAAGAAACCTCATTGTTTGCTATGAGAATGTTTCTCGGATAACCTGCACCGATGGCAACGCTGCTCTGATAATCTGTACCGATATTGGTTACAAGGTTGTTGACGATTCTGTCACCGTCACAGATGTCGCTCTCGTTTTCGGTATTGTAAACAATGTGCATATCGGTGTTTTCGTCAACTGCAAACTGAGCCACCATAATGCCGTTGCCAGCAATGTTTCTGATTGTATTGTTTTGTATAAGTGAGTTTTTTGTACCTTTTGCAAGGTCAATACCTGCCGCACCGATGTTTTCTATTGTACATCCTTTGATTATGAGGTTTTCTGTGTCAGCAAAGTATAAAGCTGAAGCAGGTCTTAAAACACCTATATCATTAGTAGCAAAAATGCAGTAATTTGCATACATACCGCCCTGAATGTCAACAAGGCCGTCCGTTGAAGGAACTGTCCAGTTGCTGTAAGCAAATGTGAAGCCTTCAAACGAGAGATTCTTAATCTTACTTCCGTCAGTCGGTTCAGCCTTTATAAGAGTTTCAAGCTTAGGTGCGATAACCTCGGCAGATGACATATCAGTATCTGCAGGCACCTTGATATAAACTGTATCAGTCGTTTCGTCAAGATACCATTCCTTATCTTCATCGATAAGCTCATAGGCATTCTCGATATAATATGTGAATTCACGGTTATTCATATGAGAATAGCCGTCAATATCGGGGTGAGGTCTGTTGAAGATAAGGTCGTTTTCCTCGTCCTGAATGCGAATTGTTGTCACGCCGTCTTTTGTCTGGGCAGACTTTACACGAAGAACATTTTTTACCCATGCGGTGAGAATGTGAAGCTCAACATCTTCAAGGTTATTGAAGATGTTGAATTCATCAGCCTTGAGATATATTTCACCGTAGTCAGCCTGAACAAGGGAGGTTTCGTCCCATCTGTTGAGGTTTTCGGGAATCATTGTACCGTCGGCATAGAAGCGTGATGCACCGATGATTTTTGTTGAGTAATCTTTGTTGCTTCTGCTTCGGATAAGCTTTTCCCCGTTCATATAAAGCTGACGGAAAAGAGCCTCGTCTGAAACTTTTGCGGCATAGATGTTCTTTTCAGCATCATAAAGAGTGAAGCCATTGATTTCTTCTCCACCGCTGATAAGAGCATTTCCATCTGCGATATATCTTATGTACCGGTCACCTGAGGCGCTGTCTCTCTCGTCAAATGTAAGAGTATCGGAAAGCTTGTATGTACCCTCAGCCACGTGAACAATGATATTGCCCGACATATCATCATTTATCTTTCTTACTTCATCTCTCGCTCTTTCGATAGTGGCAAAGGGGGATTCGGCAGTTCCTGCATTACTGTCATTACCCGTGGTACTTACATAGTACTCAGCCATAACCGTTTCGGGCTTGAAGATTACTCCTGCAAAATCAATATTGCCTGTCAGTGTCATAAGCAATGTAAGCATAGTGGCTATTATTCTTTTAGCTGTGAAAAACATAATATTCTTCCTTTCGGCTCTTATTTACATATACAGTTTATCACATTATCCGCTACATAAACACGACATATTAAAATAATTTATGTCGTGTTCTATTCTGTCAAATTATGCTATTATAGTGCTATAAAAGTAAAGAGAGGTGTTAATTATGTTTATCATCGAGAAATTCAAGGTCTTCTGGAGCATTATGCTATGCCTTATTATCGGTGGAAACTTTTTCTCGGGTACACTGAATTTAATTAGAGCAGGAGATGTTGATATGATAGGAAACGACCACGCAAAAGCTATAGCAACTGAGTACACTGAGCTTGTGCCTTACGGCAGAGACGAGGACTCTCTCAGTTGGTTTGACGGTATGGTTACAGGTAACGGTGAAAACGGTGCAGTAATTGCAGGTTCACCCTACAGCGACAGCATTATCTACAATAATATCAACTTACTTATGCCCTCAAATGATCCCCGTTACACACCCGACGAGGTAACAGATCAGCTTGACGATGCGAGACAGAATGTCATCAACGGCAATGCGGCGTGGGATTGCGACGGCAGACAGTCAACATATTTTTATGCTTATCATCCGTCACATGTACTCAGAATGGAAAGCACTAAGCTCCTATATTATGATTATATTCGTTGGACCGATTATGAGACCGCTGAGGTTGGTGTCAAGTACACCGACATTCTCGGCAAATGGGAAAGAGCAACATTCTCTTCAAGAGAAGACAATGTAACAATCACAAAGATTACAAAATCAAGCCTTGGTGCAAAGATAAATATGACTCTTTCGCTTCAGGACTGCTGGTCACTTCGTGGCTTCGGTAATGGTGACGAAAAAAATATGAGATACAAAAAGCTTGTTGATGACGATGCTACATACATCTCACTTATCGCTCACTATCCTGATTACGAAAACAGTGAGCTTAGATATGGTGGCTGGTGTGGTCTTACAAAGGTTATTGCTGTTGGCGGTACAAAGGAAAGAGTTGTTCTCGACTCAACCAATGACAGTGAAAATGTAGCAGAAGAGCAGAATGCAGCAATCAAAATCTCAGGTGCAAATGAGGTTTACCTTATTACAAAAACCGACAGAACCCATGATATGGGCAAGCTTGAGGACTTCAAGGATGCTGAAAGCTATGCTCTTTTAGATGA
>JAZSGK010000017.1:0-4127 GCA_045532695.1 Acutalibacteraceae bacterium
ATGACGTTTAATATTCAGCATGCTCTTGATTACAAAAGACAAGTTATTGATTATGACTTCTTCATAAAAGCAATTGCTGAGCAAAATCCGGATTTTTGCGGACTCAACGAAGTAAGGGGCAAGGGCTGGATGAAAGGCTACACTAACCAGACTAAAAAAATAGCTGACGGTCTGGGTTACAACGGGTATTTTGGTAAAGCTGTTACTCTTGATTTCGGTAATCCCTTCGGCAATGCTTTGCTCAGCCGATATTCTTTTAAATCGATTGAAACAATAGCTATACCCGATCCGCCGAAAACCGAAAAGGGTTACTACGAAACACGTTGTGTTATAAAGGCTGTTTTTGAGCTTGAAGGCAAGGATGTAATGATTTTGGTTACACATATGGGCTTAATGCTTGGCGAGAGGCTGAATGCAATCAAGGTTATATGCGATATTCTTGACAGCACGGATATGCCTGTAATTCTTATGGGTGATTTCAATAATACACCTGATGCAGAGGAGTTTAGGCCTATTTATGAGCGTTTGACAGACACTGACAGGACAGGGGATTACACATATCCCTCGGACAAGCCGATTAAAAAGATTGACTATGTTTTTTATCGCGGTCTTGAATGTACAAGTGTTGAAACAATCAACAAGGTTGTGTCCGACCATCTGCCGATAGTTGCTGAATTTAATGTAATATAATATATATTAACTATTGCAAGTTTTGCCTATTTATGGTATCATATATTGAATTTTGATTTGTGAAAGGAATTTTGCAAAATGCTTAACACAGAAAAAACAATGGAAAAGCTTGTTGCTCTTTGCAAGGGCAGAGGTTTTGTTTACGCAGGTAGTGAAATCTACGGCGGTCTTGCAAACACTTGGGACTACGGCCCTCTTGGTGTTGAACTGAAGACAAATATCAAAAACGCTTGGCGCAAAAAATTTATTCAGGAGAATCCTTACAACGTAGGTCTTGACAGCGCAATTCTTATGAATCCTCAGACTTGGGTTGCATCGGGTCACCTCGGCGGCTTTTCCGACCCTCTTATGGATTGCCGCGAGTGTAAAACACGTCACAGGGCAGACAATCTCATCGAGGATTTTGACGGCACAAATGTTGCAGGTTGGTCAAATGAGCAGATGATGGAATATATCAAGGAGAAGGCTATTGCTTGTCCTTCATGCGGTAAACATAATTTCACTGATATCCGTCAGTTCAACCTTATGTTCAAAACATTCCAGGGTGTTACCGAGGACAGCAAGAACGAGCTTTACCTTCGTCCTGAAACTGCACAGGGTATTTTTGTAAACTTTGCTAATATCCAGAGAACAACAAGAAAGAAAGTTCCTTTCGGTGTTGCTCAGATCGGTAAATCATTCCGTAACGAAATCACTCCCGGTAACTTCATTTTCCGCGTCCGTGAGTTTGAGCAGATGGAGCTTGAGTTCTTCTGTAAGCCAGGCACTGACCTTGAGTGGTTCGAGTATTGGCGCGGTTTCTGCCGTGATTGGCTCTATTCTCTTGGTATCAAGCCCGAAAACCTTCGCCTTCGTGACCATGATCCCGAGGAGCTTTGCTTCTATTCGAAGGCAACAACCGACTTTGAATATCTCTTCCCGTTCGGATGGGGTGAGCTTTGGGGTGTTGCAGACAGAACAGACTATGACCTCACACAGCACATAAATACATCAGGCAAGGGTCTTGACTATTTCGATCCCGAAACAAATGAGAGATATATTCCCTATGTTATCGAGCCTTCACTTGGCGTTGAAAGACTTTTCCTTACAATCCTCACAGAGGCTTATGATGAAGAGGTTGTTGACGCAGAAAAGAATGACGTAAGAGTTGTTCTTCGTCTTCATCCTACACTTGCTCCATTTAAGGCAGCTGTTCTTCCTCTTTCAAAGAAGCTCGGCGAGCAGGCACAGGAAGTATACGCAAAGCTTTCCAAGAAGTTTATGGTTGACTATGATGATGCAGGTTCAATCGGTAAGCGTTACCGCAGACAGGATGAAATCGGTACACCCGTATGTATCACATATGACTTCGAATCCCTCGAAGATGGCTGCGTAACAGTACGTGACCGTGACACAATGGAGCAGAAGAGAATCAAGATTGATGAGCTTGATGCATATATCGAGACTCTTATCGAATTCTGATTTTAATGTAATATAATAAAGAAACACGCACCGTTAGCGGTGCGTGTTTCTTTTTATGTGATATCGAAATTTCAGATTACAAAAATCCCTCCGGTAAACGGAGGGATTTTTATTAAAGCGATGCTTGGATTATTTTGAAGAACCCTTGAAAAGAATCTTGATGCCTTCGATATTAGCTTTTGTAAGAGCTACAAAGTTATCCCAGAAGCTCTTTAAGTAAACCTTGAAGAACCAAACAAAGAGGTTGTACTCTGTTGTTGTGTCATCAAGCTTATTAGCATTAACATTGTACTTTACAAAGTTTTCCATCTCTTCTTCTTTGTTGTTGTTGGTAAGAGAATGCCAGTTGAACTTGATTTTTGCATTGAGCTTTACCTTGTCCCATACAACAATCTTGTCAGCGTCTTCCTCAGAACCTGTGAAGAAAATCTGAATGCTTCTTGATATACCGTAAAGTGCCTGAAGATTGAACTTCTCTACAGCGCTGCCGATAACAACTCTCTCAATGTTTGAGCAGTATGCAAAAGCATAGTAGCCGATCTCTTTTACTGTGTCGGGAACACGGATACCTGTTACGTTTGTGCAGGAATAGAATGCATATGCATCGATTTTTGTAACGGTCTTTCCGTCGAGCTTGGAGGGGATGATGGCTTCGCCGTCAAAGCTTTCAGCTGTGTAATCGTAGATGATAGCGATTTCGCCGTCTGCAATCTCTCTGTAGAGATACTGGCTGTCGGATTTTGATACTACATAGTTGCGGCCGTTGACATATTTCCATGTGTTGCCGTCATCGTCTGTGTATGTGTTTTCTTCACCGGACCATTTCTTTTCTTCAGTAGCAGTGTCTATAGCGTGCTGCTCGAGAACGTATGCTGATCCGTTGGGGAGTAATTCTTCTGTTTTTTCACCTTCAGCTGCAATTGCGGGTACGGTGAGGCAGATCATTGTAGCAATTACAAGCAAGATGGAAATAATCTTTTTTGTTGCGTTCACTGTTATTTCCTCCGTTTAATCAGTTTACAGTATTGGTTAGTGTTTTTTATGCTTCGGGAGCGGGTTCAACGGGCTCCTCTTCGGGCGGTTTGATACCGATCTTTTCAACAAATGCAAGGAGGTCTTCGTCGCCGATCATAACGAATACATCGTAAAGAACAAGTTCACCGACGATAACAAGAGGAAGGAGACCTGCAAGTGCTACAAGGAGACCGCTTACCATACCGAAGAAGTCCATAATTTTTGTGAAGAAATCCTTTACAGGATTGATGAAATCTTCTTCCATATCTGTAAGACGCTCAAACGGAACAAGAGTTTCCATTGACTTTACAAGAGTTGCTGTGTAGTTGTCAATAGTACCCTGGTGGTCAGCATATGTTGTGAAGAGAGTTCTGTCGAGAGACTTAGCTGCTTCAAGCTGCTTAACGAAATCTTCCCATGCTGCACCTGCACCGACCATTTCTTCTTCTGTGTAGAAGTTTTCAGCGAGGTATGTGTTTGCTTTTTCGATAGCTGCATCAAGTGCTGAGAAATCAGAGGATATAATCTCAGCCTTTGCGTAGATTGCCTTGAGCTCTGCTGTTGCTGCGTCGATTTCATCCTGATGTGTGATATCAAGGTTGAGAGCGATGTAATTATTCTCTGCTGCAAGTGCGTTAGCTTCAGCAATAAGCTCTGCTGCATTTGAATATCTGGAGGGAGAAAGGTTCTTGATGTCGTTAAGAGCCTTTGACCAAGCAGCTGTGTTTGCTCTCATAAGGGGAATACGTGCGATGATATCTTCGATTTCTGCTGTAGCTGCATCAACGTCAGCCTGCTTGTCGATTGTATAACCGCTTATGGGTGTGTTTGTACGGTCTTCATAATTGTTGAGTAATTTCTTGATAACGATGTTGAAGCTGTCACCGATTTCGTTTGCTGCAGCATCGAGGTTGTAGAGTTTAGCTGTGAGTGTTTCTGTAATCTGAACAGGCTCGTTAGCG
>JAZSGK010000234.1:0-12937 GCA_045532695.1 Acutalibacteraceae bacterium
AGCGTGCACTTTTAACAGGGGATGAGGAGGCTCGTTTGGAACTAATGAAATATGTAGTTGGAGAAGAAGGCCATCCATATCTCGGCACCATCTACTGTCACTCAGGCTCAACTGCCGAAGCCTATGCAATTGAAAACGATGTTGATTACGTCCTCACCCACTTCTTTGAAGGCGAATGGACTTACGACTACGACAATATGATCCGCTACCGCAAGTGCATACACTGTGACGAGCTTGAAACAGAATCTCTCGAAACCACAACCGACAGCGATGTTGAAATCATCGAGCCCATTGACCCCGACACAGACTTTGTTGTCGATGTAATCACCGACTATGTTGTTATCGAAGAAACAATCTCAAACAATGTTGCAGGCGACTTTGAAATAGTAAAAGCCTTCGACATAACAATGAAAAACAAAGACGGTGTTCACGTTCAGCCCGACGGCACAGTTAAGGTTAAATTACCTCTTGATTGGTCAAAAGACGGTGTTTATAAAGTCTACAGAGTAAACGACGATGGCACACTCACCGATATGAACGCTTACCGCGAGGGAAGTCATATGGTCTTCGAAACCGACCACTTCAGCGTCTATGTAATAATAGACGAAAGCGAAAAGGCTGATGAGCCTACCACACCTGACGAGCCTCAGGAAGAAGCTAAGAAAGACTTATTCTCAAAAATCATAGACTGGTTCAGGTCACTCATTGATTTGATTATCAGTTGGTTTAATAAATAATATATAGGGCGCCCTGTGGGCGTCCTTTTTTTACTGCTTCGGCGGGATAAAGCTTTCCTTCACCGCACACTCCCCCGCGTACTCAACAAAAAAAAGGAGACTCACACCGAGTCTCCTTAATCTTTTTCATTGTCCTCGCCGGACGGGCGGCACTTTTTTGAAAAAAAGTAACCAAAACGCGCTGTTATTATCTCTTGAAGATAGCTGAGGGTCTGGGTAAAGGCTTTCTTCTTCTGTGCTTCTTCTCAATCTGAATGGGGGTCTTGATAAGCATATTAGCAAACACTGTCCAGAGAATTACAAGAATGTACATACCAAATACCGCATAGAAGCCTGCCGAAAGTGTTGCAGTCTTAACTGTTATAACCGCAGCAAGAAGCTGTGTCCATGCACTCTCTGAGAACATACCTACAATATCTGTAAGGTTGATTTCACCGCCGATAATCTTATCAAATGCGAGTTTCGAAATAATAATGCAGATAAATGTAATTACAAGACCTGATACTGACATAATCATAACAGGCTTTCTGTTATCCTTGATTGCTGCAACAACGCCTGTAGCAAGGAAAAGTGCAAGAGCGATAATAAAGAATATAACAAAAGCGATAAGATGCGGTATGATAGGCTCTGCGATTGTAAGGAAGCTTGCAGCTTCTTCTGTACCCTCTGCTGCAGCACCGCTGAGATCAGCTTTCATAAGCATTTCAATAATCTCAATAGCGGAAAACTCATACTTTGTCTGAACACCAAACTGTTCAGCAAGTGTAACAATTGACGAAATTTCGTCGGATAAGCCGCCGATTGCAAAATAGAAGAGCTTGAGCATAAGACCCATAACTACTGCACCTATTGCAAGAAGCGGAGTGATGATACGATAAGCAATTTTCATATTTATTTACTCCTTTTATTTATTTCCATGATGACTTGAGGTCAACTGTTCTGTTGAATACAACCTTATCGTCTGTCGATGTTGTATCGATGCAGAAATAACCCTGTCTCATAAACTGGAATGTGTCACCGACTTTAAGATTTTCTACACCATCTTCAAGCTTACAGCCCGTAAGAATTGTAAGTGAATCGGGATTGAGATTATCCTTGAAGCTGCCGTTTGACTCGTCTGAGGGATTGGGATTGTTGAAGAGTCTGTCATAAAGTCTTGCTTCAAAGTCGATACTGTTTTTAGCACTGACCCAATGAAGAGTACCTTTGACCTTTCTGCCGTCAGGTGAGTTGCCACCCTTGCTTTCGGGATCATAGGTGCAGTGCACTGCTGTAACTTCGCCGTTTTCGTCTGTATCATAGCCGACACACTTAACGAAGTATGCACCTCTGAGTCTTACCTCATTACCGGGGAAGAGTCTGAAATACTTCTTGGGAGGCTCAATCATAAAGTCCTCTTTTTCAACGTAGAGTTCTTTTGAGAAGCGTATAATTCTTGTACCCATTTCGGGCTTATCCTGATTGATAGGAAGCTCTATTTCTTCTACAAGGTCATCGGGATAGTTATCGATAATAACCTTCAGAGGTCTTAAAACCGCCATAGCTCTGGGAGCGTTAGCATTGAGGTTGTCTCTTACACAAGCTTCAAGGAGTCCGAAATCAACAACACTGTAAGCCTTTGATACGCCTACACGGTTTATAAAGTCTCTGATAGCCTCTGCAGGGTAACCTCTTCTTCTCATACCGCTGATGGTAACCATTCTCGGGTCATTCCAGCCATCAACGATGCCCTCATTTACAAGCTGTAAGCACTTACGCTTACTTGTAAGACAGTAGTTGAGGTTGAGTCTTGCAAACTCAATCTGACGTGAAGGCTCTTTGAACTGAAGCTCTTTAAGGAACCAGTCATAAAGAGGTCTGTGATTTTCAAATTCGAGGGAGCAAAGGGAGTGAGTTACGCCCTCACGTGTATCTGAAAGAGGGTGAGCAAAGTCATACATGGGATATACGCACCACTTGTCACCTGTCTGATGATGGCTTACGTGAGCGATACGGTAAATAACCGGGTCACGCATATTGATGTTTGGTGATGCCATATCAATCTTTGCTCGAAGCACTCTTGCACCGTCGGGGAATTCACCGTCAGTCATTCTCTTGAAGAGGTCGAGGTTTTCCTCGATGCTTCTTTCTCTGTAGGGGCTGTTTTTACCGGGCTCTGTGAGAGTACCTCTGTATTCTCTTATTTCATCTGCTGTAAGGTCGCAGACATAAGCCTTGCCCATTTCGATAAGCTTGATTGCACATTCATAAATGAAATCGAAATAGCTTGATGCATAAAGCACCTTATCCCATTTATAGCCGAGCCACTCAATATCTTCCTTGATAGCGTCTACATACTCAACGTCTTCCTTTGAGGGGTTTGTATCATCAAGACGGAGATTGCAGGTACCGCCGTACTTTTCGGCAGTGGAGAAATCTATCTGTATAGCCTTGGCATGGCCGATATGAAGATAACCGTTAGGTTCGGGAGGGAAACGTGTCTGCACATGGGAATATACACCCTTTTCCAGATCTTCATCTATAAAGTCATGGATGAAATTAGATATTTTTACTGCTTCTTCCATTGTGTACTTCCTTTCACGCGCTGAAATGATTCAGTGCTAAGTTAAGTCTTTCCATAACCTTTTCCTTGCCTAAAAGGCTCATAATGGAGTAAAGGTCAGGTGTATTTCTTCTGCCTGTTACAGCAACACGGATAACTGTTGAGATATCGCCGACATGGCCCTTGAACATTTCGGGATTTTTCTTGTATTCCTTGACGTTAGGTGTATATCCGAGAGGCTCGCAAAGATCTTTCATCCTCTGGAACCATTCGTCCTTGGTGTCGTTTTCGTTATAGGCTTTGATATATGCTTCTAAGATTTCCTTTGCCATATCAGAGGTGATGTTTTCGGGCATTTCAAAAGCATTTTCAAAAAGCTCATCAAAGTAATAGCTGATATAATCCTTGACCTCGCTCCAGCAGGCAATATCCTTTCTGGGCTTAGGTGTATCACGGTCAACATTAAGTATAGCTGTCGAGTGTGCAGGATCTTTAATAAGAAGCTCATAGAAATCCTTGTCATATTCACACGCCCATTCGGCAGTGTACTTATAAACAGTCTCAGCATTCATAAGAGAGATAACATTCTTTGATACGTCATTCAGCTTAACCATATCAAAGAGTGCCCCTGAAACGCTCATCTTCTTGAGATTAAAGGGGAATGCATCAATTGAAGCGTCTTTGTTGGTCTTTCTCCAGTCTTCAAAGTTGGAGTTCATAAGAGTCATAATATACTCGTTTACGCTCTCTTTGGGATAGCCCTGTTCAACATAGAATGTAACTGCTGCTTCGGGGTCCTTTCTCTTTGACAGCTTACGCTTGCCGCCGTTTTCCTCCTTCATAATAGGAGCAACGTGAGCGTACTTGGGCACCTTGAAGCCAAGGCACTTGAAAAGCTGAAGATGTACGGGACAGCTTGACATCCACTCGTCACCGCGTACAACGTGAGTAGTACGCATAAGATGGTCGTCAACTGCATGAGCGAAATGGTATGTAGGAATACCGTCACTCTTGAGAAGGACTATATCCTGCACATTTTCAGGCATTTCAATTTTACCCTTGATCATATCGTCAATGAAGCACTTATTTTCTGCATTACCGGGAGACTTGAGTCTGAGAGTCCAGGGAGCACCTGCAGCGATTTTCTCTTCAATTTCTGAAAGAGTAAGGCTTCTGCACTTTGCATATTTACCCCAGTAGCCTTTCTGAGGCTCATTTTCCTGCTGTGCTCTGATTTCATCTAATTCTTCGGCACTGCAGAAGCAGGGATATGCTAAATCTTTCTCAACAAGGCTCTTTGCAAAAACGTGGTAGATAGCTTTTCTCCGGCTCTGGTAGTAGGGGCCGTAATCACCCTTTTCTACATTTTCACCCACCACGCCTTCATCAGCTGTTACGCCGAAAGCTTCGAGACCGCCGAGCATAACCTCGATAGCGCCTTCAATTTTTCTTTTCTGGTCGGTATCTTCGACTCTTACATAGAAAATACCGTCGGTAGTTTTTGCTGTTCTGTAGGCAACGGTACCTGTGAAAAGGTTACCGAAGTGGAGGAAGCCTGTGGGGCTGGGTGCAAGTCTTGTAACTCTTGCACCTTCCTTTAAGTTTCTTGGGGGAAACTTTGCTTCCATATCATCGGGTGTTTCTGTTATATCGGGGAACAAAAGCTTTGCGAGCTTTAAGTTATCACTCAATGTATTTACCTCCTTACGGGATATGATAATTCATTATATTATCTCAAATTTTAAGAAAAATATCAATAGGTAAGTGAGAAATTTTAAAAAAAAAAATAAGCAAAGTTTTGGTCAAGCTTTTACAAAAGCTTGCGGGGTGCGGGGCAGAGCCCTGCAACAGTAAAAGAATATTTGATTTTCATTTCCGCTCGCCGCGGTGGCGTTACTTTTTGCTGTCGCCCAAAAAGTAACCAAAAACGCGATATTATCCCCTATTCCACCCCCTGCAACCTGAAGTTGCTAAATTTTAAACTCACATTGATAGACATTTCTGCCCTATTATGCTAAACTTTAAGCAGAAAGGAGCTGATACAAATGACAAGCATCGGCGAAAGAATCTACGACCTGCGAAACAGAAATAATATGTCTCAGGGCGATCTTGCAGATAAATTGGACGTATCCCGTCAGACGATATCCAAATGGGAAAACAATATGTGTATGCCCGAAACAGAAAAGCTCATACAATTAAGTGAGATATTCGGAGTGTCCACTGATTATATATTGAAAGGCAAAACCATAGTCGAGCCCGAACCCGTTTATATTTATGTCAAAGACCCCGACACCGAAAATATACCTAAGCACAACGAGAGAATAGTCAGAAAATATGTGGGTATAGTTATTGCTGTTATAGGCGGTTTGCTTTCTGCATGGCTCGCTCTCTCAGGTGGTTGGCTGTTTTTAATCTTTTCAGGTGCACTTATTCTGCTTGGGATATTGTTTGCCTGTGATGTAAAGCATCCTTGGCTGATAGTTTCGTGGACTGTCTACAGTCTGTCTATGATAGCTCTGCCCTTCTGCTCTGCAATAAGCCCTCTGTTGATTTTTAACCCCATAATTTATACCGAAGGCTATCTTGTGCACTTGCTTTGGGCTTGGGGCATATGGATAGCATTAGCTGTTCTCATTCTTTGCACTGTCAAGGCCAAACGAGGTTATATTTTCAAAAAGAAACAGTAAAGTTCTTTGGTATTTTACGTAAGTAACAAGGTTCTTGAGCGCAAGGTGCGAAAGGTTCTTACTTTCTTCCAAGAAAGTAACGCCCCGTGGCGAGCGAAACAACAAAAAAAGGAGACTCATCATCGAGTCTCCTTAATCTTTTTTCTTTGTGGGACTCTGTCCCACACCCTGCAAACTTTTGTAAAAGTTTGACAAAACTTTAGTTATTTCTGTTTTGAATACTTTAATCTGTAAACTACATTCATAAGCACACAGTCAAGACCGCCAAGATTCTTTGCCCCGCCGAATACTTCACCTGCAAGCATTGTCTTACAGTTCTTTTCCATTACCATCTCAGTTGCCTGAGCTTCCTCTGTGTTGGGACCGCAGCAAACTGCACCGTTATCCTTAAGGAACATAGCATTTCTGAACTTGTTTGACATCTTCTTTACAGCCTTCTTCGAAGACTTCATTGTGTCATTGGGGTTGAACTCAGCACATCTTACTGTAATACCGACAATCTGAGCAAAGTCATCAAGGAAAGGCTTAACTGTCTTGCCGATCTTTGATGTAGCCATAATAGCATCCTTTTCAGAATGGATAATAGCACCGATATCCTCACGCTTATTGTAAATAGCCTTGTGAAGGTCAGCCTCTGAGGGATACTTGTCGCCCTTGATAAGCTCGTCACAGCAGGGGCAAAGTCCTACAACTGCAACATCGTTACCCTCTTTATCCTTAAGGATAACTGCATCGTCAATACGGATACTGTCGTAAGCTGTAAGCTTGGGTGAAGGCATATCTGCTCTCTTCTTTACATCTGCAATGTATTCGAAAACATCGCCGAATGACTTGGCAACCTTACCTGAAAGCTCGTTGTATTTGTCGAAAACATACTTTTCGCAAACTGCTTCAACTTCGTTAGCTACCTTGAAAGCATCATCGTAGTCAGTACCAAGACAAACTGCACCGTGTGACTTAAGGAAAATAGCCTTTGAATCTGAACGCTCAAGAGTATCAATAACACCCTGACGGAGCTTGCCTGTACCGGGAAGGCCGTATGCACTTACTGCAATGTGGTCACCGATAATATCCTTGCTATAGCCTTCGATGCCGTTGAGGTCACAACCGAGAGCCGAAACAACACTTGCATTAGCCTGATGTGTGTGGATAACGAAATTGATCTCAGGTCTGTGGAGATAGCACTGTGCGTGGATACCCTTTTCACTTGAGGGCTTGATATCGCCTTCGTATGAAAGGTCTTCCATATTGACAAGAACTATATCGTCGGGAGTAAGGCCTTCATAAGCTTTACCGCTGGGAGTAATTACAAACTGTTTGTCGTCGATACGGCAGCTTACGTTACCCCATGTACGTGCAATAAGACCTGTGGAAACAAGCTGCTTACCTGCTTCAACAACTATTTTTTTAGCTTCTAAGATGTCCATTTATTACACCTCTTCTATATTGTTTTAGTTGACACAAGGCAGACAAACGAGTCTGCCTTGTTTATTGTATGTATCTTATTCTACAACAGCGATGTTAGCAAATACTCTGTCGAAGCGAGCGAGTGCATCGTCGATCATTTCTTCTGTGTATGCTGCTGATGTGTAGAGACGTGAACCTGCAAGAGTTACAAGACCTTCAGCCATGTAAGCTGCACCCATATGAGTCATTTCAGCCTTACGCTTGCTTGTTTCCTTGATTACATTGGGAATCTGCCAGGGCTTCATCCAGTCAAGTGAGAATGCAAGAGTACCAACAGTTTCCATGTGGCAGATTGAACCCTGATTGAATGCTACGAAGGGAAGGTTGTACTTGTCGATAATCTGATTGAGACCTGCAGTGATTCTGTCACCCATGATGCCGGCCTTCTGGCAAGCATTCTGCTTGTCGATTTCTTCAAGAGTATAGTAACCTGCTACGCATGAGATAGGTGTAGCTGCAAGAGTACCGCCGCAGAAAGCCTTCTTGATCTTCATGCCGCTTGCATCAAGACCTGCGCCCATGTACTGCATATATTCTCTCTTACCGCCGATACCGCCTGCACCGGGATAACCGCCGGCGATAACCTTACCGAAGATTGTGAGATCGGGTTCAACGCCGAAGTAACCCTGAGCACCTGCCATACCGAGACGGAAGCCTGTAACAACCTCATCAAAGATAAGGAGTGCGCCATACTTACGGCAGAGTCTTTCAACGCCCTTGTTGAATTCGAAATCAAGAGGACGTGTACCGCTTTCGGGACCAACGGGCTCGATAAATACAGCAGCTGTACCGCCGTTGAGCTGATTTCTTCTGAGCTTCTTTTCAAGATCGTTGAGATCGTTGGGGAAGAATTCCTGTGTATCTCTCATAAGACGCATGGGAACACCGCTTGCCTGTGTGAACTTTGAGCCGGGAACACGGATACCGTAACCGAGCTGATCTGACCAACCGTGGTAAGCGCCGCCCATCTTGAGGATGTGCTTTTTCTTTGTAGCAAGTCTTGCAACACGGCAAGCTACCATACAAGCCTCAGTACCTGAACCGAGCATACGGAACATATCTACTGTGGGAACTGAGTCTGAAATCTTCTTAGCAAGCTTATATTCGAACTCATGGAAAAGACCTGTTGAAGGACCGCAAGTCTTAAGAAGATCAATAACCTGATCACGAACTTCGGGAGGATTGGAGCCGAGAACTGTGGGGCCGCCAGGCTGAAGGAAGTCATAGTATTCGTTGCCGTCGATATCATAGAGCTTTGCGCCCTCAGCCTTTGTGAAAACAAGGGGGAACGGATAGTTGAAAGCAAGGTTATGCTGAACGCCGCCGGGGATAATCTGCTTAGCTTCTGCAATCATTTCCTTTGACTTCTGGCACTTTGCATCAAAGTATTCTTCTTCATACTTCTTAAGAACGTCCGGAGCAATTGAATGCATAGGAAGCTTAATAAGTTCTTCGAGCTGCTTGGTTATGGCCTGAGCGTCAGGATAGTTGGAAATTGAAAATCTTGTGTCCATGTTTTACATCTCCTAATATAATATTTTCGGTTCGGTGAGTCATCGCTCACTTATTCACACTAATTATACAATATTTATAGCTCTATGTCAATTGTGAATTCTATAGAAAAATGTTAAGTTTTTTTGTTCATTTATGCGGTTTTTAAAATTATGTTAATTTTGGAAAGATCTATTACAACATTGTAATATCAAATTTCCTCTTATTAACATCAAATTAATAAAATGTCTTTACTTGCGTATCAAAGTCATGATATAAGTATATGGTATGTCCGAAAAGGACAACTAATAAAAACCAGGAGGAAAATCCAAAATGAAAAAAATTCTCGCAATTGTACTCGCACTCGCAGTAGTTCTCGTAGCTTTCGCAGCTTGCGGCGGTGAAAAGGCTCCCGAAGTAACAGACGCTTACGCTGATGCAACAGAAGTACTCACAACTATTTTCGCTGCTTATGCAGAAGAAAACAAGTTCCCCGTTGCAGGCGGTGACGAAGCTAACATGTCATTCGAAGGCCCCGCTAAGTATGACTACACTCTTGCCGATGAACTTAACAGTGTTGCTAAGCTTCCCGCAACTCAGAGTGCAAACATCACAGACGCTGCTACAGGTATGCATGCAATGAACGCTAACAGCTTCACAGGCGCTGCTTACAAGCTTGCTGACGGTGCAGACGCTGCAGCTTTCGCAGAAGCATTCAAGACCGAACTTGACAATGCACAGTGGATGTGCGGCTTCCCCGAGAAGTTCGTTGTTATCAAGACAGGCAGCTTCATCGTAACAGCATACGGCGTTGCTGATATTATGGATTACTTCAAGACAACAGCTCCCACAGCTCTCGAAGGCGCTGAAGTTATTCTTGAAGGAGACATTGCAGCATAAGTTATGGTTTTTTCATCGATTGAGTTTTTATATGCATTTTTGCCCGTAACTCTTCTCTGCTATCTCATAGCACCAAGAAAAGCTAAGAATCCTGTGCTCTTTCTCTTCTCAATCCTCTTTTATTGGTGGGGCGAGCCGAAGTATGCACTTCTTATGCTTTTCACAATTACATTCTGTTACGTGGCAGGACGACTCATCGAAAACAAAAACGGCACCCGGGTGGGCAAGGTCTTACTGAGCGTATCAGTAGCAGTGCCCCTCGGGCTTCTTGCTTTATTCAAGTATGCCGATTTTTTCCTTGGGACCGTCAATTCACTCACAGGGGCAGATATTCCCCTTCTCAAACTTGCTCTGCCTATCGGTATCAGCTTTTACACCTTCCAGGCACTGAGCTATGTTGTTGACGTTTACAGAGGCGATACACCTGCGCAGAAAAGCTGGATAAACCTCGCAACCTATGTTGTACTTTTCCCTCAGCTTATAGCAGGCCCTATCGTAAGATATACCACTGTAGCCGAAGACCTTTCCACCCGCAAGCACAGCCTTGAAAATGTTGCATTGGGTATCAGACGTTTCGTCATAGGTCTGGGTAAAAAGGTACTCATCGCAAATCTTTTAGGCTCACTTTGCACAGCTTACCGTGAAAGCGGTGACCCGTCTGTGCTCTTCAGCTGGATGTACGCTATATCATTCTCACTGCAGATTTATTTCGACTTCTCAGCTTACAGTGATATGGCTATAGGTATAGGTAAGATTTTAGGCTTCAGATTCCTCGAAAACTTCAATTACCCGTTTATATCAAAGAGCATCACTGAGTTCTGGAGAAGATGGCACATCAGTCTCGGCTCATGGTTCAGAGATTATGTCTATATTCCCCTGGGCGGTAACAGAGTAAAGCCTCTCCGTCAGATTTTCAATATTATGGTTGTATGGTGTCTCACCGGCTTCTGGCACGGTGCAGGTTGGACCTTTATGAGCTGGGGTCTTTACTTTGGTGTTCTTCTCATAATCGAGAAGCTCTTCCTCAAGAAATATCTTGAAAAGTCTCCGAAGTTCATACAGCACATTTATGTTCTCTTTATCGTTCTTATATCTTTTGTGCTTTTCAATGCAGAAACCTTTACAATGGCCTTCTCAGATTTAAAGATTATGTTCGGTGCAGCAGATCTTCCTCTGTACACTGCCGACACACTTTACAATCTCCGCTCCTATGCAGTACTTCTTATTGCTGCTTTCATCGGTGCTACACCTGTTGTAAGAAATCTCTGCCGAAAAATAGAAAACACAAAGATCAGCACATTCCTCGAGCCGGTTATGGTCGTTGTTATTCTTGTTATTTCAACCGCATATCTTGTTGACGGCTCCTTTAACCCGTTCCTTTATTTCAGATTCTAAGGAGGTGCACTAATGAAAAAAGCAAAATTTATATCAATAATTCTTGTATTTTGTATTCTCATCGGCGGTGCATCTGTATGGCTGTTTGCTAAGGAAGATATTGAAACATCCGAATGGGAAAGACGAAAGCTTCAGCAGTTCCCCGAAATAACCTTTGAAAAAGTTATGGACGGTAAGTTTATGAAAGAATTCGTTTCATATATGACAGATCAGTTCCCCCTGAGAAACGAATTCCGACGCCTTAAGGCAAATGTGCTTTTCAATGTATATCAGCAGAAGGACAACGGCGGAGTATATATCCAGGACGGCTACGCAAGCAAGATTGATGCAAAGATCAATCAGGAAAGCGTTGACCATTTTATCGGAAGAATAGACAACCTCTATAACTCCTATATCAAGGATTCGGACTGCAAGGTTTATTTCTCAGCTGTTCCCGATAAAAACTATTTCCTTGCCAAAAAAGGCGGATATCCCGCTATGGATTACGAGGAGCTCTACAGCTTGCTCGGCGATAAGCTCTCTTATATGACAAACATTGACATAAGAGATCTTCTTGAAATCTCAGACTACTACACCACAGACACTCACTGGAAGCAGGAATGTATCGTAGATGTTGCAAACTATATCCGTGAGCAGATGGGAATGGAATCAGTCAACAACTACGAGAGCAAAAGCGCAGGCGACTTCTATGGCGTATATTACGGTCAGTCAGCTCTCAATCTCGACCCCGACGAAATTATCTATCTTGAAAACGAGGAGATAAAATCAGCTGAGGCTTATATCTACGAAACTGATAAGACCGTCCCCATCTATAACCTTGAAAAGCTTGAAGCAATGGATCACTATGACATTTTCCTTTCAGGTGCAGTTTCACTCATAAAGATAACCAATCCTATGGGTGATGAGGGCAAACGTCTTATAGTTTTCAGAGACTCCTTCGGCAGCAGTCTCACTCCCCTTCTTATGAGCGGTTACAGTGAAATAACCCTTATTGATACAAGATACATCAATCCTATAATGATGTTACGCTATGTAGATTTTACAGATGAGGATATACTCTTCTTATACAGCACATTGGTAATCAACTCAAGCTCACAAATCAAATAAATATTAAAGGTACACGATTTTTACGTCGTGTACCTTTTCTTTATACTGACCAATACTTCTCAAAAACGGGAATATACTCATCAGGAATATAATAACAGTCTATCTTATCTTTTCTGTAATCACCGACTGTCATGCACCACTTGCCGCCCATTGTGCCGATATATCCGAGATAATTTGTCGGCACAGGACAGTCCTCATAAGCAACTACAAGCTGCCTCATAACATCATCGCCTTTGTATTGATAAATGTCATCAGCGCTGTTGTCATACATAAAATCAGGTTTGGAGTGCTGCATAAGCTTTGCAACAACAGAGAAAAACTCCTCATCCTCGATAAGCTGATGTGCCCAATAAGCTTTTGTGATTTTACCCGACTTGGGAATATTGTAGTCTTCTCTGACAACCAGCCACTGATCAATAAAGCTTCTCACAACTACAAAGGTATGGCTGTCGTCACCTTCCACTTCATTGATGCTGAGTCCGCTGTCTTTAACCTTGGCTATGGTTTTTCCTTCCTTATATCGTCCCGGCACAGGCTCATATCTTACGCCCTTCCAGATTATGCTGTTTTCAAAGCCTCTCTCAGCGCTGTGATCAAAGACTATAAAGCCC
>JAZSGK010000100.1:0-12576 GCA_045532695.1 Acutalibacteraceae bacterium
GAGTTTGTTTTTATGATATTGGAGGAAAAATGAACAAGGTAATTGTTATAGGCTGTCCCGGGTCGGGAAAAACAACCTTTGCCGAAAAGCTGAATAAAATTACGGGCATTCCCTTATATCACCTTGATGCCATATGGCACAAACCTGACAAAACCCATATTCCGAGAGAAGAGTTTGACGAAAGAATAAAAGAAGTCTTTGCGCATCCTCAATGGATAATCGACGGAAACTATAAGCGGACAATTGAGCTGAGACTTCAGCACTGTGACACTGTTTTTCTCTTTGATTTACCCACTGAGATTTGTCTGCAGGGAGCCACAGAAAGAATCGGCAAAGGCCGTTATGACCTACCCTGGATAGAAACAGAGCTCGACAGCGAATTCAGACAGTTTATTGAAACCTTTCCCAAAGACACCTTACCTTATATATATGAACTGCTTGATAAATATAAAGATGGAAAAGAAATCGTAGTATTCAGTTCAAGAGAAGAAGCAGACAAGTATTTAGAAATTCAGGAGTAAGACAATGAATCCTTATCTTAAAAACCTCAGTCGAATTGAATTTGTCGTCACTATGTCTTGCACAGGCAAATGCAAGCACTGCTCTCAGGGTGAAAACAGAAGCTCAGACAACATCGACAAAGCCTTAGCGGCAGACGCAGTCAGAAGAATTGCAGAAGAATACAGTATCGACTCTGTTATGACCTTCGGCGGGGAGCCTTTGCTCCATCCCGAAACAGTCTGCGGTATACACAAGGCCGCAAAGGAAATGAATATCCCAAAAAGGCAGCTTATAACAAACGGCTATTTCAGCAAAGATTATGACAAAATCAAAGCCGTTGCCCTTAGTCTTGCAGACAGCGGTGTAAATGATATCCTTCTCTCCGTTGATGCTTTTCATCAGGAGACAATACCTCTCGGATATGTAAAAGCTTTTGCCCGGGCTGTTTTAACTACAGGCGTAAGCATCAGAGTGCAGCCTGCATGGCTGGTGAATGCCGATGATGATAACGAATATAACATTATTACCCGTAAGCTTCTTGAGGAATTCAATTCCATGGGGATAGAGACCAACGAGGGCAACATTATATTCCCGGCAGGAAACGTCCTTAAATATCTCGGTGAATACTTCGATAAAGACAATCTGCCGAAAAACCCTTATGAGGAAGACAAGAGAGATATCAGGGCAATCTGCTTCAGCGCCAACGGAGACATTCTCGGCAGTAATATTTACAGGCAGGACATTATGGAGATACTCTCAGACTATAAACCTTTATAAAAATAAAATCGGCGGGGAGAAATTAATCTCCTCGCCTTTGGTTTGTCGCGTTATAACGCTGTTTTAAAATTGCTCGCCGCGGGGCGTTACTTTTTGCTACCGACCAAAAAGCAACCAAAAACGCGGAGTTATTCAAACAAATTTACACTCATGTATCTTTCACCGCTGTCAGGTAAAAGTACAACTATTTTTTTGCCTTCATTCTCAGGGCATTTGGCTATATCATAAGCCGCCTGTAAGGCTGCACCCGAAGAGATACCCACTAAAAGTCCCTCACTTGCGGCAAGTGCTTTGCACATTGCGAAGGCATCCTCGGTTTTAACCGTAACGACCTCGTCAATCACACTCATATCAAGGTTATCGGGAATAAAGTTCGCACCGATGCCCTGTATGCCGTGAGGACCTGCAGTACCCTTTGTAATAAGCGGAGAATCATAAGGCTCCACACCTATAACTTTAATCTCGGGGTTCTTTTCCTTGAGATATTTACCCGTACCGCTGACAGTGCCGCCCGTACCTATGCAGGCAACAAAAATATCTGCCTCACCTTCAGTATCCTCCCAGATTTCAGGACCCGTTGTGAGGATATGAGCCTCAGGATTATCGGGGTTATCAAACTGTGAGGGTATGAATGAATTGGGTATTTCTGCTTTAAGCTCATTTGCTTTTTCAATAGAGCCAAGCATACCCTTTTTACCCTGAGTCAAAACAATCTCAGCACCGTATGCCTTGAGAAGCTTCTGTCTTTCAACACTCATGGTTTCGGGCATAACCAGCACAGCCTTATATCCCATGGACACTGCCGCAGCAGCAAGTCCGATACCCGTATTGCCGCTTGTGGGCTCAATTATAGTTGCGCCCTCACTGATAAGACCTTTTTCCTGAGCCTTTTTAAGCATATTGACAGCGACTCTGTCTTTGACAGAGCCGGCAGGATTGAAGCACTCAAGCTTGAGATAAAGCTCAGAGGAAACAGCAAGCTGTTTTTTCAGATTATCTGCCCTGAGCAAAGGGGTTTTGCCGACCAAACCGGCAAAGCTATTGTAAATCATTTTATCACCCGATAAATCAGTCTTTTGCAAGAAGCTTTGTCAGCTCTTCCATAAAGGTATTGATATCCTTGAACTGACGGTAAACACTTGCAAAGCGAACATAAGCAACCTCGTCAAGCTCCTTGAGCTTAGTCATAACAAGCTCGCCTATATGTACTGAGGTAACCTCTCTGTCGAGAGAATTCTGAAGCTCTGTTTCGATTTCTGTTACAACCTTTTCAAGCTGATCAATGGAAACAGGTCTCTTTTCGCAGGCTCTGAGCATACCGTTAAAGAGCTTGACTCTGTCGAAAGCCTGACGTGATTTATCCTTCTTTACTACCACGATGGGTACACTTTCAATTATCTCATAAGTTGTGAATCTCTTGGCGCAGGCAATACATTCTCTTCTGCGGCGGATTTTCTCGCCCTCATCAGTAGGTCTTGAATCGATTACCTTACTTTCTTCGTATCCGCAAAATGGACATTTCATTTTATTTTACCTCTCTTATTCTATATTTTGTCATCTTCCCATATGCACCTGCTGAAGAATATCTTCAAGGTAGCGGGCAGATTTTACAATTTCCTCTTTTTGCTGAAAGCCGTTGGAATACAGCTCAATAATATATTTACCGTTATAGCCGATTTTATGAAGCTCAGTAAAAAGTCTCTTAAAATCAAAGAAGCCTTCGTCGCTCGGCGGTATACAGTCTCTTGTTGTATCATAGTCACTCAGATGTACATGTACAATACTGTCGCCTACGGTTTTTATATAGTCAAGGGGGTCGCAGCCTGAGCGTCTTGCCTGTTTTACATCAAGCACCATTCTGAAATCATCACCCAGCTGACTTTTCATATACGCCATAAACTCGGGGGTCTGACCCACAAAATCAACAACATTCTCGTGAGCCACATTGCAGGAAAACTTCTTAGCTATTTCACCCAGCTCACCGAAACGGTTTGCATATTCCTCCTGGGTTATATCTGCTTTGTATTTCGAGCCGTGGAGTACAATATACTTAGCACCCAGGGTTGCCGCCGCATGGAAATATCTCTTGTGCTTTTCTATAGAATCCTCATACCTTCTTTTATATGAAGAAAAAATATCATATCCCTCTGCAAATGAACGGTAGGGATGAAGCGAAACCACATCGATATCATAAGCATTTTTTATTCTTTCAAGCTCTCTTAAAAACGATATCCCAAGCTCACTGGGAGCGTTGAAAAAAATCTCGCTGTGTCTTATGCCGAGCTCGGCAATATTGAGAAAAGATTTTTCCGTTTCCAAGGGATAAAAGCATGCTGACGATGCTCCGATTTCCATTTTTCTCTCACCCTCCTTCAAAAATAGTATATTTAGTATATATTATAACAAACATTATTATAAAATACAACTACTTGTGCCTTAAAAAATTAAGTGCCACCAATAAAATCGGCAGCACTTATGATATGTAATTATTCTTTAATCAATTACCGTTACCCAGAGCTGTAACGAAAAACCAAGCGAGCTTTTCAGCAGGTGTCATCTCACTTTCGTCTTTTTCACTGAGTCTGTCTCTTACGCTCTCGAAGTTACCGAAAATAGCCTCGTCAAGAAGAGGGTCAAGACCCGTCGAGCCGTATTTTTCTTTCACCTGCTCAGCAATACTTCTTATAGTATCATAGGAAATTTTATCTGCAGATTCAATTGCAAAGGTAAGTATATCCTGAGTAAGCAGTAAGGAATTGGCAATAAGACTCTCAATGAGCTTTTCGTTACCTGCAATTATAGCAGAAAGCAGAGGGTTATCCCGGCTTGCCTGAGTTGTCGTCTGAGTTGTCGTCACCTTGGTAGTAGGAATTTTTTCTTCCTGTATACCGAATCTGTCAAGAGCAATAACAGCCACAGCAATGACAGCAACCAGAGTCACAGCGGCAACAACCGTTTTCAGTACCCTGCCGAAAAATGAATTCTTTCTCCTGACAGTTACTATGGGGCCCTGTTCGTCTGTTTCTTCAGAAGCAGGCTCTTCGGAAATCTCATCTTCAGCATATGTATCACTGTAAACAGGTTCTTCGTCTATAGCTTCTTCGGGCATAAAGTCTTCTGAAGCGTCACTTTCTTCAGCCGGCACTCCGGGAGCTATTTCCCTGAGACAAAGCTCTTTTATTCTCTGAGAAAGCAGGGGCATTTCCTCTGTCTCTTCAGCTTCAGTAAGCTCATTCATTTCCTCGACAGTATACTCATAAAAAACTGTCTCATCATCGGGATTAAGTGTGTAATAGAGATTCACAGCACGTCGCTGTGCAATTACACCGAGATATGCTTTGATAGTACCCCTTGACAAATCAACATCACATATATTGTTGCCGAAAGCTATAAAAGACTCAGCTATGCAGTCTTCTGTATCTCTCTGAGATGCCACTCCCGAAAGCACATCGGCAACAATCTTATATACATCGGCAGAGTACCTGTCAATAAGCAGAGCTATGCCACCGATATCGTCTTCAGACATAAGCTCAAGAAGTTCATTATCCGTCATGCCCTTCAACCTTTCTTACAATTAAGATTAAAGTGACAGTAATGCAGCCCACTACTGTCACCTCTGAGTTACATTTTAAATATTATGCCCACTACCGCTGAAAGTGCAATAAGTGCAATAGGATGAAGCTTTTTAAACTTCGTCACAAGGAAAAATATCACAGCTGAAAGAATTATACTCTTATAATCAACAGCCATAAATAAGTTGCCGCTTTCAGCCATAGCTTCGCTGCTGTAAAAAGCAATCTTGGCAACGCCCAGCCAGGCAGCAGCAATAAGACCGACACTTGCGGCACGCAGGCCGTAAAAGACATATTCCACATATTTTGAATCACGGAATTTCATCAGCATCTTTGACACTATGATAATAATTATAAGTGCAGGTGCAACTTCGCCTATGCTTGCTGCAATGCTTCCTAAGATTCCGAAGCCGGGTCCGACACCTTCACCTACCTGATATCCGATATAGGTAGCCATATTTATACCGATAGGGCCGGGAGTGGATTCGGATATAGCCACCATATTGGAAATATCCATCGAGTCAAACCAGCCTGTTGTCTCTCCCATAGCTGTAAGGAAGGGAAGCGTAGCAAGACCGCCGCCTATAGAGAAAAGTCCCACCGTAAAGAATCTTGCAAATAATTCGAGGAAAATCATCATTTCTTCTTTTCCTCCTTTGCTTTTCTCAGACCTGTGACATTGAGAATAAGTCCGCAGACACCTGCCGAGAGAACAAATACAACGGGAGATAAGTCGGTGACATATGATAAAACTGCAACTACAAGGAAAATTGCAACTGCAAAAATATCAACAAGGCTTTTCTTTGCTATTTTCCACATTGAGCTGAGGATAAGTGCAACAACTGCGGCTCTGATACCTGCAAATGCCCACTGCACTACCTCGTAATCCTGAAAGCCGCTGATAAAAGCCGCTATGATACCGACAATGATTATTGACGGTGTAACCACACCTAAGGTTGCTGCTATGCCGCCGAGAATGCCCTTTGTCTTATATCCCACAAAGGTAGCAACGTTGACTGCAATTATGCCGGGAGTACACTGACCTATTGCATAATAGTCTATAAGGTCTTCGTTGGTAGTCCATTTTTTATTTTCCACAAGCTCCTTCTGAAGCATCGGGAGCATTGCATATCCGCCGCCGAAGGTAAAACCGCCTATGCGGGCAAAGGCAAGAAATAACTGTATAAGTGTTTTCATATTGTACCTTTCTTACTGTGCAACTTCATTCTTAGCGTACTTCCTGAAGAAGCTGAGCATTTCATCAATAGTCCCGTTACCCGGCTCTCTGTCGGGATAAATAACGGAGAAAACATGAGGCTGAGCCTTGCCGTCTACTTTACCGTAGTTGAGAAGCTTTGTGTCGATACCCTTTTCTCTGTATGCTTTTTCAAGCTTTACAGTCTGACCGAGTGCAAGAGTATCACCCGACGATGTAACAAAGAATGTGGGAGGCATTTTGCCTAAAGTAAGAAGCTTATCTCCGTTTACATAATCAGCCCACTTTTCTTTTTTATACTTGTTACCGCCAAGCATACGCTTTGTATAAACACTCATAACTCCCCCGTCATCCATATAGGCAACAGGCGAAGTAAGACCCACAGCGTTGAAGGTAAGTCCGAAATCTTCAACATCATAGATGTCTCTCATTTTTTCGCTTACACTGAGCATCGATGTAAAGCAGGCAAGCATGCCGCCGGCAGAGTCACCTGTAAGACATATGCTGTTTTTGTCGCAGGGGTAATTGTCAAGGTTAGCCTTGATCCACTGAAGAGCTTTGGAAATGTCACGGAGCTGTTCATCTGCTGTTACCTCCGGGAAAAGACGGTAGCTCATATTGAAAACTACATTGCCTTTCTTTGCAAGAGTCAGGCAGTAGGGCTTGTTGAGCTCCTTGTCACCGTACATCCAGCCGCCGCCGTGAATATCAATTACAACGGGGAGCTTTTCTGTTGTACCCTCGGGATAGTAAACATCTATCTGATGATAAACATTGCCGTCATCTATATACTGATGGTTGTTGCTTTCGTATATACCCTCGGGCATAGTGAGAGTCTTTATTCTCTTGTCATCCATTCTTTTTGTGTTAGCCCAGAAGAGCTTGAATATCTCGTTGATCATTTTTATTCATCTCCTATATAAAATTAAGGTCACAAAGCAAGCTCTGCGACCTTATCATTTCCTTTTTTTCAGACGCAGTATTTATTACTGAATCGGGGGCTGCATACCGCCTGCCATTGCCTGAGAGAACATACCGGGCTTCTTCTGCTTCTTAGGCTTATATGCGGGAGGACTCTGAAGCTTTTTCTTTGCCTTCTTACCTGCAGCTGAAGCTAAATACTTGTTCACTGCGATTACGGGAGGAGCCATAGTCTCACTCATATAATCAACACAGCGTGCAAGGAGCATTGTATCGTTATTGAGTTCACCGAGAATTGTAACGGCAATAAGGCTCTGGGTATCGTTGGTACCGTCTTCATAGATTTCGTTGAGCACCTGGAAAAGTTTTTTCATAGTCTGGGGGTTATTCTGCTTTATAGCTTCGATAACCTTGGCTGTACCGTACTTTGTGAAGAACTCTTCACCGAGGAATTCACCGTATCTGTCGATATTGTCTTTATAATAAGGACGAAGCTCGGGGAATACAAGGCAGAGCTTACTTGCAAGAGTACTGGGATCATAGAATGAGCCGTTCTTTACTGCAGCCTTTGAAACTGTATGCTGAGCCTTCTGCTGCTGAACTCTCTTTGATACGGGAGCCTTTGTACCGAACTTTTCGTTGATGGTTTCGCTGAAATCACTGATGATGTACTTGACATCTCTTTCATCTGTAGTGTCATTTAAAAGAGAAGCAGTGAGTCTCTTGGGTGTGTTTTCGGGAGCTTCGGGATCGTCACCTGAGAATACGGAGATTTTTTCGTCCTCATAGCGAACTTCGATAACACCCTTTTCACCTGTGTATCTTGCGGAAACAATACCGTCTTTTTCGGTTATGAATTCACCGTTTTCATCTTTGTAAGCACTGAAGCCTAACTTTTCTGCTGTAGCTGAAAGGCTGTCGAGAACCTTTCTGAAATTTTCGTTTACATTACTCATATCAGGATAACTCCTTTAATATATTTCGTTATTAATTTATACAGTATAGTAGTATATCATATTTTTTTCGTCTTGTCACCATAAAAATGAAAAATATTTGCCGCAGAACCAAAATTTATTCTGCGGCATTAAAATTATACTATTTTAGGCTGAGGAATGGGATCCGAAAGCTTTACAAAGTCGATCTTTTCCATTTTTGTTCTGGGAAGCTCAGACATAAAGAATATCTTTCTCGGGCAGGCATAGCCTTCAATGTTTTCTTTACAGAAGGTCATAAGCTTTTCTCTTATTTCCTCTTCGTCAGCGTTTTTATCTGTAAGAGATACAACAAGCTTTACATAGGGCTTATCGTTTTCGTCATAGCCCTGGCAAGCGCAGACCTCGTTGATGTAATCGAGCTCGATGATTTTTTCCTCGATAGTTGCAGGATAAATATTGTAGCCTGCAATGATAATAATTCTCTTGATTCGGCTTGTGAATACAAGGTGCTCGTCTTTATCGAGATAGCCGACGTCACCTGTTCTTATCCAGTTTTTGCCGTTTCTGTCGGTGTAAATACCGCTTTCCTGAATGAAATCGTCGGGAAGATATCTGTTCATCATTGTTTCACCGCTGACAACAACCTCACCTATTTTACCCATAGGAAGCTTATTGCAGTCTTCATCCCATATTTCAATTTCAGTGCCGTAGATTGCTCTGCCCACAGTTGTGCTCTTGGGGTCGCTGATACCTGTATTAGAAGTACATACAGCACACATTTCAGTAAGACCGTAGCCTCTGCCGAGATAACCTTCCGAGCCGAGAGCAGCAATCTTTGTGTTAAAGTATTCGACAAACTCGTTGCTGACAAAGTCGCCGCCGACAGACAGTACCTTGAGATTCTTCACACCTTCATTTTCGAAATTGGGTGCATCAATCATTTTCTGGAACATCTTGGGTACACCTAAAATTTCCATTACACAGTATTTTCTGATAAGCTCATTTGCCTGAACAGGATCAAACTTAGCAATCATAATGGGTCTGTATGCATTGCAGAGAGCGTAGTGCATAGATACACCTAAACCGTAAGCGTGGAAGCAGGGAAGCACACAAAGAGAATATGCATTGTTATAGTCGTGGTCCGGATCAAGAGCGTACATACTGTAAGCAAGGCAGTTGAAAGAATAACTTGAGTGGATAATTGTCTTGCTTCTGCCTGTAGTACCGCCGCCGTGAAGATAAATCGCATCATTCTTGCCGGGACGCTCAATATCGGGTACAGCAGGAAGATCCATAGCCATAATATCCATATAGCGGTAAATATTTTTATGCTCAGGCACATGTGCATTCTGCATTTCATTGCCTTTTGCATACTGATAAGCAGTACCGTCGCAGAAATCTGAAACCGAGCAGACAATTGTAGGGTACTTTTCGATAATATTTGTGTATGCACCTGCAAAAAGGTCCAGCATAAATATACCCTTGCTCTTTGTGTGAACCATTGTCTCCTCAAGCTGCTGAGGAGGTGTAAGAGGGTGGACGAAATTAGCTATAACGCCAAGCTTGATAAGAGCATAAAAAGCTATGAAGCCGTGACCGCAAGTAGGCATAAAGGCTGTAAAAACGTCGCCCTTCTTAATGCCGAGGGAGTCAATAAACGATGCCATCTTCTCAATATCAGAAAAAAGTCTTGACATCTTTGTTTCACTTTCAACAGGTCCCACGGGAGTAACAAAAGCAGTGTAGTCCTCTCCTATTACCTTTGATATTCTTCCGTAAGAAGCTTTGAGATATTCATAGCAGGATTCATCTGTAGGTTTCTGTAAATAGTTGTTTGCAGGTATTCTGTAATCGTACATTGGGATCTCCTTAAAAAACACGGCTTTTCGCCTTTGATAAATTACAATATCCATTATATATGCAACAAATGTCAAAGTCAATGTATAACTTTTCTCTTTGTGTTAGAATTGTGACAGATAGTAATAATTAGTAACTGATGTTCACTCAGTTTACAGATTGTTTACAAATATAGTCGGTCTGTGCAAGGGTGGCTCCGTCGCCGTCTACGGCGCGAGGGACGCCCCAAAGGCGTCCCTCGGAAATCGCCTTCAGCGATTTCACGGAGCCACCGCAAACTGGGGGTCAGCACAAAGAAAAAGCAGGCGGATAATCAAACTATACCGCCTGCAAAAGCTATTTATCTTGTTTTAAGCTGAGTCCACACAATATGACCTATACCCTTGGCACCTTTGTAAATATATTCGCCAAGATTACCCATAAGGCCGGTCATAACAGGATTTTTCAGTTCTTTTTCACTTATGTTGTCTTTTTTGCTTTCCTTGATAATTACATTGTCACCGTCGAAAATTTCTACGCAAGGGTCACCGCCGCAAACACCTGCAGCACCGTCTGCAAAGGCACAGATTTCTTTCATCAGATTTTCATCGGGTACACTGCCGTCAAAGCCGTAAAGTCCGAGAATAGCAGTTTCGCTGTTGCCGTTATATGAGGGTGCAATTGATTTACCCTGAGCAGCAACAAGAGTGTAAGCTCCGAGAATCTGATCCTTTGCTCTGCCTCTGTGGTGACGCTGTTTGCCGTAATATGTACCGAAGGGATTCATTCTGACAGTCTTATCCTTCTCGAGTCTCATAGGACAGTGAGCCATTGAACCGAGAACCTGTCTCGCATTGGCAATAATAAGTCCTGTCTCACCGTCTGTAAGACCTACCATACCTGATGTGAGCTGATGATTGAAAGAGGCAACATAATCATTCTTACTGTCACACTCAGGGAAGCTCTGAGTGCGGAAAGATGAAACATCGTCCATAAAGTTACGCTTTATAACACTGATATCACCGGGCAATTGGGGCGTAATCTGGAAGGGTACCGCCTCCTGCCATTTCATATCTGTATATCTGCCGAGAGATGAGTTTTCCGTCGAGATAGACACAAGCTCCGGTGTATAGGGATAGTTGACAGTTGTTCTTACAAATACCCCATCGGAGCCGAGAGCTGTGAAGAAGTCATAGACAAAGCTGCCGCACTGTGTCTCACCCGGGAGATGAATTTCTCCCTTTATACGTACACCCTCACCTGTACCTGCAACGGAAAGTGCTTCAGCACAGACACTTTCGAATTCATATTTTTTACCGCCGTAGGTAATGAAGCTCTGCAAAAACTCATCGCTACCGATTCTCTTGCCGTCATAAACTGCCCAGGCAAGCTTACCCTTTGATGAGAAGAACATATCAAGCTTACCTGAAGAAAGGATATTCTTAAATGCAGGCCTTTCTTTTTTACCGTCAAAGCTTATCTTTACTTTATATTTATCTCTGATTTTCCTGAACTTCATCATCAGATAAATCACTGAGTTGTCTTCGTTCATACTCACAGCTGTGAAGTCTGCAAGGTCTTTTGCTTTCACATTGATACAGCTCACATTGCTGATTTTTTCTTTGAGCCTCAGCTGCAGACAAAGCAGGTCGCTTTTACCCGTATTATAAACAGTCAGGTCATCGCCTTTTGGCATAGCAGACTTTTCTTTTTCTATTACCTTTTCAGCTAAAGTGAGAGCTGTCTTTTCACGTTGAATGTTAAGCACAGGTGTAGCAAGACCGAAGTGAGTGGTAGAAAGCAGAATTACTCTGTCAAAGAAAGAGGGTGAAGCCTTATCAGCTTTGGCAGTAACCTTTGCCATTGCTCGTGCTCTTTCAAGGCTTGTCCATATTTTACGGTTAAAGGGCTTTTCACTCCAGGAAGCATAACCCGTAAAGTTACCGTCGGCGGTATCGTGAGTAAATTCAACCTTACCGACTGCCTCATGGTTTTTAAGATAGGAGCCAACTGTATCAAAGACAATATAAGGCAGGTCTGCAATTTCCTCTACAAGACCCTTGATACCGTCGGTATTTGCAATCTTGCCTGTGAGGGGACCTAAGTCCATTGTCTCCCAGAAAATTGCATCGGCGTCCATATTTATAAAGAGAAGAAGATCTCTGTTGATTTCTCCCCTTTCCTGCTTCTTTCGTAAATCCTTCACCCAGGCACGAAGAGTACCTGCATCACAGACGTCGGAGTTACTGTAGGTGGGGATAATCGTCATACTCTCGCCTTTATATGTATAAGTCAGAGGATTGAAAGCAAGCTCATCCGACAGCTCGGGTACAATAGTACGGAAAGCGTCAAAGGGTACACAGCTGTAGTAAAGACAAAGTGCCTTGACGCCGAGCTTATTATAGAGGCTCACCTGAGAGGGGGTGAACATAACCTCCTGGGGTCTTACTATTTTTTCATATTCACCGAAGATATCCTTAAGTCCCGAGCCTCTTTCGTTGGTAACGGCAAGCTCGATACTTGCTTCGAATTCGTCCTCGGTCATTGCAGACAGGGCACCGTTGTTATAGCCCATTATGATATTTTCGTCGCCGTACCTTGCCACACGCTCCTTCATTTTCTCTATAATTTCAGGTGCATACTCAGGCAGTATCTTTTCAAGTGAAAAGAAGTTTTCACTGTCCCATGTGCCCTTGACGGGAATGCCTCTTTCATTAAAATCCGTCAGAGTGTCAAGGATTTTATTTATAATTCTGATATCTGAGCCAAAGCCTAAATTATCGTTTGTGTCACCTCTGTAGGAATGATAGCAGTTGAC
>JAZSGK010000003.1:0-15581 GCA_045532695.1 Acutalibacteraceae bacterium
AGTTGTAATTAATCCTCTTTTTCTTTTGTAAATCTGTATACCAACGGTGCACTTATCAGAGGTATCAGCATAAGCACTATGATGAACGCCAGTATCAGAGTTCCGGTATCACTATAACTTGCTACCCCCATAAGTTCACATGTTTCATCATGAAGATAAGTAAGCAAAGATGAAACGGGCATACATAAAAACATAAAAGGTAAATAGATTCCTATAACCGCCGGCAGATAAGATGCAAAAGGCAAAAGCAGAGTTATGTATATAGTCACAAAAGCTTTGTTCATTGAATGCCTTTTTGTGAAATAACCTGCGAAGGTGGCAAAAGCCGTAAATATCACCGGTGCAAGAAAGCCGTAAAACGGAATTCCTGTATCTATGTACCCGACATCTCCGCCGACTATTACGCCGGTACCGAGAACATTCATTACATAAAGAACAATTGTCACGGCTACACCTATAAAAGCGATGTCACTTTCTTTCAATCTAAGGTCGAATATATTTTTCTTCATAAAATCATCTCCTTTGATTTAATTCTCTCCTATGCAATTTAAATATAGCTTAAATTCAGCAGAAAGTAAAGCAACAATATGTTGCATCGGGGATTTTGGCGATAATTTTCATTAAAAATTATATATAACATTGTCTTGAGTCAAAAAATATGCTAACATAAAGTCAACAAAGCAAAAAGGAGAAACCACAATGACAGCTATACTTCATCACATTCTTTACAAATTTGTTGCTATGCTTATTTCAGTTCCTATGCTTTTAGGCATAAATGTTGACCTTCTCAAGGCCGACGACACAAACTGGAACACAAACTACCCCTATGTTTTCGTACACGGTCTTTCAGGCTGGGGCAGCTATGACGATATCTATAAGCTTATGCCCTATTGGGGCATGTTCGGCGGCGAGCTTATGGGCTATCTCGAAGATAAGGGCTTCCATGCTTATGCGGCTTCCGTTGCTCCCACAGACAGCGCCTGGGACAGAGCCTGCGAGCTTTATGCTCAGCTTACGGGTACAAAAGTAGACTACGGCAAGGCTCACAGCGAGAGATGCAATCACGAAAGATACGGCGAGGATTTCACAGGCAGAGCACTTATCCCCTCTTTCAGCGAAAAAGACAAAATCAATCTTCTGGGACACTCCTTCGGCGGCGCAACCGTAAGACTTTTCGCAAGCATAATGGAAAAAGGCTCCGCTGAAGAAATTGCAGCTACTCCCGAGAGCGAGCTTTCGGACTATTTCAAGGGCGGCAAGGGCGACTGGATATATTCAATAACCTCTCTTGCAGCACCTCATAACGGTACTTCAGCTTACAACACAGGTGAAAGCACTGAAGAAAAAGAGCCCGAGCCCATAAAGGAAGAAAAATCCAACTTTATAAAGGATACTTTCGGCAATATATCAAACAAGCTTATGAGTCAGTTTACCGGCGGTGAAAAGGACGGCAGAATCGACAGCGACTATGCAGCTTACGATATGTATATCGACAACGCTCTGGAGCTGAATAAAACAATCGTCACCTACAAGGACACTTACTATTTCTCATTTGCCTGCACCGCAACAACAAAAAATGAAGACGGCACATACTCACCCGACAAGAAAATTATGGAGAGCATCTACTCAGGCTCTTCAGAAGAAATAGGTAAGTATACAGGTGTTACCAAGGGCGGTTTTGTAATTGATGAAACCTGGATGGAAAATGACGGACTTGTAAATACTGTTTCTGCTCTCGCACCCTCAAGTGCTCCCAATGCACAGTATGAAGCAGGCAATGTTCAAAAAGGCATCTGGTACACAATGCCCATTATTTACGGCGATCATATGTGCCTTCAGGGCGGTATGACAAAGATAAACGATGTAAAGAATTTCTACACTGAGCATCTCAGTATGATAAACAGCTTAGAAAAGTAAATATGTGACAGCAAAAAATCAGGCGATATACGCCTGATTTTTTATTGCTTTTTATATTTTTCGGCCTGCAGATTAAACATATATGCGTAGGTGCCGTTCTTATCCATAAGCTCTTTGTGGCTTCCGCTCTCGATAATCTCACCGTTTTCCATAACATATATTCTGTCGGCATTGACGGTAGTTGAAAGTCTGTGGGAAATGAATATAACCGTCTTGTGCTGTGCCGCTTCAATCATAGCCTGATTGAGGTTGTATTCAGCTATGGGGTCAAGATTTGCCGACGGCTCATCAAGAATAACATAGGGGCAGTTTTTATAGAAGGCTCTTGCGATGGCGATTTTCTGACTCTCACCGCCTGAAAGCATCTTGCCCTCATCGTCAAATTCTCGGAGAAGCTCTGTGAATACTCCCTTTTTAAGCTCCTTATCAAAGCCGCTGTGCTGAAGTGCAGTCTTTACCTTATCTTCGTCAAAGGATGCGTCAAGGGCCACATTTTCACCTGCACTGCAGGCAAAGAGCTGGAAGTCCTGGAACACTGCCGAGAATCTGTCTCTGTGAGAATCGGCTGTCACATTTCTTATATCCTCACCGCCGATGCTGATGCTTCCGCCGCTTACATCATAAAGTCTCAGAATGAGATTTGTGAGAGTTGTCTTACCTGCGCCGTTATAGCCTACAAGGGCAATTTTTTCATAGGGCTTGATTGTGAGGTTGATATTCTTAAGAGTGGGCTTATCATTACCGGGATATGTAAAAGTCATATTTTTTATCTTTATTTCTTCGGGCTTACCGCACTCGGCAACCTTTTCACCGTCTTTGATTTTGAAGTCACTCTTTAAAAATTCACGGTACTTTTCAATCATCTTTCCTCTTTCTGAGAAAATCGCAACCGCCCATACTGTCAGGAAATTAATTGACATAGCAATGGAGGATGCACCGTTGAATGCGGCAATAAAGTCACCTGCACCGAGGCTTTCCTTTACCAGTACACAGTAGCCGAGATAAAGCGGTAAAACAAACATAAAGCCGCATACCTGAATACCCGCCTCCTGAATAAAGGAAACTGCGGAAATCTTCTTCCAATACTTTTTCTGATTGTTTATAACATCGTCAGCTGCATCGTTGTACCTTGCCATAAGGAGCGGGTGAATATCATTCATACGCACTTCCTTGGCATAGTCCTGAAGATAGAAAATTCTCTGGAAATAGTCGCTTCGTCTGTGGTACTCAGTATTATCTCTTCTTCTTGCCATCTGTAAGTCTCCTCTTTTATTACTCAGAGGTAAAAATACGCCGATGAAAGCAAGTATAACCACAAGACATATAGGGTCAATAGTGAGCATTACACCTGCGATAGTGAAGAAGGATATGAGGTTTCCCACGTAGTTTCTCACAAGACCTAAGAGGTTTGTGATATTGTCCGATGAGGACTCTATTGTGAGAATAAAGCTGTTGTAAAATTCGGGATTGTCATATGACTCAAGGTCAAGCTGTCTCGCCTTTTCATAGAGAATCTTATTGAGTCCGTAATAAACCTTTTCCCTTGCCACATTCCAGAAAAACTCCTGGAATATCCATGCAAACACCTTGCTTCCTATGAGGAGTACGGCAATTGCTGCTACAGCATAGAATATACGCTCGAGGTTTTCGCCCTCAGTTACAACATCGATAATATACTTGAGCCCTACAACGCTGACGAGTCTTGTGGGCAGAGTAGTCACAATACCCATAAAGAATTCGCCTATGACGAGGGTGGGTGAAATTTTAAAGAGCAATCCTATGAAGAAGAAAATATTGGAGAAGGTGGAGTGATTCTTTTTTTCTTTAGTCTTATTCATTTTCTGCCGCCTCCTTTTCTCTGTTGTAGCTGGAAGCCTGCAAGGTGAACATCTCCTGATACTTGCCCTTTTGCTTCATAAGCTCCTCATGAGAGCCCTGCTCAAGTACCCTGCCGTCTCCGATAACGATTATTCTGTCTGAAAGCACAGCACTTGAGAGACGGTGAGATATGTAAAGTACGGTCTTGTTTTCTGTAACCTTTATAAGATTTTCATACATCTTATATTCGGCAATAGGGTCAAGAGCCGATGAAGGCTCGTCAAGTACGGCAAACCCGAAATCCTTGGCAAAGAGTCTTGCCGCAGATACCTTCTGGTTTTCACCGCCTGAAAGGCCTATGCCGTTTTTGTCGAATTCTCTTGTTATTACAGTGTCAGCACCCTTGGGAAGTGCTGATATCTTTTCCCATATACCGCTTTGCTTAAGGGCTTTTTCAGCCGCCTGCTTTTCTTCATCGCTGCATTCGTGGCAGACTACGTTTTCGTAAACGGAAATAGCAAAGTTCTTATAATCCTGGAAAACTGCACCGAAAATATTTCTGTATGCATTAAGGTTATACTTTTTTATATTGATGCCGTTATAAAGTATCTCACCCTCTGTCGCATCATAAAAGCGCAGAAGCAATTTCACAAGTGTTGACTTGCCTGCACCATTTACGCCAACAAGGGCGAGAGTCTCTCCCTTGTCTATTTTAAAGGATACATCCTTAAGAGCATACTTTTCTGCCGAGGGATATCTGAAAGAAACATTCCTGAATTCAAGGCTTTCGAATTCTCCCGGCTCAATTTCACCCGATGTGATTTTTGGCTCGTAGTCAAAAAAGTCACGGAGATTTTGAAAATACAGTGCCATGCCAACGAGGGTGTCAAAGTTCCGTGCAATGTTGAGAGTTGACTCTCTTACAGCGTTTATTGACGACAGCACAACGGAGAAGCCTGACACTGTAAGGGTACTTCTGTAGACAAACTGAAAAGTCGCAAAGGCATATGTGCCGATAATAGGAATAAACTCGCTGAACAGTGAGCTTACGGTGCTGTAAATAAAGAGTTTTACGCCATATCTTCTCAGTATTTCAACATTGGAGTCAATGGCATTCCTGAATCTTTCCATAAGCACAGCAAAAATATTTGATGTTCTCATATCCTTGGAGAAATCCTTGAGAAAGACTGTTCTTTGTATATATGCCTTGATTCTGTTGTTGGTTGTCATTTCAAGGTCTCTTTTATATACCAGCTTACTCTTTGCCGTTTCAATAATAAATACGAGCACAACGGGCGCAAGGAATATAAGATAAGCCGGGTCAATAGTAGTAACTGTACCGATAACCAGAATAAGAGATACTATACAGGTCATAATATTGGCCACAGCATAGCAGACAAGATCAAAATAGCTCCAGGCAAGGACATTGGTTGCTCTCTGATACTTATCATAAAACTCGGGGTTTTCATAGCATTCAACATCAAGAGTTATTGCCTTGTTGAAAATTTTGTTGTTGAGCTTCTTGAGAACATTCTTCGTTGAAGCATGAACAACATAGCTTGATAACCAGTTAACTGCTACAAGGGCAATGGATACCCCTAAAAACATCAGCAGAGTACCAAAATAGCTCTCGAAGGAGCCGGCATTATCCAGAATGTTCAGGAGAACCTTAAGAAAGAGAATGTTCTGCACAAACAAGGCAAAAATATTAGCTGCAAAAGCATTGGCAATATAGCCCAAAAGCAGTCTCTTGTCGCACTCCCACACTAATTTTAAAGCATAAATGATATTCTTGAAAACGGGTACTTTAATGTTCGGGTCTCTGGGCGGTCGTCTCAATTTTATCACCTCAATTTATAGTTCGGCTTTGAAATTAATGGTATCACAACGGGATTTTTTTGTCAATAAAAAATAAAAAGGAAGAGGTTTTTCTCTTCCTTTCTTTTATACAACGCTTATGCGTTTTCGTCTATATATTTTACAATGTCACCAACAGTAACAAGCTTCACAAGCTCTCTGTCGGGGATTTCAATATCGAAATGCTCTTCAATTTCACAGATAAGACCGAAAATCTCAAAGGAGTTCATAACCATATCAACTGATAAAACAGTCTCTTCGCTGAAGCCCTCAACATCATTACCTGTGTACTCCACAAAAATATTTTTGAGTTGTTCGATTGTGCTCATTATAGCCCACCCTTTCTGTATTATAAATTTGATATTTTGCCTTACGGCTGTTATTCAGATTTAGCAGCATCTTTTCTTGCAAATTTCCGCTTTCTTTCTTCTGAAAGCTTATTGTAAATCTCTTCAGTTGCAAGGGCTATCTTAGTAACCTTAACATTTTTATCTTCGGGGAAGATATACCATGTATCGTCAGTTGTATTAAGATTGATGCAATCGCGATCCCAACCGAAACGGTATTTGTATTCAATATGACATGCATACTGCTGAAGAGCAGGGATATCCATCTTGAACTCTACACCGTCATATTCACGCACACCGCGAAGCTTAAAGCCCTCTGCATCGTGTATAAGATGTCCTTCACCCATATAGATAAAGCCCTTTGAATTGGGAAGGTCATTAACCTTGACGTCACACTCTGTCTTATATGTGCCGGCCTGTACTTCTTTCTTAACTTCTTCGCGTTCCCATCTGTACCAGTCAGAAGCGAACTTGAATTCGGTTTCGCCCTTATCTGCTTCAAGCTCACCATAGTAATTGAGTGTCCAGCTCTTGCCGCATTCTTCGCAGAAAATCTGTGCACCCTTTGAGCCCATCTTTGTTTCACAGCCGCATGCAGGGCACTTGTAAAGAACATTGCTGAGTCCCTCCGCACGGTCCTTACGCTTGAGCTTTATTCTGTTTTCGCTCTGCCATCTCCAGTCATCGTGCTCAAGAGCTTCAACCATCTTTGAGTGAATTTCCTGAACTGATAATTCCTTAACCTCTTCAGCTGTGAAAAGTCGGGTCATATCAGCAGCTGACTTGAGAAGATAGCGGTGAGATTTCATATTCCAATAAGGGTTGTAAATGTGATGACCCTTCATCTTGATTGTTACAACGGGTACGCCCAGGAACTTGATAAGCTGACTTACTGATTCGGGTATAACCTCTGTAATACCGCAAAGGGAGTAACGGGCTTCTGCATAAAGGCCGTACAGCTGGCCTTTCTTTATAACCTTACGACCGATACGGATAAGACTCATATCCGGCGCAAACTTTCTTGTAGGGATAATGCCGATTCTTCTTGAAATGCCCTCTCTGCCGATGAAGTCATCAACAGCACCGGGGAAATGGCCTCTGTGAGGCTTAATGAGAGAACTCATAATATAAAAATCATAGAATGAGTTATGGTTACAGATAAGAACATAAGGAGGCTTAACGCCCTTCATATTGGTTTTCTTGACATCAACGCGACGAAGCCATTTTCTCAAGGTTGTACCGATCCAGATAATCCATACCAGATACCACACCTGACCCTTCGGCTCCTTGTTCATATCAAACTTTTCAGTTGCTGGAGGACCTTGCCATATACGGTTACCAATTTTTTTGTAATTTTTCACTGTCTTTTTACCTCCGTTAAAAATCTCTAACGAACTTAATTATACCAAAATACACCTTTTTTTTCAACTAAAAAAAATAAAATTCATTATTAACCGTTATAAAACAGCAAATTAAACAAAATATATGTGTAGCCACTGTGTATTTTCAATCAAAAAAGCCTTTTTAAGTGTAATGTGTGTGAAATAAATAATAACAAAGCAAGACCCGGAAACAAATTTCCGGGTCCGTGGTACATTATATTCGACAAACGTATAGTCTTATGTGAAATTTCTGATATAAAGAATTAATTTTCCGAACCAGAGCTTGATCTGTTCGATAATATAATTGAAGAAGCTCATTGTGCTTTCGCCGAGAATATCTTCAGCAGCATCACCGATAACACCGCCTACTGTAACTTCCTTTGAAGCCATTTCTGCCTTGAAAACGATTTCTGTTACGGGATCGTTTTCACCGAAAATGGGGAACTTGCCCTTCTCAAAGAGAGTGGTGTTGTAGCCGTTCTTATCTGATGACCATACATCAGTATAAATGCTATAGTTCTTTCCGTCATCACCCTTTACAATGTAAGAGCCTTCGGGAACCTGTGAGTTATAATCTTCGCCATAATCAACAAAGATTTCCTTTGTTTTTGTAATAGCGATACCGTTGATGTCAGCATCGTCATAGATGAATGTTACCTTAATGGGCTTCTGTGTTTCGCCTTCAGCAAAAGCAGCAACAGCTGTCACTGAGAAAATCATAAGCACAGCAAGGATAAGAGAAATAATCTTTTTCATAGACCGAACCTCCGTGTTCATTTTATTAATCTAAACTAAGATGTTTTTATTGTATAGTAAAGAACTCTCTTTGTCAATGTAATCCGCGTGATAAAATTGTTAACATTTTTAATAAATAAATCGGGACTGTTAATACAGCCCCGATAAAACTATGTCAGAGATTAATCAAATCTGAAGATCTGTGCAAAGTACTGGAATAAAAGATTGATGCGAGCAAAAATTGATTCGATGAAGTTTAATAAGCTCTGATTCTGAGAAATATCCTTCTCGCTGTATGTAGCTGTATAAACAACATTTACTCTTGCATCGGGAATTGTGTTCTTTGCATAGGGATCTACATCTGTGTCAACGCTTGACTTCCAGCCTGCAAATGTGTATCTTGTTGTTTCTGTATCTGCCTTTACAGGGTTCTCAGGAACATAAGGAGTCATCTTTGTGCCGGGAGTAACATTGATAGTTTTGATGATCTTGCCGTCGCTGTCTTTAAAAGTAACTGTTACAAGATCTTCTGCGGGTGTTGCTTCACCTTCTGCAAATGTTGCTACTGTAAACATTGAAAAAGCAACAAGAAGTGAAAGAATTAATGCTAATGCTTTTTTCATAGGAATTTTCCTCCGTTTCATTTATTGCTGTATCATAAAGACACTATGATAGCTTAATTATAAATCATATTTATCGGTTTGTCAACAATTTCTTTTAAAAGAGATTTTTCCCGTAAAAAACCGCCCACATTCAAGTGAGCGGTAAGGAAATCAATAATTTCTTGAAAGTTGACTTTCAGCCTCTGCCTTGGTTATTTTACCTACGTTGCAGTCTGCCATAATCTGAACATCTTTGTCATTGAGCTTATAGAAGTTCCAGATAACAAGAGCAATAACGAGGCCTATAATGGGCACTACATTATATGTGAACCACAGGCCGTCAAGTGCTTCCGGTGTCTGCTGGCTGATTGCATCAATTGCTGCGAGGCCCTCAAAGCTGTCAACACCCTCAAATGTTTTGAAGCCGAAGAAGCCGAGCAGTGCGAGACCCAATGAACCCGAAATTGCTGCTGCAAGTTTAACTGCAAAGGTCTGGATTGCAAATGTAATACCCTTTGCTTCTGTTCCTGTTGTGTACTGGCCGTATTCAGCACAGTCAGGTGTGAATGTGAATGCAAGTACGCCGATAATGCCAAGAGGAATTGCACGAAGCATATATGTGAGAACAAAGAGAATAAAGCTGTGCTTTGTGGGTATAACCAGTACGGAAAGAAGGATGGTTGCAATTGTGCAGATCTTGAAGAGCTTTGTCTTATCCATCTTTCTGATGATTTTCGGTACGAGCAGAGCCATAAAGAGCTGGGGAAGAGCGGCAACGGTACCTGTTACAAGAGAAGCGAGTGAGTTGTTGAAAATATAGTAAGCTGTAATCATATGAAGGGCATTATATGTCTGTGCGCCTGAATAGAAGATATAGCCTACATAATAGATGAGAAGGTACTTGTTGCTGACAACATACCTGAGCATTCTTCTTACGGTAAACTGCTCTTCGTCAACACTCTTGTTTCTCTCCTGACATTTGAAGCAGACAGGGAACATTGTTCCTGTTGCAACAACGGCAACGATGATTGCAACCCAGCCGTAGCTGAGACCGACGAATTCGCTGATAAGCACTGTTACAAGAACTGTTGTCAGAGCTGAACCGATACCACCGGTGATGCCCTTGAGTGAAAGGACTGTATTTCTCTCTTCTACATTACTTGTCATAGAAGTGATAATACCGAAAGCCGGCACATCGCAGATGGTATAAGCTGTATCCCAGATAATATAAGCAAGAGCAAACCAGATAAGCTTGACAGTCTCTTCTGCAGCACTGGGGATAATGAAAATTGCAATTGTTGATGCAGGTGTAAGGGCGCAGGCAATTTTTAACCAGGGAATATATTTCTTGCCGCTTTTGAAGGTAACCTTATCAAAAATAACACCGAAGATAGCATCATTGACAGCGTCCCATACTTTTACAACAAGCATTACTGCCGCTGATTTAACAGGGTCAATGCCGATAAGAAGCAGGAAGGTTGCAAGATAACCTGCAATCATATTGTAAATCATGTTCTGGCCGAAGAAATACATATAATAGCTTTTTCTCTCCGGCTTGTTTGTCTGCCACAGGGGATTCTGAGGCTTTGCGCTGAGTTTACTCATTTTCTTTTTTCTCCTTTTTTGAAACAGAAGCTGTTTCTTTTTTTTAACAGATTAATTTTAACACTATAAAGCATTTAAGTCAACAATTAATACTAAAACTTTTAGAGCGTCAGGGAATAATATAGAATAACAGGTCAATAATAAGCATAAGATTAAATACAACTACAAATCAAAGGAGACTTTTCCATGAAAAAATTTCTTCCAATAGTACTTGTTCTTGCTTTGGCCGTAATGGTTATCTGCTTTGCCGCTTGCGGAAATGATACTGTAGACGATAATCTCACATCAATGAGCAATGAGCTTACATCTATTATGGACGATGCAACAACCCTCGACGACGAACTTGAAGAGGATCTGACAGATATGAGCGATATGCTCACTGACGAATCGGCTTCCGAAAACGATATAACCGACGAAAATATATCCGGCACATCAGACACAGCCGAAGAAAACACCTCGGCAAATACTAACAACTGAAAACATTGGCGGTAAGATTAAATTCCTACCGCCTTTTACTATATCAAAATGTTTACTCTTTTCTTTGTGAGAATACACAGCCGCAATAATCCTGCCTGTAGAGTCCGTATTCTCTCGAAAGCTCAGTAGAGCGCTTATATCCGTTTTTCTTTTTGAAGTCTGAGGGCAAGTGCTTAACAGAGTAAATTTCCCCCACTTCTTCTCCGATCTCGTTGATTTTGTCGGCACGTTTAAGGGGACTGATTGAAAGAGTTGTGGTAAAATAGTCGAAGCCCAATTCCTTTGCGAGGCTTGCTGTATTTTCAAGACGCAGACGATAACACTTAAAGCATCTTTCACCGCCCTCTTTTTCTTTTTCAAGGCCCTTTACACAGTCATAAAACTCCTTCGGGTCAAACTTCCCTTCAAGGAAAGTGACTTCGTTTTTGAAATTCATCTCACTTATAAGGCGTCTTGCTTCTTCAGTGCGAAGTGCATATTCGCTTTCAGGATAAATATTGGGATTATAATAGTATAAGGTTATTCTGAAGTAATTTGAAAGATACTCGAGGCAATAGCTGCTGCAGGGTGCACAGCAGGCGTGAAGCAGAAGTGTCGGCACCTCGCCCTCGGGAATATTTTCTATTAACTTATCCAGTTCTTTCTGATAGTTGCGCATTATAATCACCTTATATTATAGTCTGATTCTGTTTTTCAGTCTGTGCAGGCGGCTCCGCTGCGAACTTCGTTCGCGCAGGGGCGCGGCCGCGCCCCTGCAAAAATCGCTTCGCGATTTTGCGGAGCCGCCGACCCGCCTTCAGCAGAAATTTACATTTAAAAAGCTGCCGCCTCAAGCGGCAGCTTTTTGCTGCTTAGTCGTTATTTTCGTCTTCGATCTTTTTGATTACGTCCTGGGGAATTGCTTCACCGTGTTTAACGAACATAAGAAGGATAATTGCACATGCGAACATAACGGGGCTGTAGTAGAACAGCGACATATATGTGCCTGCAAACATTCTGATGAAACCGTAAACGATGGGAGATGCGATCTGAGCTGAGAATGTAGCTGTGTAGTAGTAACCTGTGAATGTACCAACCTTTTCGATACCGCCGATTTCGAGAACGAGAGGAAGTGTGTTAACAGTGATAAACATATTAGCAGCACCGCCGAGAATAAGAACGGGGTAAATGAGTACACGAAGGATAGCTGTGACGCTGTCAACAGTCTCAACAATAGCATCAAGCGCAACCTCAAAGGATTCTGTTTCTGTACCGAGGATATCGTTTGCAACCTTTATAATGTCACCGTAGATACCTTCGCCGAGTGATTCAACAAGGCTTGCATCGTAAATTTCGTAGTAAGCCTCTGTGCCTTCTTCAGCGTTGCCGCTCTTATAAGCGAGATAGCCTTCGATTGTAAGAACTTCCTTTTCATCGAGAGTCTTATTTTCAAGCTGAGCCTTTGTGCTGAGATCAGCATTGTAGCCGTTGATGTTTTCATCAATTGCAATGTAAGCGTTGTTAACTGAAACGTAGTTGCCGATTGAAAGATTTCTTGCACCGAGCATACCTACGAATACACCGAAGAACACGATAAATGCTGCAAGGAAAACTGCAAGACCTGCAATGATAGTCTTCTTTCTGCCGATCTTTGTACCCATCTTACCTGCAGGGATAGCGGCAGCACCTGAGCAAACTGCAAAGATAAGCATAATGAAGGTTGCTTCAGATGTGATCATATGAAGAATTTCCTGAGCGAAGAGCGAGAAGAAGGTTGTTATAGCATTTGAAGCACAGAAAAGGAAGAAGAGTGTACCAAGCATAAATATGAGACTCTTTCTTTCGCCCTTTGAAAGCTTCATTGCCTTGAGCTCAGCCTTCTTCTGCTTAGCAGCTTCTTTCTGAGCCTTCTTGAGTGCCTTCTGGTCAGCATACTGATTTGCATCGCCCTTAACGCGGATGCTGGTGTCTTCTTCCTTAACGAAGAAGAGAAGAACAAGCATGCCGATAATCATAACAAGTGAACCTACGATAAATACATAGGGGAATGATACTGTTTCGTCAGCTTTGATTTCTGCCTTGCTGTAGCCTGCAAAAAGAGTACACAGTGCAATACCTATAGTACCTGCAACCATACCTACTGCTGAACCGATACCGCCCATGAGGTTGATAATTGCGTTACCCTCACTGCGAAGCTCGGGAGGAGTAAGGTCAGGCATAAGTGCAACAACGGGAGCTCTCCACAGTGACATTGAGAAAACAAAAAGGATAACAACCAGCATTGTAAGAGGAAGCTGGAGTGCTCCGCTTGTGTTGAGAGCCACAATGGGAATAAGGGCAAACAGTAAAGCCGAAATAGGTGCACATGCAACAATAAAGGGACGGCGCTTACCGAGCTTTGAATGGCAGTTGTCAGACAGCTTACCGAAGGTGGGCTGGAAGATAACACCGAAGATGTTATCGAAGGTCATAATGATACCGATGAAAAGGGGTACCAATGAGAAACCGCCTGAGGCAGAAATTGTGCTTTGTCCCTGTGCCTCTGCAAATTCACCTATCCAGGGGATAGCACTTGCAAGCTTTGCACTGAGATTTGTCACAAGGTCACTTTCTGAAAGAATCTTGTTTAGAATTTTTGTAATGTAGGGGTCATAAATCGCCCACGCGATTGATGTTGCCAAAAAACCGAAACCGGTGAGTATGGTCTTTGGCACATTCAGCTTCTGAGCATTAGGTTGTTTTGCCATGTCAAAAGCTCCTTTCTTTTCATATACTGGCTAAAAATCTTAGCACTCCATATTATAGCTTTTTTGTTCTGTAATTTCAACCTGAATTTTTAAATTCGTCAAAGTGTACATTATCTTTCTTTTAAATTATGCAATAAGCCTAACACTTATATTTTATCTTTTTATTGACGATAAAAACCGTTTGTGATAAAATTATTTCTATAATAACGGAAAGGAGATATAATATGAAATCTCTTAAAAAATTACTTACACCCGTCATAGCAATTCTTCTTGTTTTCGCCATGACATTTTCAGCCTTTGCTTCTGTAGGCGCTCAGGTCAATGAAAGAGACCTTTTTGTTGCAAGCAAGGCAGAGCGTGTTGTCTTTGATGCTCTGGATGTTGTTATCAACGCCCTTGTCAAAGCAATCGCAAGCTTCATCCCCACACCCAGATATTGGTTCGATAAAACTGAGGTTCCCGGCTTTATGGCAGGCACTGAGGAATTTCTCGATAAATCTCAGGCAGGCACAGCATGGTCACTGGGCTATGACTCAAGAAGCCTTCTTCCCGAAAACAAAGAGGATGTTATAGGCAAATATAATGTTGCCGGCACAATCGGCTTTGACGGCAAATTAGCCACAGGCGTTGAGGATGATCTTCTTGTCAGAACCGTTGCTCTTAACGACTCCACAGGCAGAGGCACTGCAGTTTTCGCAGTTCTCGACTCCTACGGCCTTTCACTCACAGATGTCCGTGAAATCAGAACACGCCTTGCCGACTGGTCAAAGGAAAACGGCATAAACTCCATTACCGTTTCCGTGCTTCATCAGCACAGCGCCATTGACACCTTCGGCATGAACGGCAACATTTTCCGCATGGTTTTCCTCAACCCGGCACGCACACTTTTCGGCATTGACACCGAAAACGGCAAGAGCGACGAATATATGGAAAACCTCTTCAACACAACCGTTGACTCCATCAAGGCAGCCTTCGGCAACATGACTGAGGGTGAGCTTTTCTACGGCACTGCCGACGCCTCAAAATATATCTATGACAAGCGTCAGCCCTATGTCAATGACCCCAACTTCAACCGTCTTCGCTTTGTACCTGCCGACGGCTCAAAGGAAACCTGGCTCGTAACCTCACAGATTCACTGTGTAGGCAACGGTGCTTCAGGCACCCTCGTAACAGGCGACTATCCCTATTATGCCGAGCAGGTTATCAACTCTTACGGTGCAAATGTGCTTTTCATCATGGGCGCAGAGCAGTGCAACACTCAGGAAAAGAACGAGGATACCGTCATTGATTACACCGAAAACGAAATCAGAATTGAAAACACTGTGGGCTTCGGCAAATCAATCGGCAAGGATTTGACCGAAATCAGAAACGAAACCAAGGTTTCTCCCCTTCTCAACATCAGATATAAGGAAACTCTCCTTCCGCTTACAAACTCAATTCTTTTAATTGCAGGCAAAGCAGGTCTCTTTGAGAATATCATAAGAATTGAAAAGGAAGACTATTTCGTACTCACAGAGGTGGGCTATATGGAAATAGGCGATGACCTTGCCTTTGCCATTGTACCGGGCGAGCTTGCACCTGAGCTTGCATACGGCGGCTGCCTTACAAGCGATTACTCATGGTCAGGTGAAGACTTCAAGTACCCCTCAATGCAGGAAATCGTAACTGCCTCAGGCAGCGACAGAACCCTTCATGTTATCGGTCTTGCAAATGACCAGGTGGGCTACATCGTGCCCGATAACGATTATATGTCAATGATTCACGAAGACAGCAAGAGCATCGAGTTTGTCTCTCTGGGCAAGGATACAGCTTCAAAGCTTGTTATGGCATTTGAGGATGTAGTCAACAATAAATAAAACACCAAAGCATAAGGAGCTATCCCGAAGGGTAGCTCCTTATATCATATTTCACGAAGTAAATGCATCATATGGCTTTCGCCCTGCATCATTAAGCCAGCTTAGGCATTGCCTCCTGAGGCAGTATGTTATAGACCGTTCCGTCTTCGCCTGCCATGCTTATAGGCACAACGGGCAGCAGCAGATGAATTGTGCCTATAAAGTTATTGCTGTTTTCTCCGGGAAAGCCTACCACAAGGGTCAGCGGCTTTCTTTTGGC
>JAZSGK010000099.1:0-16914 GCA_045532695.1 Acutalibacteraceae bacterium
AAGCTTTATATCCTCGGGTACGGGGATAGACTCAACGATATCAAAGATAAGACCGTTCTTTTCGCAGTCCTCCTTGACTCTTTTGATGCTTTCCTCAGGCCATACCTGACCGGGCTTTACATCGTACACTGCCGAAACAACGGATCTCATATTAGGGATCTGGCTGATGTACTTAAGGGATACGGGATCATCATTGCCGTACCATCTGAAAGACATTTTCATATTTTATACCTCCAAACCAAAAAATCTTTTTGCGTTATAGAAAGAAATATCTTCTGTTATCTGTGAGAGTGCCTTCATATCATTGGGGTACTCTCCTGCTTCCACCCACTGACCGATTAACTGGCAGAGTATACGGCGGAAGTATTCGTGTCTTGTATAGCTGAGAAAGCTTCTTGAGTCAGTGAGCATACCGACGAAGTTGCCGAGAAGTCCCAGTGAAGCGAGACTTATCATCTGCTCACGCATACCGTTTTTGGTATCGTTGAACCACCATGCACTGCCGTGCTGAATGGTGCCGGGATAGCCCTCACGCTGGAATGCACCTAAAAGTGTATCTATAAATGAGTTGTCGCCTGCATCGAGGGAATAGAGAATAATCTTGGGCATCTTGCCCCCAAGATACATCTTATCAAGAAGCTTTGCAAGAGCCTGTGAGCCGTTATGAGGTCCGATGATATCAAAGCCTGTATCGGGTCCGAGCTTATTAAACATCGCTGTATTGGGGTTTCTCATACAGTTATAATGTATCTGCATAGCCCAGCCGAGTTCGCTATATTTTTCACTGCAGAAGAGTATCATTTCTGTCTGCACTGCTTCGAGCTCTTCATTGGTGACTTTCTCGCCTGCCATAGCCTTCGCCAGAGCCTTATTCATATCCTCTTCGCTCATTTCGCAGTAAACAGGATAGTTGATACCGTGGTCGCTTGCCTTACAGCCGAAAGAATCAAAGTGCTTCATTCTCTTATAAAGAGCCTCTTTAAGAGAAGCTATGTCTTTAATCTCAACACCCGAAACCTCTGAGAGAGTCTTTATATACTCAGGGTAGAAATCAGCATTAAGGTTAAATGCCTTGTCAGGTCTGAATGAGGGAGCAACTACTGTCTTGAAGCTCTTGTCTTCAGCAATTTTGCCGTGATATTCGAGAGAGTCAATAGGATCGTCGGTGGTACCGATAAAAGCAACGCCGCTCTTTTCGATGATGCCTCTTACGCTCATAGAGTCTTCCTTTAGCTTTTCTGATGTAACTCTCCACACCTCTTCGGCAGTGTCAGCATTGAGAACACCCTCATAGCCGAAGTATCTTTTCAGCTCAAAATGGCACCAGTGGTACATAGGGTTGCCGATTGCCTTGGGTAAAAGCTCAGCAAACTTCAGAAACTTATCCTTGTCGCTTGTGTTTTTACCTGTAATGTATTCCTCGCTGACTCCGTTGCTTCTCATAAGACGCCATTTGTAATGGTCGCCGTAAAGCCAGAGCTGAGTAATATTTTCAAATCTCAGGTCTTCATATATCTCCTTGGGACTTACGTGGCAGTGATAATCGATAATGGGCAATTTCGCCGCATAGTCGTGATAGAGCACCTTTGCCGTGTCCGTATCAAGAAGAAAATCCTTTGTCATAAACTCCGTCATTGACACAGTCCTCCTATTTTAGTATTTTAATTTTACCATATTGTTTTCACAATGAAAATTGTAAAAATTGCTTGACTGATTGTTAATATTGCTATATGATATAAAGGAGGTGATTTTATGCAGGTTTTTGACCCGAGACAGAGTATGACCAGAGCTGATTTTGAGGTTTTCCACTACCGTGACGCCAAGTTTGAAGGTGTCGCAGTGCATCAGCACGACTTCTATGAGGTTTACTTTTTCATAAGCGGCAACGTCGAATACAGCGTTGAGGGTAAGAGATATCTTCTCAAAGAGGGCGACCTGCTTCTCATTAACCCCCTCGAGCTTCATCAGCCGAGAATAGGCCCTGATCAGAACGCCTATGAGAGAATAGTATTATGGATAAACAAGAATTATCTTTCCCGCCTTTGTACTAATAATACCAGTTTAAGCCAGTGCTTCGACAACACCAATCCTCAGCATACCAACCTTCTCAGACTCTCCAAGGCTCAGCAGAAATACATTTCCTCAAAGCTCACAGAACTCATAGAGGAAACCGGCAGCACCGACTACGGCAGCGATGTTGCAGCTGAAGCAATCCTGACAAGATTTTTAGTTGAGCTCAACAGACTCACTCTCTCGGCCGAAAAAAAGGCAGACCCCTCGAAGCCTCAGTCGCCTTTCATATCGGAAGTCCTCTCCTACATCAACTCTCACTACTGCGAAAAAATCTCGCTTTCGTCTATAGCCGATGAATTTTTCATCAGCAAGTATTATCTCTCCCACGCCTTCAACAGCGTTGTCGGCACTTCGGTAAACAGATATATCACTCTCAAAAGGCTCATCAATGCAAAGCAGATGCTTTCAAGCGGCATCAAGCCTACAACAGCGGCAATACACTGCGGCTTCAATGATTATGCAGGCTTTTACCGTGCCTTTACGGCAGAGTACGGGATAACGCCGAAGGAGTTTACTTCGGCGAATTCGGAATTCGGAATTCGGAATTCGGAATTGCGTTAAAGCTTTGTCAAAAATAATACTCTCATCCCGCCTAATCTACTCTCTTATAATTTAATATTAAATATCCATCTGAACTGCAAAAATTCAGATGGATTGCTTTTTAAATCTTCACCAAAAAAGGCGGGTAGGAGTTACCCTACGCCGCCAAAGTTTGTCGCAATTCCGCATTCCGCATTCCGAATTCCGAATTATTCAATCGCTTCAAGTCTTACTCTGAATTCTTCAATCTTTTCCTTTGAATACATCTTTGAAAGAACTGCCATACCCATATTAGGTGTGAAGCCGAGTGAAAGTGCAAGGCTCTTCATGGGGTGGTTTACGATTTCAGGGCAAAGGTCAGCCACGATTTCCATAACCTGAGGATCCTTCATAAGTACGCTGAATTTTGTGTCGAATGAATACTTTGACATAATAATATCTCCTTTATAATAAAAATGTTTTTTATTGATTATGCAAGGGCTTTGCCTAATTCTATGCCCTTTTCGAGGGCTTTCATATTCATCTCAAGAATTTCAGGCTTCTTTGCCTTGAATTTTTCTTCGAGACTCTGTACGAAAATTTCCTTGCTCACAATATCTGTTGCACCGATAAGTGCACCGATAAGAACAATATTTGCAACCTTTACATTGCCGAGCTCAAGTGCAATATCGTCAACGGGTACGCTGAGGACTCTCACATCGTCTCTGAGTTCTTCACCCTTTACACGGCTTGAGTTGAGGACGAGAAGTCCCCCTGCCTTAAGGTCACCTGAGAACTTTCTGTAAGCCTGCTCATTCATACATACGAGGTTGTCGCACTTTTTTGTAAGAGGTGAAACTATCTCGCCGTCGCTTATTATAACAGTACACTTGGCACTGCCGCCACGCTGTTCGGGGCCGTACTCGGGAAGATAAGTGGCGTGTTTAGCTTCGTCAATGGCAGCGTGAGCGAGCATAATGCCTGCACTCATAATACCCTGACCGCCTGAACCTGAAAATACAAATGACTGTTTCATTATTTTCCAGCCTCCTTATCCTTATAAATACCCGGCTTGAAGTAAGGTATTGTATTTGTGTTCATATATTCGAGGGTATCAAGAGGATTAAGACCCCAGTTGGTGGGACAGTTTGTCAGAAGCTCGATGAAGGTGAAGCCTTCGCCTCTGAGCTGCATTTCAAAAGCTTTCTTTATACCTCTCTTTGCATCCATAACACCCTTGGGAGTGTTGAGTGCATATCTTGCAACAAATACGGGTGCCTCAATCACTGAAATAAGCTCGCACATTTTCATGGGGTATCCTGTTGTCAAAGCGTCTCTGCCGAAGGGTGTTGTAGTTGACTTCTGACCGATAAGTGTTGTGGGAGCCATCTGACCGCCTGTCATACCGTAGGTCTGATTGTTAGCGAAGATAACAGTGAAATTTTCGCCTCTGTTGGCCGCTGACATAATTTCAGCAAGACCGATAGCGGCAAGGTCGCCGTCACCCTGATAAGTGAAAACAAGTCTGTCGGGAAGGCAGCGCTTGATACCTGTTGCAACTGCGGGAGCTCTGCCGTGAGCTGAGCCGATAACGTCGCCGCACCACGAGTAAAGGTTGAGGGCACTGCAGCCGACGGATACAACATTGATAGCATTGTCAGCCTGCTCTAATTCGTCGATAACGTCTGCTACAAGTCTTGTAGCAAGGGCATGGAGACAGCCGGGGCAATAGCCCGTTGCCATAGGCATAAGTGACTTTGGTCTTTTATACTCTGCCATAATTATTCTCCTCCCTTTACAATTTCTGCAATAGCTTCATATACGCCCTCATCATCAAGGAGCATACCGCCGCTTCTGCCGTATTCGTGTACGGGGCAACGGTCCTTTACCTGAAGCTCTATATCCTCACGCATCTGAGCGGGAATAGTCATTTCGATATCGATTACACCCTTGACTTTACTGTAGTCAAGATTATTAAGGCTTGCCTTGGGGAAGGGATAAAGTGTGATGGGACGTACCATACCGACCTTACAGCCTTCTTCTCTGAGTCTGAGGATTGCTTCCTTTGCAACTCTTGCTGCAATACCGTAAGCAACAACAACATATTCAGCGTCATCAAGCATAAATTCTTCTACCTTAGTGTCGAGCATTTCCCACATCTTATACTGCATAGCCTTACCCTTATTGAGAAGCTCAAGTGCAGGCTCGGGAAGAATGGGAGTAATCATATGAGAATCTGCTCTGCCGCCGATTCTCTCAAGGCACCAGTCCTCGATGTCCTCTGTACCGGGAGTCTTCATTTCAGGGAGCTCAACCTCTTCCATAATAGCACCGAGACAGCCGTCCATAAGAATCATAACAGGGTTTCTGTATCTTTCGGCATATTCCCATGCATTATATGTAAGGTCAACTGCTTCCTGTAAAGTAGCAGGAGCAAATACCATTGCTCTGAAGCCGCCGTGACCGAGAGCCTTTGTTGCCTGAAGATAGTCAGACTGAGCCGGCTGAATTGAGCCGAGACCGGGGCCGCCTCTTGAGATATTTACAATAACAGCGGGAAGCTGAGCAGAGGCAAGGTACGAGATACCCTCTGCCTTAAGGCTGATACCCGGGCCTGAGGAGCTTGTGAGAGCTCTCTTACCTGTTGCGGCAGCACCGTAAACCATATTGATGGAAGCTACTTCGCTTTCACCCTGGACAAATGCACCGCCGACTTCGGGAAGTCGCCATGAAAGATATTCGGGAATTTCATTCTGAGGAGTGATGGGGTAACCTGCAAAGAAACGGCAGCCTGCTCTTACGGCAGCCTCTGCAATAGCTTCACAGCCCTTCATAAATCTTTTTTCCATTGCTTTTCTCTCCTCTCTTAAGCCTTGTCTGAGGAAACTTCAATAGCTCCCTCGGGGCACATAAGTGCGCATATAGCACAGCTTGTGCAGGAATTATTATCAATGTTAACGGGGTAGAAATGACCTTTTTCAGATCTTTCCTTGCCCATTTCAAGGATATGCTTGGGGCAGAACTTAATGCAGTATCCGCAGCCCTTACACATCATCGAATTAATGGTAATCATAATTCAGATCTCCTTTTCTTCTGACTTTTAAGCAGTCAGGTCGTCTGTCCTTTATTATAGCACATCAGACTCCGCTTGTAAATGTACAAATAGAATCATTATGTAACAATTATTATATTTTAATCCTTTATTTTTCTCTCAAGTCTTGCTTTTTCCGGATCGGCAGCTGTAAGCTTCATAAAGTCAATTTTCATAAGAGGAGTTTCAGGAAGCTTATTCATAAAGATAATGTCTCTGGGCACATAGAATTTCGAGAAATTGTTTTCACAGGTTTCACAAATGATTCTCTTATATTCCTCTTCATCGCCGCTCTTACGTAAGGACGCATAAAGTCTTACCATGGATCTGCCGTTGTCCCAACCCTGAACGGCACAACAATCCTTGATGAAATCAAGTCCGCCCAGAACTTTTTCAATATCTGTGGGATACACATTATATCCGGATATAATAATAAGTCTCTTCTTTCTGCCTGCAAAGTAGAAATATCCTCTTTCATCTTTGTATCCGAGATCGCCCGAAAGAACCCACTTTACTCCGTTTTCATCTGTATAAAGTCCGTAGTCCTCGGATTCACCGTCCATATAGTAGCCTTCCATAATTGTCGGACCTGAAATGGCAAACTCGCCCACTTCACCGTCAGGAACTCTCTGGTGCTCTTCATTCCAGATTTCAACAGTAACGCCTCTGAGCGGTTTACCTACACTGCCACGCTGAAAATCGTCATTTGAATTGGTTGTACAAACAGAATTAGTCTCAGTAAGGCCGTAACCCTGTCTGAGTCTGCCCACAGCTCCCCACTTTTCAAAGTAGGTGTTGAATTCATCCAGGAATGCGTTGGAAACATCATCGCCACCGCAGAACATTACACGTACATTTTTAAGATGAGGACCGTCAAAGCCCTTCTGACGCATAAGCTTCTGGAACATAAGAGGTATACCTACGAAGCCCGCAACACGGTTTTTCTTCATAAGCTTAACAAACAGCTTAGCATCGAACTGCATCATAGGGATAATTCTTGCACTGTTACACATAGCCATATGTATACCGATACAAAGACCGAAGCAGTGGAAGAGAGGAAGCACTATGACCTCTGCCTCTTCACCGGGAGCATGAATCTCATCAAGATCAGATACTCTCCACACCAGCTCGTTAATAGACTTTGATGTAATCTTTATGGTCTTGCTCTTACCTGTTGTACCGCCACCGTTGAGGTAAGCACCCATCTCTTCACCGTTGCCCTTAATCTGCTGAGGTACACAACCTTCAGAAATTGCATCCTTATAATAATACACCTTATTGTATTTCGGATAGAGCTTTTTAACAAGACCTTCACCTATCTTACAGCCAAAGCCCTTGATACCCTCTGAATAATCCGAGGAACAACAAACAATACAGGGAACGTCGCAATCATTGATTGTTTTGATGTGATCCTTAGCAAGAATATCCAGAATCATTACAGCTTTTGAACCGACTTCCTCGATTCTTTCCTTAAGAAAATCGGTAGACATAAGCGGGTGAACAAAATTAGTAATTACGCCTATGCTGTTGAGTGCATAAAAGGCGATTATACTCTGAACGGTAGTAGGCATAAAAACTGTTACTACGTCACCTCTCTGAATGCCGAGCTTTTTTTGAAAAAATCCTGCCAAAGCATCCATATCACTGAAAATTTTGCTTCGCATATACTTTACACCAAAGTGTTGCATCATATAGACGTCTTCATAAATCTCAGTACATTCTCTTAAGTACTCATAACAGTTTTTGTTTTCCGGTGATTTCAACATAAGTTTCTCTCCTTTATAAAGCCGAGGATTTAATAGACAAATTCCTCATATTTGTATTATAAATCTAACAAAAGATTGCTTTGTTACAAATATTATATTTTTTACAAAAGAAAACATTAATATTGTAAACCACGTGTAAATTAAACCCGTTTTTAGTAATAAATAGACAACAATCCGAGTATTGTCTATTATTTTTTGTATAAAATAATAGAGCATCAAAACAATGTATTTTGATGCGCTATAGGTATATTTACGACATTCAGTCTTTAATCTTTCTGTCAGCTCTTGCCTTTTCCGGGTCAGCGGCAGTAAGCTTCATAAAGTCAACCTTCATAAGAGGAGTTTCGGGAAGTGAGTCCATAAAGATAATATCTCTCGGTACATAGAACTTGGAGAAGTTTGCTTCAAGAGTTTCGCAGATAGTTGTCTTATAAGCTTCCTCATCGCCCTTTTCGCTTAATGTAGCGTAGAGTCTTACCATACTTCTTTCATTGTCCCAACCCTGGACAGCACAGCATTCCTTGATAAAGGGAAGGTCACCTACAACTCTTTCCATATCTGTGGGATAAACGTTGTAGCCTGAGATAATGATAAGTCTCTTCTTTCTGCCTGAGAAGTAGAAGTAGCCGTCATCGTCCATATAGCCAAGGTCGCCTGAAAGCACCCACTGTTTGCCGTTTTCGTCGGTGTAAAGACCGTAATCCTCTTTTTCGCCTTCCATATAGTAGCCCTGCATAATTGTGGGACCTGAGATGGCAAATTCACCGATTTCGCCGTTGGGAAGCTTCTTATGGTCATCATCCCAGATTTCAACAGTCACACCGCGAAGAGCCTTACCGATTGAACCGCGTCTGAAGTCGGTATTTGTGTTGGTACAGCAAACCGAGCCGATTTCTGTAAGTCCGTAGCCCTGACGCAGACGTCCTGTTGCACCCCATTTTTCAAAGTAGGAGTTGTACTCTTCAATGAAGCTTTCTGAAATATCGTCACCGCCGCAGAACATAAGTCTTACATTCTTAAGGTGAGGACCGTCGAAGTGCTTGTCCTTCATAAGCTTTTCAAACATAAGAGGAATACCGCCGAAGCCGATAACATTATTTTTACGCATAAGCTTAGTGAATATCTTAGCGTCAAACTGCATCATAGGGATAATTCTTGCACTGTTGCACATAGCCATATGTATAGCTATGCAAAGACCGAAGCAATGGAACATGGGAAGCACGATTACTTCACATTCATTACCGGGATCGTGGATTTCGTCAAGGTCAGAAACTCGCCATGTGAGCTCATTTATAGCCTTGTTAGTAAGCTTGATAGTCTTGCTCTTACCGGTGGTACCGCCGCCGTTGAGGTAAGCGCAAACAGCGTCGCCGTTATTTTCAACAGGCTCTGCTACGCTTGTTGTCTTGAGGGCATCTTTAAAGTACATAGCTCTGTTATACTTGGGGAAAATCTTCTTGATAAGGCCCTCACCTATTTTACAGCCGAAGCCCTTGATACCCTCTGAATAATCTGAGCTGTTGCAGATAAGGCAGGGCAAGCCGCTGTCGTTGATGGTACCGATATGGTCTTTTGCAAGAAGGTCAAGTACCATAACGCCCTTTGAGTGAACGAGCTCGAGCTGCTCCTTAAGGAATTCGGTAGCCATAAGCGGGTGTACAAAGCTGGTGATTACGCCGATTTTGTTGAGAGCGTAAAAGGCAAGGATACTCTGTACGGTGGTAGGCATAAAGATTGTATAAACGTCACCGCGCTTAAGGCCTAAATCCTTCTGGAAATAAGCAGCAAGTGCATCGATATGAGCAAACATCTCAGAGCGCTTATAATTCACGCCGAAGTGCTGCATCATGAAAAAGTCATCGTATATCTCTGTGCTGTACCTGAGATATTCATAACAGTTTCTGTTTTCGGGGGCTTGTAACATATTTGATTCTCCTTAAATAATATTCAGCAGTTATTTTCGTAGACAAAAACCTGTTGATTGTATCATAACATCTATTAATATACTATAACTATGTTACAATAATTGTTTATTCTCAGCAAAAAAGTATGAATATTATTAATTGAATGTAAAAAATTAATAACAAATTTTATTGCTCCCTACAAATGAAATGAAAATGTTGCATGAAAAGATACACAGTCATACCTCATCTGATCTATAAAAAAAACAATCAACTTGCCCTGACATCAGCAGCAAGTTGATTACAGATTTACTTTTTAATTGCAGATGATATTTTATCACTAAGACCTTTCAGACTGAAATCGTATCCGCCCGATACGCTCTTTGCCTTAAGGATAGAGTAAAACTCACTTCTGCCCAGCTCTTTCGCAGAGATATTCTCAAGCTTCTCAATGAGCTTTGCAAAGGTCTCTGTCTGCTGTGTCATAAGGTCGATGTCAAACTTTTCCATCTCATGGCTGTCGCTTACGACACAAAGATAATATGGTGCAGGCACAAGGCTGATTTCAGGCACACCCATAGTAAAGAAATTCTGTCCTTCACCGAAATGTAAGGCATTGTGGCCTCGCAGGGTCATTGTACGGACAATATCTCTGTCTTTTACAGTGTCGATATAAAGCTTATCCATAAACTTATTACCTGTATAAACAAGGTCGATTTCAGGTTTGCCGGTGTATTTGTATTCACCGTCAATATCACGCCATTCCTTGCAGCCTAAATGCTCGATAGTGAGATTAGCGACGCATCTGAAATGTTCGCCCTTGCCGTCCCACAAATCTCTGTGCATAGCGAGCCAGCGTGATGCAGACTGGAATGCACCTGTTCTGATATCCTCGAAATGAGGCAGTCGGAAATGTCCCGTAGTGAAAAGAAAAATGTGTGTTCTTTCAGGAACAGTGTCCTTCATATTTCTCATAAGCTCCAAAAGTGCAATCGGGCCGTTTTCCTCTACACAATTGGTACCGTCGGTATGAGTGTTGACGATAACATTTTCTTTTTGATTTTTACCTTTAATTATACAGTAAAAGCTTTCAGTAAAGGCGTGTTCTTCGATTTCTGCTTCGAGTATGAATTTGGCTTTCTTGTGCTCCTTTGCTGCTTCGATTATCCTTTTGCCGTTGGTTTCGTTGACCCAGAGCATAGGCATATTCTGATAGTCCGCTATGAATGAAAGGTACTGACCTTCGATCATATCATCGTGAAGGCCCTTCCATATGAGTATAACCGCCTTGGCCTTGGAAAGCTTTGAAAGAATACCGTAAAAGCACTGAACAAAGCTTGTGATAACAGGTCCCTCGTATTTCTTTTCCAGCACCACATCTTCGGGATAGCTTGTACGCTTGTCAAAAGCAATTTCACTCGGTAGGAAGTTTATGTTAGCTACATTAAAAGCTGCAATTTTACCTGTGGTTTTAGGTATGTCTTTTACACCCGATACATATACGAGCTCCTCGGTTATGCCCTGAGCCGAGGTTTCACCCGAATAAGGATACGCCGAAGAAACGGGAATATTGATCTTTTCACCACCGTCAATGATTTCAATTGAAGACTTTTTCTCTTCCCAGCGTCTGAAATAAAAGGGGTCAGAATAAACAGGGATATCCATATCAGCGATTTCATCCTTGATCCACTTTATAAAATCGTTGTGACCCTTACTGCCGGTAAGTCTTGTACCGAAAGAATTCATTATGTGCATTCCTTCAAGTAATCTGTCTTTCGATATGTTAAATTTCATAATGTAACTAGTCCTTTCACATTGAGATTAAAAAGGGAAAAAATACCAGATCAATTAAATTGTAAAACATATTCTTAACTTTTTCAATAATATTTTCAAAGAAAAAGTATACATTCAGAAGGCCGTTAACAGTCTCTTTGTAGGGAACCTCGGTTTTATAAACATCTGAGTTTTCGCCAATGCTTACTTCAATATCAATTGAATCAACATTGATTGTATCGCTGAATATATCATATCCGCCTAATGTAAGATATACATAGACAACATAACCGTCAATATAATTAATTTCTTTGCCTAAGGCAAGCATTACAATATCTTCTTCACCGTCGAAATTCTCTGTGAAAGAAAGCACTCTGCCATCGTTATATGTAAGCTCATAACTAACAGACTTCAGGTCAGTTGTGTAAACATCAAAGTCGCAGTCGGTAATCCTGATACTTTTGAAAAGTGAAGTCTCTGAAAATTCTGCAGGTGTTTCGAATACCTCATCAAGATACTCGAAGCAGTATAATGCAACTTCAGCATCTGCCTTTTCGTCGTAATCGTTCCAATACCATACATCAAGGTCATTTCCGTCAAGGGTATAGTTGTCATAAGCTATATCGTCAGCATCAGAGCTGCGTATTGCCTCGGCAGTAGTCACAGTGCCGTCTGCATATTCAATTTTGAATTTTGCACCCTCAACATCAACATAATCAGCATCAGCATAGATTTTAGTCGGTATTCCCGATATGGGAGTAATGCTTTTTACAATCATAGACTTAAGAGGCAGAGTTGTTTTCGATGTGTAATCGGCAGCATCAAAATAGTCATATGTAAGATTATTATAAAGATAGCCGCAAAGAATAACTTCAATCTCATCTGAACCTTTTTCTTTGGCTTCAAGATAAGTCTCATAAGTTATGTATCCGTCTACCTCAAGGCTGAAGGTCTTATTAATATCTACACTGTAGTATTCATCAGAAACAGTGTATTTTTTACCTGAATAAAGAGTAACATCAAACTCATATTTTAATTTTGATGAAGAGAGGGAAAAATCCAATACAGTTTCGTAAATTGAGGGAAACTTTTCTTTTAAATCTTCCAAAGTATAACCGTATTCCTCAAGCTCTTCAAAAATTGTGTTGTAATAATTGTCGAGCTCCTTCATAGATACAACCTGTGATTCTCCGCCGATTTCAATGCTCTTTATTATGGGAATTTTAAAATCGCCAAAGCCTGCAAATGACTGCATCGGCACTGAAACAGCAATCAGAAGTGTAACCAATAATACCGCTGTGAATTTTTTAAATGTCTTTTTCATATAAGATCCTCCTTAAAATTTTGTTATCATAAATATTCTCTGAAGAATTGCCTTAAACCTTGCAATCAGATTCCTCAGGAAGTTTATTATGCCTTTATCTGATCTGGTTTCGCAGGTAATAACAACACCCTTTTCACCCCAGTAGATTTTGCCGTCTTCACCCTTTACATAGGCACGGACCTGGAATTTATACTCTTTATTCGCTTCAAGAGAAGTAATCTCATAGCTGCCGTTTTTCGTATCGGCAATTTTTGTAAGCTCGCCTTCACTGTCAACGGAATATACACGGTAAACAAGGTCGGAATGTTCCTTTTTCCAGTATAGAGTAATGCTTTCGGTTGTTGAAGCTTCAACCATCGGAGTAACAGGATTGACAATAATACTGTAACTAAGAGTTACGCTACCGGCATAATTGCCGATATAATCAATTGTAACAGCGTATTTGCCGCTGTATTTTGAATTTGCAGGGTACGTAATCTTATAGTCTTTGTTGAGTACCAAGACCTCACCCTTGCTGTCTTTTACAGTGACATGGGGCTTCTGTACCTTACCGTTATAGGTGAATTCACTATTTGAAAGCTTCACTTCGCCAACTTTATAGATAACGGTCTGGCTGATATTACTTGTACAGACATTGTGTCTGACGGCAAATGTTATCATGATATCCGCACCGTCATTTTCATTAGTTGCAGCATCAAATTTTTGAGCGATAACAGCATCGCCCTCAAAACTGATATTATATTCATCGTGTCCTATGCGCTCACGCTTGACTACAATTTCACCGCATACAGAGCAATGGCTCTGGTGAGTATAACCGGGCTCACTCTGCGTGGGAGCGACTGCAGGAATATCAATTACCTCTGTGTGAGTATGCTCCTCAAGGGCTTCAAAATTCTTGCTGAGTCCAAATTGCTTTGTATAAAACCACGCAGTCGATCCAACATAACCTTTAATAACCGCATCATAAGGAATAGCGCCACTGTCGTTCGGAAAAGTGCAATCATAATTATAAACCACTATCTCCGTCACTTTTGAATCAGTATGATCATCCCAACCTGATGCTATGCTTGTAATCTCAGGGCCAAGAACAAGAGTAGTATCACCTGCCGTGATTTCCGCTATAAGACAGTTATCAATATAAAGAAAACCATCCTTAATATTGTCAGGGTTATTATAAGCAGCTGTGTCCCTGAACACTCTGTATCCGAGCTTCACATATCCCGTTTCAAAATCTATTTCACCAAGATTAGTACACTTATAAAAAGCATAGTTTCCTATCTCAGTGACATTTTTTGGGATGAAAACACTGTCAAGTGAAGCACAATCTCTGAAGCAATCGGATGGAATAGCCAGAATTGATTTCGAGAATGTAATATCTTTAAGCGCCGTACAATTTTCAAAGGATTTGGGAAGCGATAAAACCGAATCGGCCATTGTCACAGTTTCAAGATTCTTATAATCCGCAAAGGATATTCCGTGAAGCCTTCCTATACCATCCTCAGCGGTAAAGGTTTTAATCTCATTTCTATAACTGTACCAAGGTTCATTAATTGTATAGTTATAAGTATACACATCCCCTGTACCGCTGATATAAAGGTCACCCTTTGAAGTAAAACGCCAATAAACCTCGTCACCGCATTTACCTGCATCTGAAATTTCAATATCGGTACTGAGTTTGCAGAAATCGCATATACTATCCTCATCGAGATCCGTGTGTTCAAAGGTTATATCCTTTATACCGCCCGAAGAATACATATTACAGCTATCACACCAATAACCGTCGCTGTAACCCGTCACTCCGTAGCAGTAAGATTTTGTAGCAGGTACAAATACAGTATCTTCACAGCCGCAAATAAGAGAAAAGTCACGGCCGAAGCTTTTTGCATATTTCTGAGCTGTCGAATCTTTATAGGCATAAATTGTTGCATTAAGAGGCAAAGCAGCTGATGAGTTAACAATATGACATTCGGGATTCAATATAGTAAGGTCTGTAACAGTACTGCTGTATCCAAAGCACTCCTGGCTGATACCTACAACATCTTTATCAAGGATTACCTTACCCTCAGCCTTCGACACAATTGCATAACCCGATATCATCAATATATCATTTTTCCAGTTATCAGGATTTTCATATAAAGGAGTATCCTTAAAATCTGTTCTTACATCCACATTTTTACTTTTAATTTGTATATAGGTTAATCCGGAGCCTTTAAACGCCCAATAAGAAAGTGTTGTAATTGTTTCCGGAAGTATAACTTCTTTTATGCTGTCGCAATTTCGGAAAGCCCCGTATCCGATTGAGCTTACAGTATAATCACCAAGCTTTGAAAGAATCTCAACTCTTTCGGGAACACCATTTAATGCGGGGCCCTTTACGGTTACGGTACCGTTTTCTTCAATTAAGTAATCAACACCGTTTATGCTGTAGGTTTTTCCTTTTTCATAAACTGTATCTTCTGCTACAGAAGGTATCTCCTCGGCAAAAACATCAGCAGGAAGAGAACCAAAAAGCATAAGTACGATTAAAAATATGCTAAGTATTCTTTTTATCCTTTCCATAATTTCTCCTCCTTTTTCTTATCATTTAAAATTATACCACCCATTAAAATTAAAGTCCATCCTTTCAACGCAAATCAGAGCAAACCTCTTAAAAACAGAGCAAATATATGCTACAATAGATTGAACGTCTGAGGCCCCTCACAACTATAAACGTACTGAAAATTAAAAACTTACAAAAAAATCAAAAAAATGTAAGTTTTTATAAAAATTTTTCGTCTAATATTATGAACGTCAAAAAAAACATACAAGCAGGAGCAAATATATGTTACTTTTTTATACTCTTCTCATAGAAGAAGACGATGACAAAATAAAGTTTGAAAAAATCTACACCTTATACAGAAAGAAAATGTGGTATGCCGCAAACTCAGTTTTATCCGATGCTTATCTCGCTGAAGATGCAGTACACAATGCTTTTATCGGCATTGCAAAAAACATTAATAAGGTAACAGATGCGGAATCTTCAAGAACCCTTTCCTATGTAGTTACGGCTTCAAAAAATGCCGCAATTGATATTTTAAGGAAAAACAAAGTATTATCTGAAACATATATTGACGAGCTTTATGATGTCAGCGATAAAGAAAGCAGTTCTTTTATGAAACCATCGAAGCAGAGGACTACATAATAAAAGTCCTCGCTGCTATGCCTACCGTTTACAGAGATGTGCTGTATCTTCTTATTGTAGAGCAGATGTCCGAAAAGAAAATTGCCGAGCTTTTAGGAAGAAAACCGGGCACCGTGCATCAACAGGTCAGACGTGGCAGAGCGATGCTTAAAGAAGAACTTATGAAAGGAGCAAAAGTCAATGGAAATAAGTGACGCTATGTTAGCTTCAGCTTTAGTCAGAGTAAAGGACTATGAAATTTCCGACATACCTAACGATAGTGAAATAGACCATACCTTCAGCAAAGACTTTGAAAGGAAGATAGATAAGCTCATATCTTCTTTCGATAAAAAGAAAAACGATGTTTCGTTTTTGAGGAATTCTTTATCAAAAGCAGCTATTATAATTTTATCTATTTGTATAGGAGCTTTTTCGCTTGTTATGATAAGTCCTCAGGCAAGAGCAGATTTTAAGAATGCCATAATGGAGTTTTATGAAACACATATAAAATTTTATTTTATTTCAGGCGATGAAACTGCAATAGATTTCAGGAACTACGAGAATATCACTGCTCATTATACTCCTCAAGGTTTCACGCTGAAAGAGAAATATGATGAATATGAAGCTGTAGGATATAGATATGAAAACGAGGCAGAGAATCTTGTGTACGATATTTACGTTTCCTTCAATGAGGGGCTTGCGATTCATACCGATAAGAATAAAGACAATGTGGAAGAAATCAATATCTCAGGAAGAAATGCATACCTGATTTCGGGCGAAAATGATGGAAAGCCTTATTCCACCCTTATTATCACCGGCAATAAGATAACTGTTACGATTTACGGACAGCTTAACAGAGATGAGATAATCAAGATTGGGCAATCTCTTAAAGAATAATGAAACTTAAAAAAGGGGTTGTTGCATTAAGATGCAGAAGGCATTTTCTTCGCTCCGAAGCCGTATATTTATACTGCGAGAGGGCGAAAAACGACTAAAAAAGCAATAAAAACTTTCATGCAACAGAAAAAGCTTTCATTCTGACAAAAAAACAGATGTATTCAAGGTTAGTTTTTACCTTTAAATACATCTGTTATATTTTTGCCTTTTGCTCTGTGCTTCATGCAACAGTCCCTTTAGCTATTATTTGCAGCTTTTATCAATCGCCGGGTTAAAGGCATAGAAGTTCTTTTCGCTAAGCTTATCGGTTGCAATTCTAAGTCCCTCACCGAAGCGCTGATAGTGTACAACCTCTCTTGCACGAAGGAATTTTATTACATCTCTGACATCCGGGTCATCAACAAGACGCA
>JAZSGK010000135.1:0-2413 GCA_045532695.1 Acutalibacteraceae bacterium
AATGCAAAATGCAGAACTGCGAGGGCTGGGTCAAGCAGAAAAACCCGAATAAATTTAAGAATTACGGTTCACAGAGATATTGGAAGAGAGAGTGGATTGAACTTTAATCGTTACTACATTGACTACATAACTACAACATAATTAAGAGATTATATAATATTTACCATATTTATCATTATCTATATAAAAGTTTGTAGTTGTTGTAGTTTTGTAGTAACACTTTATATCCGAGCGTATGAAAAAACACTATACACTCTCTCCTGAAAGCTAAGGGAGTTCTGACTCTCAACTAAAAAAGGACACCCTGAGGTGTCCTTTATATATTCATTTCTCTGTCTATCCAAGCCATAATGAGATTTACGATTTTGTTTATCTGCTCATCGCTCAGAGCCTTGTTCGGTTTTACCTTGTACCACTTATAAAGACACCCTCTGCAGCAGCAGGCCGTAGCGTGCTGTGCAATAAAAACAGGATGCCCTCTCATAGGTGTCTGTTTGCCGTCATTGGCAATGTACTCAGGTGCAAGACGTGAAGTGATAAAGTCTCTGGCGTGAATACGGACAGTATCCATGCCCTTTTCTCTGACGTACGCCTTGTCTTTTTCGCTCAGGTGGAAGGAGCTTCTGAATTTTGACTTTGCAAGTTTATCGAGAGCCTCACCGACAGTCTGCATCAGTTGGAATTTGCGAGCCACTCGTGCTCTTTTGCATAGAAGCGTGTTGTCTTATACCAGGGATCATCGGGGAGATGTCTTATCATCCAAACGTAGCACATTTCGTATCCGGGAGCTACAACCTGATGGTGGTCATTGCCGTCGGTGATGAATGAAGCCGAGCCTTCTACACTCTTATAAACATTGTCGCCTATAAAGCAGGCACCGAAGCCCTGTGGCTTGTCAAACTGATAGTAGTAAACCTCGGGCTGAGGATGATGGTGGGGAGGATAGCTTGACCATTTGCCCGGCTGATTGAATACCTCACCGAGAACCATATTTGAATAGGGTGCATTGTCATAGTCAAAAACTGTTGAGCAGATTCTGTGGCCTGTGCCGCCCCACTGACCCTTGCCGAATTCCTGATAGAGGATATCCTCGGGCTTGTAGAAAACGGGTGCAAAGTCCTTGTCATTGTCGGTCTGCTGAATAAGAATTTCTGTGCCCTCTTTGGCTGTGATGCTTACTTCGATGTTGCGGGGCACGTGAAGGCAGTAGGGAGTCTTTTCAAAGGGTCCGCTTCGCTTCATTGTTTCGGTGTTGCCCTGCCAAGTGATTTCAGCTTCACCCCTGAGGATAAGGAAAGCAGTTTCGTTTTTTTCGTCGAGTACGGTGACAGTTTCACCCTCAGTGAATTTCTTGACCTTGATAGTCATAAGCATATCGGCGTGCTTCTTGCCCATTTCACAGACGAGTCTTTCGCCATTTTCGTTATATTCGGTATATTCGAGCATAGTAAATCTCCTTTGCTATTGTTATGAAAGAATTGTACTACAAACAGCTGTTTTTTTCAAGGTGTTTTTGTTGTATCGAATAAATAAATATGTTATACTCTATATGTTGATGTGTAACCACAATGACAGAAAAGGAGAAAACACTATGCCGTATTTATTTACACACTTCAAAGAAAAACTCACTCCCGACGGAGAGCAGGTATATTTTGCAGTAAGCACTGACGGCTTTAACTGGGAAGAGCTCAACGGCGGAAATCCCATACTCACAGCCCAAAAAGGCTTCAAGGGCTGCCGCGATATTGAAATAACAAGAACTCATGACGGAGGTTTTGTAATTCTCACTACAGACGAATGCATAGTTTACCGTATGGATGAAAACTACAATGTAAACTGGAAGGTCGTCAACCGTACCGGAAGTAAGTGTCTGAGAATGTGGAAGACAAAAGACCTTATCAATTTTTCAGAGGAGATACTCGCTCCCATCGGTACAGAAAACTTCGGCTGTATGTGGGCACCTGAAGTATATTTTGAAGAAGAAACAGGAGAATATCTCATTCATTGGGGCTCAACGGTAAAGGAAGATGACTACAGCCATATGTCAATTTACTGCTCTGTCACAAAGGACTTTGAGACCTTCTCAGAGCCTAAACTTTTCTTTACAAAGGACAATGAGATTCTCGATACACACATAAGAAAAATCGACGGTGTATATCATATGTTCTATAAAAATGCAGAGCACCCGTCTATGAATATGCATGCTACTTCAGATAATCTTTACGGCCCTTATAAGCACGATGAAGAATTTGAAAAGTATATGGCAACTCTAGAAAAGCCCGGTAGCTATGAAGCACCGACTACTCTTATACTGCCCGACGGCAGATGGTGCCTTATGCTTGACTTCTTCGGCTGTGAAAAGCCTAAGATGGGTTACGTGCCCTTCGTATCGTCTAAACCCGGTGACAGCAAC
>JAZSGK010000037.1:0-4105 GCA_045532695.1 Acutalibacteraceae bacterium
TGATTATTTCAATGAATTAGGGTCAGAAATTTTTTCTGAAAAAAGCGAGTTCAACGGTAAGCATGGCATGATGGTGTACAATAAAACCAACCAGATATCAGGAAAAGCACACACTAAAAAGGATACCAAAGAATGGGTTGTTGCTATTGGAAAACACAAACCTTTGGTCAGTAGCGATATGTGGCTTGAAGCACAATCTCTGTTAAATGAAAACAGTTCCAAGAGTTACAGAAAGCCTAAAAGTACAACTGCTGTTCTTTCAGGTTTGCTTCGCTGTGGTGAATGTGGCGCATTCATGCGACCTAAGGCGGATAACAGAAGAAAAACACCTGAGGGTGATATAAAATTTACTTACAGATGTGAGATGAAGCTTGCAAGCAACAAATCAAAATGCTCTATGAAAGATGCTAACGGAAATAAAGTTGACAAAATAGTTATCGAAAAAGTCAAAGATATCTGCAAAGACAACGAAAGAATATTCAAAGAATTAAAGAAAAGTTGTAAAGCCGAATTAGACAATCAGAAGACCTATAAAACTGAATTACAGCAACTTTTAAAAGCTCGTAAAGAAGCTGAAAAAGCCATTGAAAACGGCACAAAGAATATGCTGAATCCTATGGTTCCTGATGTTGCAAAAGTTGTTATTAAGGCTATAGAAGAAAAACAGAAAGAACTTGAGACTCTAAATGCAAATATTTCTCAGATTCAAGAAGCTATAAGTGTATCAGAACTGACTCTCTCCTACTTCGATGAATATATGAAGATGTATTCCGATTTCGGCAACAACTTCGATAAGCTTGATGCAACAGAGAAAAACCGAATGCTCAGAACTATTGTTGAAAAAATCATTTGGAATGGCGAAGTGCCTGTTATTACTATGATCGGAGCCAATGAGGCAACTGCGTGCGAAGATGCGCCTCAAGGTGAGGATAGCAAACGAAATCCTCATGCACTACCGAGCTCGCAAAAAAGACAGTAATACTATCTCTGTAAACGAACCCATAGACACAGACAGCGAAGGTAATCCCCTCACCCTTATAGATATCATCAGCACTGACGATACTATATGTGACGATATCGATCTGAAAAAGAAAAGTGCACAGTTGTATAACTATGTTGAAGCCATTGAATCCGAGCGTGACAGACAGATAATTATTTTTCGGTACGGTCTGTATAACAAAAAAGAAATGACGCAGAACGAAATTGCAAAAACTCTGGGTATTTCACGGTCATATGTGTCCAGAATTGAAAAAAGAGTTGTCGAAGAACTAAGAGAAAAGTTTTCTGTATAAACAAAAAGTACCGCTACACTTTGTAACGGTACTTAAATTTATATATCAGTATTTCGGTGGCCTCTCAAAAGAAATCTTGCCCATCTTCCCACCGCGGTACTCATCAAGAAGCATAACCGAAGCTCTTTCAGTATTTACCTCTCCGCCACGAATGAGCATACCGCGCTCTCTGCCGATTTCCTCGAGAATCTCCCAAGGCATAACCGAGTGAATGTCGTCAATGTTTTTTAACTTATATCTGCCTGTGAGCTTATCCTCATAGCCGTCTACGAGCACCTCTATGAGCCTCACCGCCATTGTTTCGATATCGGTAACCTCGTCTTTTACCGAGCCGATAAATGAGAGTCTGTCACCAACCACGGGATCGTCAAACTTCGGCCAGAGTACACCGGGAGTATCAAGAAGCTCGATGCCATTTCCGATAGCGAACCACTGATTGCTGCGTGTCACACCTGGCTTATCAGCAACCTTGGCCCTGTTTTTGCCTGCCATGCGGTTTATAAAAGACGACTTACCCGTATTTGGAATACCTACAACCATCATTCTCAGAGCCTTGCCGGGCATACCGCGGTCTTCATTTTTCTTTATGGTATCCTTGAGCACTTCCCGTACAAGGGTGTGATACTGATTAAGGCCCTTTCCGCTGCGGCAATCAACAGGTATTGCATACTGACCCTTGCTCTTAAAATATTCTATCCACTGTCTTGTAATATTATCGTCAGCCATATCGCACTTATTGAGAAGCACAATTCTCGGTTTTTTCTGAGTCAGCTCATCAAGCTCGGGATTGCGGCTTGAGTAAGGTATTCTCGCATCAAGAAGCTCTGTAACAGCATCAACCAAAGGCAGGCTTTCTTTTATGAGTCTGCGGGTTTTCGCCATATGACCGGGAAACCACTGTACAGTCTGTTTTTGCTGATCTGCCATAATAATTCTCCCCTCTTTCAAAACAGGACTGATATTTCAACTATCAGTCCCTTAAAATTAATTATTCTACCTTCCACTCAGAAGGTTTATAAAATCTGAATTCTTTATTCTCTTTGTCGTAATTCCATATTTTCAGCTTTGCGACTCCGAAAATATATTCTTCTCTGATAAAACCTATCTTATCACTCCGACTGTCGGTGGAACCCTGCCGATTGTCACCCATTACGAATATATGATTCGGTGGTACCGTTACGGGAAACTGTACGTCTCCACTGTTAAGAGTACGATTGTTGATATAAGGCTCGTCAAGGAGCACACCGTCAACAAAGACATCACCAGTATTAGAATCAATATCTACCGTCTGGTTTTCGGTTGCTATTACTCGCTTTATGACCGGGGTCTTGAACCAATTCGGCTGAGTGGAAACTATAATATCGCCCCTCTCCGGCTCAGTACAAAAAGCTGTAATGACAAGTCTGTCACCGTGCTGTAATGTAGGCAACATAGATGTGCCGTCGACAGCTATACTCTTGACGCCGAAGGTATACATCAGCGTTATTACAACAAAAGCTCCCACAAGGCTCATCATAACCTCATAGAAATTAATAATAAGCTTTTCCTTAAAAGTCAGCTCACTTGCTTTTTTATTTGTAATATCACGTAGCATAGCAAAACCACCTTGTTGTGTTTATTTCACCTTCCACTCAGAGGGACTGTTGAATTTCATAGCACCCGAATACTGGTCAACGGAAAACACCTTATACTTGACAACGCCCAGGATATATTCTTCCTGAACGAAGCCTATCTTATCGCTGCGGCTGTCCGTTGAGCCCTGACGGTTATCACCCATTACAAATACATGATTTTCAGGTACGGTAACAGGGAACTGTACGCCCTCGTTATTGAGAGTAAGGTTATTGATGTAAGGCTCGTCAAGTTTTACACCGTCAACAAAAACATCGCCGTTGCTGAAGTTAATATCTACTGTCTGATTTTCAGTAGCAATGATACGCTTGACAATAGGCTCATTGAAGTAGTTGGGCTGTGTTACAATAACAACCTGACCGTACTTCGGCTCACTGTCAAATGCAGAAACTATAAGCCAGTCACCGTCATGAAGAGTGGGCACCATTGAAGAACCCACAACGCCGACAACTCTGAAAATGAAGGTAAAGATAATCATTATCGTCACGAGTGCTGTAGCCAATACAGACACAAGGTCATAATAATTTATGTGAAGCTTATCTTTAAAGGTAAGCTCTTCTTTTGATTTGAGTGTAATATCTTCCATGGGAGTCACCTCGAAATAATGATAGCCGGCAAAACTAAAACCGACTTAAAAACAAAAGGAAGGTATAAACCTTCCTTCCATTTGCGATGTTATCAGCCGATCTTTTCCTTAACCTTAGCTGACTTACCAACTCTGTCACGAAGGTAATAGAGCTTGCTTCTGCGAACCTTACCGTTTCTGACAAGTTCAACCTTAGCTACGTTAGGTGAGTGAACAGGGAATACTCTTTCAACACCTACGCCGTATGATACACGACGAACTGTGAAGGTTGATGAGATGCCGCTGCCTTTAAGAGCAATGATTGTGCCCTCGAATACCTGGATTCTTTCTCTTTCGCCTTCACGAATTTTAACGTGAACACGAACAGTGCTACCGATTTCGAGTTTGGGAGCATCAGCCTTAAGGCTTGCGTCTGAGATGAGCTTGAGTTTGTCCATTGGTTTTTATCCTCCTAAATTCTGCCACGTTCGTGCCGAAAACTTAGTCGGCAGAGGACCGCTTGCTATTATACTGACTGAATTCAGCCGGCACCAACCACATAACTGTGATACAAATGCCTAAGTATATTATCACAAGTGACTTTAAAAGTCAAGGG
>JAZSGK010000060.1:0-8829 GCA_045532695.1 Acutalibacteraceae bacterium
CTTGGTCTTACAAGACTTGTTATGATGAAATACGGCATTAAAGATATCCGTGACCTTAACGGCGGCTCACTGAAGTCCCTTACACAGTTCACGGACGACGAATAAGAGGAAAGGAGAGAGTAACTTATGTTTTTATCAATGAATTGGATTTCAGACTTTGTTGACCTCAGCGGTATCGATAAGCTCGATCTTATCCACCGTTTCTCCCTGTCAACAGCTGAAGTAGAAAACGAAATTTTCTTCAAGGGCAGCGATATCAGCGGTATCGTTGTTGCCGAGATCAAGGAAATAGCTGATCACCCGGAATCAAAGAAGCTTCACCTTTTGAAGGTTGATGCAGGTGACGGCGTTCTCACAGATGTTGTCTGCGGTGCACCCAACGTAAGAGTAGGTATGAAGACTGCTTTTGCAAAAATCGGTGCAAAGATCGGCGAAATCGACATCACTCCCAGAGCTCTTGCAGGTTACACCTCCTACGGTATGTGCTGCAGCGGTAAGGAAATCGGTATCAGCGACGACAACAGCGGTATTATGGATATTATTGACGATATCCCCAACGGTACCGACATCAAGGAAGCTTACGAGGTTGAAGATATTATCTTCGAGGTTGACAATAAGTCACTCACAAACAGACCTGACCTCTGGGGTCACTACGGTATCGCAAGAGAGTTTGCAGCTCTTGCAGGCAGACCTCTTAAGGCTCCTCAAAGTGTAGATCTTTCAAAGTATGAGAGCCTTCCCAAGGTTGATATGAAAATCGAAGATCCTCTTTGCCAGAGATATTCCTGCTTACAGGTTGAAAATATCACAAAGAATGTAAGCCCTGTGAATATGCAGATCAGACTTTTCTACTGCGGTATGAGAAGCATTAACCTTCTTGCTGACCTTACAAACTACCTTATGCTCGAAATGGGTCAGCCCATGCACGCCTTCGACTCAAGAAAGGTTGAAAAGCTCCGCATCAAGCGCTTCGACAATCCCTTTACATTCCAGACTCTTGACGGTGTAGAAAGAAACATCGATGAAAATACCCTCATGATCTGTAACGGTGACACGCCTGTTGCTATTGCAGGTATTATGGGCGGCCTCGAGAGTGAAATCGTTGAGGATACAACAACTCTTACCCTTGAAAGTGCTACCTTTGACGCTGTATCAATCCGTAAGTCAACAGTAAGACTTGCTCACAGAACAGACGCTTCAATGAGATATGAGAAGTGCCTTGACCCCGAAATGACAGTACCTGCTATTGCACGTTTTGTAAAGCTTCTTCAGGATATCGACAGCGGCGTTACAGTTGTTTCTTCACTTACAGACGAAAGAGCCTTCGAATACGATAAGGTAAGCCTCAGCTTCGATAAGAAGTTTGTTGACAGATATACAGGTATCGAAATCAGCAACGAAACAATCGTGAAGACCCTCGAAAGCCTCGGCTTCGGTGTTGAGCTTAAAGGCGACGACTTTACTGTTTCGGTACCCTCATGGAGAGCGACCAAGGACGTAACCATCAAGGCTGATATTATCGAAGAAATCACAAGAATTTACGGCTATGACAATTTCGATATTCACACTACAGAGACTCCTCTCTACCCCGTACGCCCCGACGTGGAAAAAACTGTAGAAGACAAGATCAAGGATATCCTTGTAAAGCGCTTCTCACTTCATGAAATGCACTCCTATGTATGGATGTATTATGATGAGTGTAAGGCTCTCGGCATCGAAATCGAAGACAACATCAAGCTCATTAACGCTACTAACCCCAATATCGAGGTTATCAGAAAGTCAATCGTTCCCACTCAGCTTTGCCAGGCTAAGATAAACAACACATATTCTTCCTCATTCGGTATCTTCGAGGTGGGCAGAGTAGTTGAAGGTCTTAAGGAAGACGGACTCTGCAATGAAAGAAAGAAGCTTACGATCACTCTCTTCTCAAAGACAAAGTCAATGGAAGAAATCTACTTCGAGCTTCGTGATATGCTTGCAACTATTGCTCTTGATATCAAGCACCTTTCACTTTCCTATGAGGCTATGGAAGCTTCCCATTGCTATCAGCACCCGAAAAACCTCAATGCTGTAATTCTTGGCGGCAAGGCTATCGGTGAAATCGGCATTGTACATCCCACAGTATCAAAGAAGGTTGATAAGAAGGCTAACATCGTTTATGCTGAAATCGATGTAACAGATTTTGCAGAGGCTGCAGCTGATGCTATCAAGTACGAGGAGCCTTCAAAGTTCCCGGGTATTGAAATTGACCTTTCATTCGTTAGCAGTAAGTTTGCACCTATCGGCAAGGCTATTGCAGATGCTTCCTGTCCTCTCGTTAAGAAGGTAGAGGTTGTTGACACTTACGAAGACGAAAACGGCAAGTCAATCACTTCAAGAATTACTTTTGCACATCCTGAGAAGACTCTTACTAAGGATGAGGTTATGGATGTTGTCGGCGGTATTATTGCTGACCTTGAAACAAAGGGAATAAGCCTTAAGAAATAACAATTAAAGTTCTTTGGTTACTTTCTTTCAAGAAAGTAACGCCTGTCCGGCGAGGACTATAGAAAATGAAACAGTGCAGAAGTTAAGCGGCTTCTGCACTTGCTTTTTACATAAAAGGGGAGTATAATAAGCCTGTAAGCCGATAAACGGCAAAGGAGGAAGAAAATATGAAAAACAACAATGCATTGCAGGCTGTGAAGTTTGCACTTTTCTCTGCTTCGGCAGGTATCATTCAGGTGGGCTCTTTTACACTGCTCAATGAGCTTGTGCTCCCCAACATCAACATCGAAAACGAAAAGATTATGCATATACTCAGTTCTGAGTACGGTGTATGCTATCTTATAGCTCTTACACTTTCCGTTATCTGGAACTTTACATTCAACCGCCGTTTCACCTTTAAGTCAGCTGCAAATATCCCTATCGCTATGGCAAAGGTTTTCGGCTTCTATCTTGTGTTCACTCCCGTTTCAACTGTACTTGGCAATATGGCAACAGGCAAGGGTATCAATGAATATATAGTTCTTGCTGTGACAATGCTTTCCAATATGGTTCTTGAGTATCTTTTCTGTAAGTTTGTGGTTTATAAGGGCCAGGAAAACACAAGAGAAGAAAATAAAAAGGAAGAATAAGCAAAGTTATTTTTGATTCTTTCCTTCCGGGAAAAGAAAGTCTGTCCCACGAGGATAAATAAGTTAGCGCAGAGGTCATATGGCTTCTGCGTTTTTTATGCATCAGAATAATCTTTGTGTTATCCATATGAAATATTTTGATGAATTTTTTAAAATAAATTAAAAAAACTCATATTGACCCTATATTAAATTACTGTTATAATTATCTTACCAATAAAAAAGGAGAGAAGAAAATATGAAAAAACTAAGCGTGATACTCTTTACAGTCATTCTTGCTTTGTCCTTTGCCGTAATGTCATGGGCCGAAGATGAAACAGTGGCGGAAAATAACTGGAAATACGAGGTTACAGGAGACGGTACAGCAAAAATTACAAAGTACCTTGGTAATGAAGGCACAGTAAATATCCCTGCAGAAATTGAGGGTGTATCTGTCAGTACTTTAGGCAGTGATGTTTTTCGAGGAAACGCTGATGTTACAAAGGTCGTAATTCCCGAGGGCGTAAAAACTATCGAGAGTACATTCTATATGACTGACAACATCGAGGTTATTGAAATTCCTTCAACTGTAGAGAATATAAGCAAGCGAGCTTTCTTTTGCTGTTACGGACTCCAAAGCATAGAAGTTGCACAGGAGAGTGAATACTATTCTTCTGCTGACGGAATACTCTATGATAAAGCCGGAAAGACTCTTGTTAATGTACCTGCCAACAAGAAAATGGAAAGCTTCGAAATCCCGGCAGGTGTCGAAGTTATCGGCGAGCTTTCGGTAAGATGTCTTGAAATCAAAGAGCTCATTATACCCGATACGGTGACTAAAATTGAAAGATATGCTATTTATTCCAACGGCCTCACCGAGCTCACAATACCGGGCAGTGTCGAAACTCTTGAAGACGAATCAATCTATTATTGCAGTGACCTTGAAAGCATAAAATTTGAGGAAGGCAGCTTAAAAGAAATAAGCACTATGGCAATTAACACTTGTTATAAGCTTGAAAAAATAGAACTGCCCTCAAATATAACGAATATCGGATTTTTTATGGAGTGTAATGCTCTTAAAGAGATTATTATCAGCGAAAACAACGAGAGTCTCTGCGTAGCAGACGGTGTAGTTTTCAGTAAGGATAAAACAAGGCTTGTGCTGTATCCGAGAGGCAGGGAAGAGACCTCATATACAGTACCGGAAGGTGTTGAGGTTATAGGCGAAAACAGTTTTTACGGTGCTAAAAATCTTGAGTCCGTTTATCTCCCCGACAGTATAAAGGCTATTGAGTTTTGCTCCTTTGCTTACTGCTCGTCTCTTGCTAAGGTTTACTATGACGGCAGCGAAGCTGAATTTAACGAGATAGATATTGATAAAGATTCGGTATATTTCAATGAGGTCATTTTCAAAGAGGCTCATGTCCACAGCTACGATGAGGTGAAGGTTACCAAGAAAGCCACAACCAAAGCCGGCGGCAAGGTACAGTATACCTGCTCATGCGGTGAAAGCTACACCGAAACTGTTTATAAAATCAGCAGTATCAGGCTTTCTACTTCCAAGTGTACCTACAACGGCAAGAAGAGAACACCCTCAGTTATCGTCAAGGATTCAAAGGGTAACACCTTAAAGAAGGATAGGGATTATACCGTTAAGTATGCAAGCGGCAGAAAAATGCCCGGTAGATACATAATCACTGTTACATTCAAGGGCAACTACAGCGGCACAAAAGAGCTTGACTTTGTCATAACGCCGAAAACTCCCACTCTTAAGGTTTCTTCTGCAAAAGGTAAGGTGACACTTTCCTGGACAGAGGTTACAGGTGTAACAGGGTATCAGATTTACTATTCAGCTGACGGCAAAAACTATAAAAAGCTCACAAGTCTTTCAAAAGAGAAATACACCAAAACTCTTAAGTCGGGTAAGAAGTATTACTTCAAAGTCAGAGGCTATGTAAAACCCAAAGAGGGCAGTACGGTCTTTGGCTCATATAGCAGTGTAAAGAGCATAAAAGTAAAATAAAACATAAGCGCAGAGGTCATATGGCTTCTGCGTTTTTTGTATACAAGAAAAGTCCCACCCGAAAGGATGGGACTAATTCATTATTATGTGCTTATTTTGCCTTGCTGAAAAGCATTATAATGAAATTGATGATAGCTCTGACAAATCTGAAAATCATATCCAGCTTGCCTTCCTTGGAGTCGAGCTCGGGTCTCTCTTTATCTTCACCGACAACAGGAACAAGCTTCAGACCTTCTACCTCTGCATCGAGGTACTGAGGATAGGTTTCATTTGAAAATACAGTCATATTATCGCTTGTAAGGATTGTTTCAAGCAATACGTCAACACAGTCGGGGAAGTGGTCGTGATAGCTGTTTTTGAGGAACCATGTTGTGTCGGGGAAAAGACAGGTTGAAGCATCAATTTTCTTGTCGGGTGAAAGATACTTCATATTCTCCTGACTGATTGAAGCTATATAGTCAGCTGAAAGAGGTTTGTTATATTTGTTGGTTGTTGCACCGAATGAAGTATACACTGTTTCGGTAACGCCGTCACTCATATTGTCGCATTCTGCGAAAAGGGGCGGGAGAGGAAGATTGTATTTGGAAATAACACTGATATCAATTACTGAGCTCAGAGCCTTCAGGTCTTCCCTGGAGGTTTTCTGAATATTTTCGTGATAGCTTCTTGCTAAGTCGATTGTACCCTTGTATTCCTCTTTGAGCTCGGGGGTACTGTAGACAAATTCTATAGCATCTTCAAAGTATTCGGCAGGTACCATTGCCCAGAAAGAGGGGAATGAGCCGTAGGTGCTTCTTATGAGTCTCGGAATGATGTTGTTCTTGATGGTTTCGAGACACTCCTGGAGGAATTCCACACTAAAGTCAAGAACGGTTGCCTGCTCGAGAATTGTAAGCATAACTGTAAGGAAATCTGAGATAGCAGGATCGTCGATAACTTCTTTATACTTGAGAATCTCTTCAATATATGTATCAATGCTTTCGGCCTGCAGTTCAATTCTGCCTGAGAAGATAGAGCCTATAAGGTTTGCTCCTTCTGTTGAGGGAATGAAGAAAACAGCCTTGTTTATCTTCTGAGAAGCTGTCTCATCATTCTTAAGATAAGCTGAAAGGATGTTGCCTGCAAGACAGCGGGCGACGATATTTACTTTGTCAACTTTGTGTATTCTCATAACCTCATCAACGAGGGTGCTGAGCATTTCTGCAGAAGTTTCAACCGAAAGTCTCCAGTCATAGGGGAGAGCAGCCTCACCGCCGCTGAATCTGCTTTTGTTCAGATACTTACCCGAAAGAGCGAAGCCTCGGCCTGAGTTGTCTTTGGTTGTACCGTCGGGATTGAGAACAATACCTTCAAACAGGGGAGCAACCGTGTTATAGATCTCATCGCAGTATTTATCCCAGTCGCCTGTCAGAAAGCCGTTGGCAAGCTCTGTACCGATGGGCTCGAGAGCTTCCTTGAGAGTAGCTTCAAGGTCGATATCAAGAGGGTAAATCATTTCTGATTTAGGGTTGTCCTTTTCCTTATAAAGATTGCCGCCGTAACCGCTGATGTATATTACAGGATAGTTTTTTTCTTCAGTGTCTGCTGCAAAGGCCATGGGGCAGACAACAGAAAAAATGAGAATAATGCTCAACAACAGTGAAATGACAGAACCGGTTTTTTTGTTCATCTTAGTGTCTCCTTTAATTAAAATAAATTCTAACTAAATATACCATATTTCAATAATAAAAATCAATAGTAAAAAGATAATATTACAGATAGGTCGTAAATGACAGAGAATTGATGCTTTAAGGTTTGCCTCTTTCTATATAAAAAGACGACTTCACCGGGAAGCCGTCTTTACTTTTAGTATGATGTTTTCTTTTATTCGCTGAGCGAAAAGTTTTCTTTTCCTACTGCGCAATGAGGACATTCAAAGTCGTCGGGTAAATCCTCAAAGGCTGTACCGGGTTCAATTTCAAGCTCGGGGAAGCCTTCATCCTCGTCATATTCCCAGCCGCAGACATCACAGATATAAATCATTCCTGTTTCGCTCCTTTCGATAAAGTTTTCTATGAGTTATATATATCACCATAGACAGTATTTGTCAATAGCTTTTTGACAATATTTTTACATCAGTGAGCAAATCATATCGCAAAGCTCAGCGGGGCTGTCGATAGCCTTGCCTGCAATGAGGCAGCCCTGAGCATAAAGAAGCTTTGCATATTTGGCTGCTGTATCCTTGTCGCTTTCATAAAGGCTCTTTAATTTTTCAGCAATGGGGTGGTTTTTGTTTATTTCAAGCACCAGTGTAGCCTTGGCACCGTTGCCGCCGGGCATTGCTGAGAGTACCTTTTCCATTTCGAGGGAAAGCATACCTTCACTTGTAAGACAGACGGGGTGCTTCTGAAGCTTGGAGGTGAAGCGTACCTCGTTGACGGCATTGCCGATACTCTCTTTGAGGAAGGTGCGAAGCTCCTTGGTGTCCTCGTTTTCCTTTTCTGTCTCTTCCTTTTCCTTGTCGTCACCTAAATCGAGATTACCTGCACAGATATTAGTAAAGGTCTTTTCCTTATACTGCATAAGCATCTGAAGGGCAAATTCGTCAACATCGTCGGTGAGGTAGAGAATTTCATAGCCCTTGCCCTTGACTGCATCGCTCTGGGGGAGCATATCAATCTTATCTGTAGTTTCACCGCAGGCATAGTAGATTGTCTTCTGCTCCTCTTTCATTCTATCCACATATTCAGAGAGTGTTACAAGCTTCTTTTCTGATGATGAATAGAACATAATAAGATCCTGAAGTGTGTCCTTGTGAGCACCATAGTCGGTATAAACACCGTATTTCAGCTGTAAGCCGAAGGTACTGTAGAATTTTTCATAGTCCTCACGGTTGTCTTTGAGAAGCTTTGAAAGCTCGTTTTTGATTTTCTTTTCGATGTTCTTTGCAATTACCTTGAGTATATGGTCATGCTGAAGTGTCTCTCTTGAGATATTGAGGGAAAGATCGGCAGAGTCCACAAGACCCTTGACAAAGCTGAAATAGTCCGGGAGAAGCTCTGCACACTTATCCATAATGAGCACACCGTTGGAATAGAGCTGTAAGCCCTTTTCATAGTCCTTGGAATAGAAGTCGAAGGGTGCATGAGAGGGGATATAGAGAAGTGCATCGTAAGATACCTGACCCTCAGTCTTGGAGTGGATAGTCTTAAGGGGAGCCTGGAAGTCATAGAACTTTGACTGATAGAATTCGTTGTACTCTTCTTCCTTGATTTCACTCTTAGATTTTCTCCAGAGGGGTACCATTGAGTTGAGCTGAGTGTTTTCCGTTACGGTTTCATATTCGTCTTCCGTGCCCTCTTTAAGCTGAGTTGAAGTCATATCAAGCATAATGGGATAGCGGATGTAATCTGAATATCTGCCTACGATATCCTTGAGAGCGTACTGGTCAAGATACTGGTCATAGTTTTCGTTTTCGGTGTTTTCTTTAATTTTAAGAGTGATAAGGGTACCTGCCGTATCTTTTTCTGCTTCAGCGACAGTATAACCGTCAACGCCTTCGCTTTCCCAGAGATTAGCCTTATCAGAGCCCTGAGCCTTTGAGAGTACGCTGACCTTATCGCTTACCATAAATGCTGAGTAGAAGCCTACACCGAACTGACCGATGATTTCAACATCGCTGTCTTTTTCAAGGTCACTCTTGAAGTCAAGTGAGCCGCTTTTAGCGATAGTACC
>JAZSGK010000242.1:0-9695 GCA_045532695.1 Acutalibacteraceae bacterium
TAAATGACAGAGTTGTCCTGATTGCCGATGTTAAGTGAGAAAATGCCTCTGCCAAGGGCTGTCCTTCCGCAAAGCTCTGCAGATAAAAAGGGATATTCTAAAATTAGCTCTTCAATTATTTCTTTATTTGTGCTATAATCAAAGGTAATGGGTTTAACTATGTAATTCAATTTTATCACCTGTCCTTAATTTATTATATTAAGAGGTGAATCAGGATATGATGAAAGGCGGATTTTTTTATGAGCTTCAGCGAAAAAACCTTAAATGAAAAAGAAATATTCGACGGCAAAATTATAAGGGTACACCTTGACGATGTTGAGCTGTCCGACGGTACAAAAACCTTCAGAGAGGTAGTCGAGCACAGCGGCGGTGTTTGTGTTGCGGCTATGACAGAGGATGACGAGCTTCTTATGGTAAGACAGTACCGCTATCCCTTCCACAGAGAGCTTTTAGAGGTGCCTGCAGGTAAACTCGAAAAGGGTGAAGACCCTCTCGAAGCAGGCAAGCGTGAGCTTGAAGAGGAATGCGGAATAGTGGCTGATAAGGTCATATCCTTAGGTGAGATTTATCCCACAGTGGCCTATTGCAGTGAGATAATACGTATGTATGCGGCAACGGGACTTAAAAAGACACATCAGCACCTTGATGAGGGCGAATTCTTAGGCGTTGAAAAGGTGAAATTCAGCGACGCTCTCTCTATGGTAATGAGGGGCGAAATCCGTGACGCCAAAACTGTTGCAGCTATACTCAAGCTCAGCGTTTTAAGAAGTGAGGGCAAAATATAATGACGAGATTTATTTTAGCTTCGGCTTCACCCAGAAGAAAAGAGATTCTTTCTAATGCAGGCTTCGATTTTGAGATAATAGTATCCGATGCTGACGAAAATATAAGCGAAGATCTGACACCTGAAAAAACAGTTGAAGAGCTTGCCGGAAGAAAGGCTATGTCAGTGTGGGAGAGTAACAAAGATGCAGTTGTTTTCGGCTGTGATACTGTTGTTGCCATAGACGGCAAAATCTTAGGTAAGCCCACAGATGATAATGACGCTTTTAATATGCTTCGTATGCTCTCGGGCAAAGTGCATACAGTTTCAACGGGAGTCTGCATCTGCTCGGCTGAGCAGGTTTCGGTTTTCAGCAACACAACAAGAGTGGAATTCTATCCTCTCAGCGATGAGACAATAAAGAGTTATATCGCAACCGGCGAATGCGCAGATAAAGCAGGCGCCTACGGCATTCAGGGCTACGGCAGTGTTCTTGTAAAAGAGATAAAGGGCGACTACTTTTCCGTTATGGGTCTGCCTGTGTCTCAGGCGTCAAGAGTGCTTTCGGAGTTTGGCGTTTACGGTAAGGTGAAATTATAATTTAGGGACGGGCAGGGGCTGTTTTTTGCAGTTTCTGCCTGAAATAGATTCGGGGGCTCAGGCAACGCCCGCCGCGGCGGGCGTTGGGAGGGGCTGCGCCCCTCAGCCGAATTTCATTCGGCTCCTGAGCCCCCGGCAGCTGTTTCCTTACGAGTCTGCCTTGTATTAACCTGCCCGAAAGAGTCAAGAATTAAAAAAGTAAAATTTTTTTGCTATTGCTATTGAGTAAATAAGGTTTTTATTATATAATAAAATATCAAACTATATCCAATTGAATTTACATCCGGAAGGAGAAATTATATATGTTATTTTCCCAGGACATCGGTATAGATTTAGGCACAGCCAATACCCTCGTTTTCGTTAAGGGTAAGGGTATCGTTATCCGTGAGCCGTCAGTTGTTGCAATCAACGTAAGCTCAAAGCCTGCTAAGGTGGTTTCCGTAGGTATGCAGGCCAAGGAAATGATAGGCAGAACCCCCGGCTCAATTACAGCTATGCGCCCTCTTAAGGACGGTGTAATTGCAGACTTTGACGTAACCTGCGAAATGCTCAAGAAGTTTATCCAGAGAGCTCTCGGCGGTGCGTACCTTGCCAAAGCGAGAGTAGTTATCTGCATTCCCTCAGGCGTTACAGAGGTTGAAAGACGAAATGTGCATGACGTTGCTATTGAAGCAGGTGCGAAGTATGTAAGCCTTATTGAAGAACCTATGGCTGCGGCTATCGGTGCAGGACTTCCCGTCAGTGAAGCAATCGGCAGTATGATAGTAGACATCGGCGGCGGTACAGCCGAGGTTGCAGTTATATCCCTTGGTGATATTGTGTGCTCACGCTCAGTAAGATCCGCAGGCGACAGCTTTGACAGCGCAATCAGTCTTTATGTAAAGAAAAAGTATAATCTTCTCATCGGTGAAAGAACCGCTGAGGATATAAAAATCAAAATCGGCTCAGCTCTCGAGTATGAGGGTGAGGGCAGAATGGAAATCAAGGGCAGAAATCTTGTAGACGGTCTGCCTAAGAATATCACAATAACAAGCGAGGAGATAAGAGAGGCTCTCGCTGATAACGTAAATCAGATACTCGACGCTATCAAGTCAACTCTTGAAAAGACTCCGCCTGAGCTGTCAGCTGATATTATGGAGCACGGCATTACTCTTACAGGCGGCGGCGCACTTCTTCGCGGTATCGATAAGCTTATCACTCAGCAGACAGGTATGCCTGTTCATGTTGCGGACAATCCCCTTGACTGTGTTGTTGACGGCACGGGTATTTATCTTGAAAGCGATGTTCTCGGCACAGTCGGCAAGAGATTTTAAAGGAACGCAGAGTGCAGAACGCAGAGTGGCGTCGGACTCAGGCGGTATTGGGTAACTTGTTTCCGCCATTTTTAATTATGAATCAAGATATCAGATAATATTATATTTGAGGAGTATTAAAATGCTTCAGTTTTTAAAAAGTAAAAAGTTTAAAACCTTTATGCTTGTAATCTGTGCCCTTTTAATCGGTGCAGTTATCGCTGTTGCAACCTCTGATTCATCTTCTCCCGTAACCAATGTAATCGGTACGGTGTTCAGCCCATTGCAGAAAGCGGCAGGATATATTGCCGAAAACGTAGGCTGGCTGGGAGACAGCTTCAGAAGCTCGGGCAGCTATAAAAATGAAATAGAAAGACTCCGCCAGAAGGTGGCAGAGTATGAAAATCAGCTTGTGGATTATAACGATATGCTTGAGAAGATTGCCTCCTATGAGACGATGCTCGGCGTAAAAGAGGAAAATCCTGACTATGCTCTCGAGAGAGCAAGCATCATCGGCACAGACAGCGGTGATATGTTCTCTTCACTGATTATTGACAAGGGCTCAAATGACGGTGTCAGTGTCAATGACCCTGCTGTTTACGGCAATTATGTTGTCGGCATTGTAAAGAAGGTTCACCCCTCCTATAGTGTGGTGCAGTCTGTTCTTAATCCTGATATCAACATAAGCGCCCTTGACAGCAAGACAAGAGAGACTGCCTATGTGACAACTACGGCAGAATACGCCCTGAAGGGAAGCTGTATTTTCTCAGGTCTTGAAAGAACAACGGCAGTGTCCCCGGGTGGCATTGTTTTAACCTCGGGTATCGGCGGTATTTATCCGAAAGGGCTTATTATCGGTACTGTTTCCGAGGTCTGCGAAAGCGGATACGACCTTTCAAACTACGCAGTAATCGAGCCGGGAGTCAATGTAAAAGATATAGAAGACCTTTTCGTCATCACTGACTTTGACGGTCAGGGTATTGAAGAAATTATAGAATAAAGTTCATTAAAAAAGGAAGGTGAAAAGAGTGAAGTTTGCTGATAATAAAAATTTATATATCCGACATGCTCTTTTTGTCTTTCTTCTTGCAATAACTGCTGTTTTCCAGCATACGGGCGGAGCCATTCCGTCTGTTTTCGGAGCAAAGGCCTTTTTGCTGATACCTCTTACGGTGTGCATTGCAATGAATGAAAAGAGTATGGGCGGACTTTCCTTCGGTATTCTTGCAGGTGTCCTCTGGGACTTCGCAACTGTACGCGGTGACGGCTTTTATGCCGTGGTGCTTGCCCTTGCGGGCTTTACGGCAGGCGCTGCTGTGACCTATCTTGTGAGAAACAATGTTTTTGCCGCACTGCTCTTATCTCTTGGTGCCTGCAGCTTTGTGACGGTTTCCTACTGGCTCATATTTATTCTTATGCGCGGGTACGAGGGAGCCTTCTCACTGCTTTTAAGCTTCTACCTTCCCTCGGGACTCTATTCACTTGCATTTACGGCAGTGTACTATTATCTCGTAAGATTTATTGTAAAGCTTACCACCGACAAGGCTCAGAGCAAAAAATATTAAACTCATTTAAAGTCTGAAGAATATAATAAAGGATAAACAATCAAAGAAAGGAGCGATGTATATGAACACCAAAGTCAATAAAAAGCGCGGTATATATGCTATGGTATTTATATGTGTTCTTTGCGCTCTTTTCCTGACGCATCTTTTCAGAGTGCAGGTTATAGGTACTCAGGAAGAAAATGAAGCGGCTGTGTCTGTTGTATCTGTGTCGGTACCTTCAATAAGAGGTGAAATCTTAGACAGAAACGGTTATCCTCTTGTTACCAACAAGCAGGTCAATAAGATTATCTTCAACTATCTTTCTTTCCCTAAGGATTACACCGAAAGAAACAAAATAATGATTGAGCTTATCCGTATGTTCAAAAAGAATAAGGTGGAATGGAATGACAATCTGCCCATTCTCGTAACAAAAAGCGGTAAGCTTAAATTCGATGAGGAGAAACCTAACGAGGCTTCCTATCTTAAAAGTGAGGCCTTCCTTGACCTTAACTATTATGCCGATGTTGAGGACTGCTTCAATGCTCTTGTGAGCAAATATAAGCTTGAGGAATACTCTCTGAAAGATGCGAGGAATATTGCCTCGGTTTATTATTCAATGGTAAAAGACGGCTTTAATACAGGCCGCAACTATGAATTTGCTTCCGATGTTTCCAGTGCACTTGTCTCGGCAATAAAAGAGAGAAGCGACCATTTCCCAGGTGTTGATGTTCAGGTTGCAAGTGACAGAGATTACTATGACGGCACTCTCGCACCTCATATTTTAGGCATCGTCGCCAACATCAGTGAAGAGGAATACGAAAGCAGAAAAGAAGACGGCTATACCATTAACGATATGATAGGCAAAAGCGGTATCGAATCCACAATGGAAAGCTATCTCAGAGGTAAAAACGGCATAAAGACCATTACCACCGACGCTGACGGCAACAAAACCGAAGAATATACACTTATGCCCGAGCAGGGTAATACGGTAATTCTCACAATAGACAAGGATATACAGAAGGTAACTCAGGACGCTCTTGCTGAGGGCATAAAGAATCTTCAGATTTCAACAGACCGAAGCTATATGCTCACAGGCTCCGCAGTTGTAATGGATACGAGAAACAACGAGGTTCTGGCTATTGCCTCATATCCAAACTATGACAATTCAACCTATCAGGACGACTACGAAAAGCTTTCCAAGGACGTAAGCAAGCCTCTCTGGAACAGAGCGCTGAGAAGTACCTACACCCCCGGTTCAACTATCAAGCCGGCCGTTGCAATGGCAGGCCTTGAAGAGGGGCTGATAGAGTATGACAAGGGTATTGTCTGCACAGGTATCTACAAGCATTATAAGGACTATCAGCCCGGCTGTACCAATGTGCACGGATATCAGAATGTAGTCAATGCTATATATAATTCCTGCAATATCTATTTCTATGAAACTGCAAGACGTCTCGGCATTGAAAAGCTCAACAGCTACTTCTCAATGTTCGGTCTCGGTGAGCCTACGGGTATAGAGCTTACAGAAAGTGAAGGCACTGTTGACACAGTCAAGCACAGAGAGCTCAAGGGCGAAATGTGGACTCCCGGTCTTACCATTCAGGCAGGCATCGGTCACGGTGACAACCAGTTTACACCTATACAGCTTTGCTCATATGTTTCGACTATCGCAAACAGAGGCACAAGATATAAGGCTCACGTCATAAAAAGCGTAAAGAGCTCCGACCTTTCCGAAACTGTTATGGAAACAGGCTCACAGATACTTTCAAAGGCCAGCTTCTCAGATGAAAACTGGGACCTTGTCCACAGAGGTATGCTTCTTGTAGGTACCGAGAGCTATGCTAACTTCTCAAGAGTACCCTGCAAGGTTGCAGCAAAGACAGGTACCACAACAGTTGCAAAGAAGGTAAACGGAAGATACATCGAAACCTACAACGGTTTCCTTATTACCTTTGCTCCTTATGAGGACCCCGAAATTGCAATATGTGTCAGCGTCGAGGGCGCAGGCAGCGGTGGCTCAACAGCGCCTATTGCTTCGGCAATTATGGAGCATTACTTCGCTACTAAGGATACCGAAGAAAACTTACAGAAAGAAAACAGCTTACTCAAGTAAAAATATAGAGGGTGAATTTATGGCTCAGAAAATCGTAATAGCATCAGGCAAGGGCGGCGTCGGAAAGACCTCGCTTTGTGTGGGCTTCGGCAAGGCACTGAGTGCTCTGGGCAAGAGAGTGCTTCTTATAGACTGCGACTGTCTGAGAAGTCTCGATGTGCTTACAGGTGTAACGGAAAAAATGGTATATAACTTCGGTGACGTGATTTTCCAGAGATGTAGTGCCGATGAAGCAGTATATGAAAACGAGGGTCTGAGTGTTATTACCTGCCCCGATGACTATGATAATATCAGCGACTTTTCAATGAAGTGGCTTGTGGGCAAATATGAAAAGGACTTTGACTACATCCTTCTTGACGCTCCCGCAGGTATCGACAGAGGCCTTCATATTGCTCTGAGTGTTGCAGACAGAGCTATAGTTATTTCCACTCCTGATCTTGTATGTGTAAGAAGCGCTTGCATAGCAGGTAAGGAGATAGAAAAGGCAGGTATAAAGAATATCCGACTTGTCATAAACCGCGTATCAAAGAGAGATGTTGTAAGAGGCAGGCTCCTCAACTTCGACTCTGTTATTGATGCAACACAGATTCAGCTCATAGGCATTGTACCTGAGGACCCGAAAATAAGACTCGGTGCTATGGGCAGAAATGTTTACAGAAAAGGTCAGGTTTCCTATAAGGCTCTGAGCAATATTGCAAGGAGAATAGCGGGTCAGACGGCAGTGCTCAAGGTTTAAAAATGAAAATAAAACTAATATTCTTCTAATATTATGAATATTTTTCGACTAAATTTCAAAAAAGCTATTGCAAAGCGACATTTTTTTTGATATCATTATATCGATTAGTTGTCTTTTTTTAGAGAATAAACAATCAATAGGAGAAAGGTGGAAACTATTTTGAACATTGCACTTATTGCGCACGACGCGAAAAAAGAGCTTATGACACAGTTCTGCATTGCGTATTGCGGCACCCTCAGTAAACATTCCCTTTGTGCAACAGGTACAACGGGCAAAATGGTAAGTGAAGCAACAGGACTCAACATTGTCAAGTTCCTTTGCGGTTATCAGGGCGGCGAGGAGCAGATTTCTGCACGCATTGCCTGCAACGAAATTGACTTACTTCTTCTTTTCAGAGATCCTCTGACAGCTAAGAAGGATGAGCCCAATGAAGCCAACCTTTTAAGACTTTGCGATGTGCATAACGTGCCCGTTGCAACTAATATTGCTACGGCTGAAGCGCTTATTCACGCCCTTGAAAGAGGCGATCTTGACTGGCGTGACATCGTAAATCCCAAAAACGGATTTTAATTGACGGATAATTCAATACTATAATAAAAGCGATGACGGAAAAGAGTAACCTTTCTACCGCACCTCAGAGAAAAGCACCTTGGCTGGAAGTGCTTGTGTAGGAAAAAGGCGAAGACATTCCCGAGCTGACCGTAAGGTCCGTCTGCTGCGTTAAGGCATCGAGTGGAGCGCATATGCGTTCAATCGGGGTGGCACCGTGGAGCTACAGCTTCATCCCCAATGCGGCAGGCATTGTGGATGGAGCTTTTTTTAATTCGGAATTCGGAGAACCCTTCCGTCAGGCTGCGCCTGTCACCTTTTCCTCCGGAAACGGGCACCCCTTTGTCGCTAAAGCGACATTTCCCCTGACAGGGGAATTACCTTTCAGGGACGGCAAGTTATGGTGGCACCTTCGGTGCATTGTAACGGAATTGCGGGGAGTTTCGTCGAATGATGAAATAAACTGCCGCCGAACAAGTCCGCATTTTTGGCTGCTTTTTGTGCGGTAGCAAAAAGTGATGCAGAGTGACGACTTGATACAGATTTAAATTTATTTGAGGATCATTAAGTAAGATCCAAGGAGAGATATATTATGAAAATAAAAGCAAAAGATATGGGTATGTTTATACTGGGCGTTGCAATATGCTTCGCTGTGGCAGGTGTTTCCGTTTTTCTCGAGAGTCTTATTCCCGGGGAGCTGCTCGGAGCGTCTATTATTGCTTTGTTTATGGGTACGATTATCAATAGCTTTTTTCATCCTGCATGGATAAAGCCTGCCCTTAAGTTTACCTCTAAGAGAATACTCAAGACAGCAATTATACTTCTCGGTGCATCCTTGTCGGTAGGTACCATTATGTCTGTGGGCAAGATGACATTTTTTGTAATGTTATTCACCTTTGCCATGTGCTTTGGCGGCGGATATTTTGTAAGAAAGCTTTTCGGACTCAACTGGAAGCTTGGCAACCTTATTTCTGCAGGCACAGGCATCTGCGGCGGCTCGGCTATTGCGGCTATTGCACCTGTAATTGATGCCGAGGATAAGGACATAGCCTTTGCTATGTCGTCGACATTCCTTTTTGATATGGTGATGATTGCCCTTTACCCTCTTATGGGCAAGGCACTCGGTATGTCGGATATAGCTTACGGCATATGGGCAGGTACATCGGTAAACGATACGGCAAGTGTTGTGGCTTCGGGCTATGCTTTTTCCGAGGTTGCAGGAGACTTTGCTACAATGGTAAAGCTGACGAGAACAATTGCGATTATTCCTACGGTGCTGGTTTTTGCATATATCGGCACAAAAATGAAACAGAAAGAGCTTAAGGCAACAAGCGGAGGACAGAAGGTAAACATAGTAAAGATAGTACCCTGGTTTATTACAGGCTTCCTGGCACTTGCGATAATCAACAGTATCGGCTGGATTCCTGCTGAGGTATCGGGCGTTATAAAGGGTGCGAGCAAGTTTCTGATGGTAACAGCATTGGCGGCTATAGGTTTAGGCACGAGTATAACCGACTTTAAGAAGGCGGGTCTCAGGCCCATGTTTTACGGCATAACCATTGACACACTTGTGACGCTGACGGCGTTGGTTGTCATATGGTGTATGGGGCTGATGAAATAAACGCAGAGTGCAGAACGCAGAACGCGGGGCCCCCCCGTCGAGGTTGGAAGATTTTTCCTGCCGAGGAAAACAAGCAAAGTTTTTTGATTACTTTTTTACAAAAAAGTAATGCCACGCGGCGAGCGAGACAGAAAAACATAAAACAGGAGGATATGTTATGGCAAAAATAGAGCAGACACTTAATGTAAACTTTGAGCAGTTATTGAGAAGAATCGAAGACGGCATAATGAGTGGCAGCGCATCTGCTTCACTTGAAGACAAGAGCGATTTTCGTAGCGGTGATGCAAAATGCAGTGTGAGAGTTTTTGAACGCTACAGCTATGCAGGCGGAAACCGCGTCAGTATGAATGTAACTCTGTTTCAGAACGGAAACGGCCCCATTCATCTTTCGGCAATTACTTCCGGCGGAAGCCAGGCGATGTTTTTTAAAATCCACACCTGGGGCGAAGAGGCATTCCTTGATAAACTGAAAGAATT
>JAZSGK010000040.1:0-2253 GCA_045532695.1 Acutalibacteraceae bacterium
TACTAAAAGTTTCCTAAAAGGAGTAATATATGAACCCTAAAACCAAATCAACATTATTAGCACTTCTCCGTGCGGCTGTGGCAATGATAATATTTGTCCTTGCCGTTATAAATTATGAAAAGCTGAAAAATATAGATGTGCGTGCCCTCGTGGAAGCGAGCTCAACAGTGACAGTTGCCATTCTCACAATATGGGGCGTGTATCTCGTAAAATCCGTACTCTTTATTATACCCGCTTCACTCATATATATTTCAATCGGTATGGCTTTTGATGTGTGGCAGGCCTGTCTTATCAGCCTTGTGGGCATAATCTTAGAGGTTACCGTAACATATTTTCTGGGGCTTTTCCTGGGCGGTGCCTATGTAAATAAGCTTCTGGCAAAGAGCAAGGGCGGCCGAAAGATACTCGATATGAAGTTCAATGACAACTTCCCCGCCTTCCTTGCAATAAGAGCACTTCCCGTCTTCCCCATAGACTTTGTCAGCCTTTTCTGGGGTGCATCGAAAGCTAAATTTCCCCGTTATTTTTTTGCAAGTGTCATAGGCATAATGCCGAGAGTTATACTCTTCACAATTTTAGGCGACGGCATATATGATTATATTCCTATTCATCTGATAATAAAAATAGTCATCTTTGCCATTCCCGTTGGTGTTGCCGTTTATCTCATAAGGCACTTCGTGAAGCTTAAATCACAGTAAAATCAAGGCCGTTCCGCTGAAAAGGCGGAACGGCTATTTTTAGTTTGTGCAGGAGGGAGGCGGCGGCTCCGCTGCCAAGTGAAACTTGGCGCGGCGATTGCATCGCCGGAAATCGCTTCGCGATTTTGCGGAGCCGCCCCACCGCAGACTGACTAACAGCCGCAAACCCTTCAGAAAATGTAAAATTCCGAACTGCACTCTCGCACAGTCCGGAACCTTACAGATATTAGAGAACCAGAAGTAGTTATTTTTGAAACACAAAACACCTTTTGTGTTGTGTTGTGAATATATAATACATCTTTTGTCGCAATTTGAAAAGTGTTTTGAGAAAGTTTTAACATTTTGTTTACAAATGATGCCTTGCCAAGGAGGCAACCATGATAAATATTATTAATCGGGCATAAAACAACCGCCGAGGATTTTACTCCACGGCGGAAAGCTTTTGTTTATCAGAAAGCTGTCTTGATGAGGTTGATAAGCATAACGATAAGGCAAACGAGGTTCTGAATGAATGTATCCTCATGAACAGGTCTGCCGCAGTCGGGGCAGGCAATGTCTTCACCACCGTTGTCGCACTTACCGTCACCGTCTTCATCAGCGTGATCGAGTACAGGGACAACTTCCTGAACTACTGTCATATCATCACAGCGTGAGCAGTGCTGACCTTCTGTGAGACCTGTCTGAGTGCAAGTGGGTGCTGCTGCTTCGTCGATAACGATGTCATGACCGAGCATCGGAATTTCTTTTTCATCTGTTACATCACAGCCGGCATCGCAGTATGCTACCTCAGTACCGGCATTATCACAAGTTGGTTCCACGGTTGTATTATACTGTGTGAAAGAATGTTTATGTTCAATGAGACGAAGTTCAGAAAACTGTAATGCATGATCATTTGTATTGTTGTAATCAGTTTTTATATTGGTAATTTCAAGCTTAAAGTATTTGTACGCCTTTGTAGCATTTTCGAGCTTGAACACCTCTTTAGCATTGCGATCATTTGTAATATTCGCATCTGTTACTTCGTCAATAAGTCCCCATTCAAAGCCGTCTGCTGAGCCATAAAACTTCCAGTCATCAGGATCTCGCTGCGGTTCATCGTTAGCTGTAACAATCTCGTATCCTTCTATCTGGGTCGCGATATCATTCTTTGTTTTTGCAACAATATCAAAGGCTTCACAATTATAAAAGAAAGGCTTGTAGTAACCATGCAAAGCGCACATCTTTGTTTCAGCGTCATCATCAAAAAGCTTTTCATAATTTTCATCCCCATATGAGCCACCAAAAGTGTACATAAAATCATTGCCTCCTACAAAACTATGAGACTCATATTCTAAAGGCACATAGCTCATCGGCTCGTCAGCCGCAAGGGCAAAGGGCACGGTTGTCATAACCATTAAAATTGCAAGGATGATTGATAAGAATTTTTTCATTTGTTTTTCTCCTTTCGGGAATTAGTTTGTTTAAAGCAAAATTAAACCAAACTTTAATTTCAAGGGTATTTTACCATACAATAATATGATTTGTCAACAAAAAGCATGTCGTCAGAATAGAAAAA
>JAZSGK010000098.1:0-3335 GCA_045532695.1 Acutalibacteraceae bacterium
CACTTTCTGATTGCAGCCTTAACGTCTTCTGTTACAAGCACACTGCCGCTGAATTCTTCACCGCCGTGGAGAACTCTGTGACCTACAGCGTTAATGTCAGCCATTGATTCGAGAACGCCGATTTCCTTGTCGGTAAGTGTCTCGAGAAGAATTGTGATAGCATCGTTGTGGTCATTTGCTTCAACGGGCTTCTTGTTGTAAACCTTAATCTCTTCGCCGTCTTTGTCTACCTTGTGTGTGAATGTGCAGGCTGTGCCGATCTGCTCGAAGATACCCTTAGCGATAACCTTTGCTTCGGGCATATCGAATACCTGATACTTAAGTGATGAGCTACCTGCGTTGATGATTAACTCTTTGAAACTCATTTGTTCGCACCTCTTAATCTTTATTTATCTGTCCGCTTGTGTTTTGCGGCACAAAAATTTTCATTTTATTATAGCATATATTTTTGCATATTTCCACTTATTTATAAATTTTCTTTGATTTTTTGCAGTTTTTACAAAAAAATATCCTGAAGTTATTTTGCTTATTTGGATTTAAATGGATTTTTTATGAAAGTTGCACAGTTTATTTCTTGCTAGGTTGTGGATTTAGCTATATAAAATGTAAATAGTGACAAAATAATCAGATGTTCTTTGGTTAGTTTGGATATTGAATTAAGAGACAAAAGGTGGTAGAATGTATACACTTCAGAAACACGAATGAGTGAGAGCATATTTGATGCTTTTAAAAAGAGAAAATATATTGAAAGAGAGGCCAAGATGGTCTCTCTTTCAACGTTATATAGGCTTAATTAAACCCCCAATCTGTAATTTTTATTGATTTTTTCAAAAAATGGTGTATAATAATTACATCTTTTATAAAATGGAGGAAAATAAAATGCAAAAATCCAAGAAAAACATTGCGAAAATACTTCTTGCAGTTATGGTTGTTTTTGCTCTTGCGGTTCCTGTGTCAGGTTTTGTTTTTGCCACAGAGGATATCGCAACCGGCGAAGTTCTTATGGCAACTGATGCTCCTGACGAAGTGATTTCAGACGACGATCTCACAGCTCCTGCAGCTCCCGGTGAAGGACCTGCTGTTGAAGGCGAAATGCCGGCAGTAGACGCAGAAGCTCCTGCTGAGGACACAGAGACAACAGGTGAAGCTGAAGAGGCAACCAACAAGTATGCCAATACATTCTGGGCACTTGTACCGCCCATTATCGCTATCGGTCTTGCACTTATCACCAAGGAAGTTTATTCATCACTTCTTATCGGTATCATTTTCGGTGCTCTTCTTTCATCATCATTCAACCTTACAACAGCTATTGACAACCTCGTTAACGAAGGCTTCATCGGCGCAGTATCAGGCACAGCCGGTATCTTTGTATTCCTTGTAATTCTCGGTATCGTTGTTGCCCTTATCAACAAGTGCGGCGGTTCATATGCTTTCGGTAAGTGGGCACAGAAGCACGTTAAGTCAAAGGTAGGCGCACTCCTTGCAACATTTGTTCTCGGTTGCCTTATCTTCATCGACGACTATTTCAACTGCCTTACAGTTGGTTCAGTTATGCGTCCCGTAACAGATGCTAAGGGCATTTCAAGAGCAAAGCTCGCATACATAATCGATGCAACAGCAGCTCCCATCTGTATGATTGCCCCCATTTCATCATGGGCTGCTGCAGTTTCAGACTTTGCAAGCGGCACAGGCCTCAACGGCTACGAGCTCTTTGTAAAGGCCATTCCCTATAACTTCTATTCACTTCTCACAATCGGTTTCGTTATTATGAGCGTAGTTATGAAGGTTGACTTCGGTTCAATGAAGCTTCACGAGGCTAATGCTGCAAAGGGCGACCTCTTCACAACAGGTGACAGAGTAGAAGCTGTTGAAGACGCTCCCAATGCTAAGGGTAAGCTTATTGACCTTGCACTTCCCATTATCGTTCTTATCGTAGCCTGCGTATGGGGTCTTCTCTATGTCGGCGGTATGTTTGACGGCGGCGTAACACTTCAGGACGCTTTCGCAAACACAGATGCTACAGTAGGACTTCCCTTAGGCGCATTTGTTGCAATCGTACTTATCGTAATTTACCTTGTTGCAAGACGCGTTATCGGCTTCAAGGAAGCTATGGAATGTGTACCCAAGGGCTTCATCTCAATGGTACCCGCTATCCTTATTCTTACATTTGCAACATCACTTAAGAATATGACAGGTCTTCTCGGTGCAGATGTTTATGTACACGACCTTATGGAAAATGCAGCTGAGGGACTTCAGAGCTTCCTTCCTGCAATCATCTTCCTTGTTGCTTGTCTTCTTGCTTTTGCAACAGGTACATCATGGGGTACATTCGGTATTCTCATTCCCATCGTTGCAGCTATCTTCGACCCCACAGACGAGCTTCTTTACATCGGTATGTCAGCATGTCTTGCAGGTGCAGTTTGCGGCGACCACTGCTCACCCATTTCAGATACAACAATCATGGCATCAGCAGGCGCTCAGTGCAACCACATCAACCATGTTAACACACAGCTTCCTTATGCAATTTTCGTAGCTGCTATTTCATTTGTAGGCTTCGTGATTGCAGGCTTTGTGCAGAAGGTTTACATTGTTCTTCCTCTTATGTTTGTAATTCTCTTCCTTGCTCTTCTTCTTATCAAGATGGCAACCAAGAAAAAGGCGTAAGGCAAATCAGGAATTCGGAATGCGAAATTCGGAATTGCGATAAAGTTAAGGCGAGTAGGTTAATCCCTACCCGCCTTTTTTAGTTAGGAGTCAGGAGTGAAGAGTTAGGAGTCGAATGAAGCGTAGCTTCAATTCATGCCAAAGGCAATTCATGGCGTAAGCCAATTCATTCTTGATATCTCTGAAAGAGAAGGTGGACAGCTTGCGTTGGATGAGTTTGGCTTTTCTTTTATAGAAGAGCAGTCAAATGCGGAGCATTTGACTGAGTGACTCTGATACTCCTTTTGGTTTTTTGCTAAAAACGGGTAGGCGGCTCCATTAAATCGCCCTCGGGCGATTTAACAGCGACTCCGTCGCTGACCCGAACGCAGTTCGGGTATGGAGCCGCCGCACCTGCCTGTCGGCACAATCTGCAAGAAACCCTCCACCTTTCTTCAGGTGGAGGGTTAAGCTTATGCTTTTACATTGCCTATGCCGAAAGCTTCTTGAAGGACTATCATAAGATCTCTTACTGTCTCGTAGTATTCGTCATACAGTTCTCTGTCTTGGGCATTGTCTTTTTCAATCATCTCTCTGACTACCGCTTTGGCTTCTTCTTCGGTTTTGTTATTCATATAATGTTTGTATTGTTTGTTGACATATTCTTCAACATCAGTAAGGATAAGATTCAT
>JAZSGK010000163.1:0-4133 GCA_045532695.1 Acutalibacteraceae bacterium
AAAGACTTCTTTCAAACTAAGCAACGCAAACTGCAATCGAATCACTTTAAGAAACATCAGAGAGCGACCCCGACTGTCGAAGTAGAGAGCGTCTGGAGCGGGCACTACAAAAAGAGAAAGAGCCTCGCTCTATAAACAGCACCAAAGTAGCGGTCACTCCATATAAAAAGCTGTTTTAAATAGAGCAGTGCGGAAAAGAGCCGATGTAAGGAAAAGAGCAGAAATGTGAAAATTACCGATAGGGAGAAACCTGTTTCTACTACAAAGGTGAGCAGGAAATGGTATAGAGTTAAGATATAGCTAGGGACTGAAACGGTAATTTTTACTACTTTCGGCTGTCCCGGGAGAAAGGGCGCTTTTGGTTACTTTTGCGCTCGACTGTGCAAAAGTAACGCCCCTGCGGCGAGCAGTGTAGAGACTGGAAGTTTATGCAAATATAGAGAATAACGGATAGACTTTAAGTTTCGTCAGGACATCTCCTGAGAGGGGATGGAGAATGAAATGCCTTCAGCATGAAATGAAGCTTTGCTTCATTATAAAATATACTTGACCTCAACATAATATCAAGCTATAATTAAACAGTAAACCAACAACAGGAGGAAAAATATGAAGAACAGCGAACTTATCAGCAAAATGACCCTTGAAGAAAAAGTCAGCCTTTGCTCAGGTAAAGACTTCTGGAATTTAAGAGGCATCGAAAGATTAGGTATCCCCGAAATAATGGTAACAGACGGCCCCCACGGCCTGAGAAAGAAAAATCCCGAGGGCAAAGGCGGCGGACTTGCCGACTCAGTGCCTACTACCTGCTTCCCCACAGCGGCAACAACAGCCTGCTCCTGGGACCCTGAGCTTCTCTATGAAATGGGCGTAGCCTTAGGTGAGGAGTGCCTTCAGGAAAGAGTAAGCGTAATCCTCGGTCCCGGTGTAAATATGAAGCGTTCACCTCTTTGCGGCAGAAACTTCGAGTATTTCTCGGAAGATCCCCTTCTTGCAGGTGAGCTTGCCGCAGGCTGGATTAATGGCGTACAGTCTCAGGGTGTCGGCACATCTATCAAGCATTTTGCCGTAAACAGCCAGGAAAAGAAGCGTATGACCATCGACAGCGTTGTTGACGAGAGAGCTTTTCGTGAGATATATCTCACAGCCTTTGAAATAGCTGTCAAGAAGTCTCAGCCCTGGACAGTAATGAATGCCTATAACAGAGTCAACGGCACATACTGCTCAGATAATGAATATCTCCAGAAGAAGATTCTGCGTGACGAGTGGGGCTTTGAGGGTATCGTTGTCACTGACTGGGGCGCAGCCAATGACAGAGTAGTAGGCTTTAAAAACGGCAATGAACTTGAAATGCCCTCATCAGGCGGCTACAACGATAAGAAAATCTGTGACGCTGTGAGAAACGGCGAGCTCAGCGAAAGGGTTGTTGACGAAAACGCAGACAGAATGCTGACTCTCATAAAGAAGTCAGAGGCTTCATTCAAAGACGGCTACACCTATGACAAAGAGGCTCACCATAAGTTAGCAGCTAAGATCTGCAGTGAGTCAGTTGTGCTTCTCAAAAATGAAGACAGGATACTTCCCATAGCTAAGGATAAGAAAATCGCAGTTATCGGTGAAATGGCAAGAGCACCCCGATATCAGGGTGCAGGCAGCTCACTTATCAATCCCACAAAGATAAGCGATGCCTTTGACGGACTTCTGAATCTCGGCTATAGTCTCAATTTCGCTCCCGGCTACAACAAGAAAAAGGACGAGATTATGCCTGCTATGTTTACTGATGCCTGCAAGGTTGCAGAAAAGGCAGATATTGCTGTAGTTTTCATCGGCCTCACTGAAGAATACGAGTCCGAGGGCTATGACAGAGAGCATCTGAATCTCCCCAAGTCCCACAATGCTCTTGTGGAAGAAATCCTTAAGGTCAATGAAAACGTTGTTGTGGTACTCTCAGGCGGAGCACCTGTAGTTATGCCATGGCTCAGCAAGGTAAAGGCTGTTGTCAACGGATACTTAGGCGGTCAGGCAAGCGGTGACGCCATAGCTGACATTTTAAGCGGTAATGTCTGTCCCTCAGGTAAGCTTGCAGAGACTTATCCTCTTGCACTCTCAGACGTACCCTCAGGCAGATACTATCCCGGTACAAAGAGAATAGCAGAGCACAAGGAAAGCATATATATAGGCTACAGATACTACGATACAGCAGAGAAGGATGTGCTTTTCCCCTTCGGCTTCGGTCTGTCATATACTGAGTTCAAGTACAGTGCCCTGAAACTGAGCAAGAAAAAAATCAAGGACACAGACACACTTACAGTTTCATTCAAAATCAAAAATGTCGGTGACTGCGACGGTGCCGAGATAGCTCAGGTTTATGTCAGCGACAAGGAAAGCACAATCTTCCGCCCCAAAAAGGAGCTCAAGGGCTTTAAGAAGGTATTCCTTAAGGCAGGGGAGGAGACTGCAGTAGAAATCGAGCTTTCAAAGAGAGCCTTCGCATTCTATAACGCCGAAGCAAAAGATTGGCAGGCAGAAAGCGGCGACTTTGAGATTATGGTTGGTGCGTCCTCAAGAGACATTAAACTCACAGCTGATGTTTATGTTGAGAGCACATCAGACGAGAAGATACCCGACTATAAAGAAACAGCTCCCTCATACTACACCGCCGACGTGAAGGATATATCCGACAAGGAATTTGAGGTGCTCCTTGGCAGAAAGATGCCACCGAGGGACTTCGAAGAGGGTATGGTACTGACAATGGCAAACAGCTTAGGCGATGCGGCACACACCAAGTGGGGCGGCAAGATTAACGTAATACTTGATAAGGCTGTGGATATTGCCATGAAGGGCGACTCTGCAACAGGCGGTATGGTAAAGGCTATGGCTCTGGAGATACCCATAAGAAACTTTGTGACAATGAGCTCGGGAGTTTTCTCGGAAGAGATGGCAAAGGGACTTCTTATGATATTAAACGGTGAAAAATCAGGCAAGGGATTTGCAAAGATTTTAGGCGGTATTGCAGGCGCAATCAAGAAGCTCCCCGACCTTATGAAGTCGATATAAACACATTTCTCCCACCTGAAAAGGGTGGGAGATTTTCTGAAAAACAAGCAAAAAACACCTTCAAAAAAATATATCAAAAAAACTCAAAAAAATTAAAAAAAGGTATTGACATATCCGGTATGTTGTGATATTATATTCAAGCATTCGGCGAGAGATAAACGCCAAGGCACAATAAGCTGGTGTAGCTCAGTTGGTAGAGCAGCTGATTTGTAATCAGCAGGTCGGGGGTTCGAGTCCGTCCACCAGCTCCAGTTTTTTAATATCGAGTCTGAGACGGACTCGAACCCTGAGAGGGTAAGCAACGTTAATAAAATAATCCGGTGGATTATTTTTAGTTGCGAAGTGTGAAGGCGTAAGCCAAGCACGGAAAGCTTGCACAGCAAGGTTTCGTCCGTCCACCAGCTCCAGTTTTTTTAATATGGGTAGGTTCCCGAGTGGCCAAAGGGAGCAGACTGTAAATCTGCCGTCAGTGACTTCGGTGGTTCGAATCCACCCCTGCCCACCAGAAACGAATAATCCGAACTTTTTACCGATTGGTGAAGCGTTCGGATTTTTTGTTTATTTCTGACAATTCATTTAAAATTTTATTGCTACAATACTCAAAACATACAACATCATTTGCTATTAATGCAAGATGTCATAATAATCAGAAAAAACATACAATCAAACTGCATTTATTGCGCGTTATAAGTTACACCTCTATGTATTTATTTAAAAAAATAGCGAATTGCATTGAATAAATAATAAAAACATAATATAATGGTAAAAAATAGGAGTGTTAGATTATGAGCAGTACAGTACAAAGTAAGGCAAGAAGAGAATATCGTGAATTTTTGCAAAATTACATATTTCCTTTGTTGGGTATTCCACATAACAACAATATAGAAAATTGTTCTGATGATGATCAGGAGTTATTCTGCGATAAAAAAGTTTTTCAAGACGAATTAGAAGTCGAATCAAATGGAGTAAAAAAACGATACATCTATTTTTGCAACAACAAAGAAGTCCTTCTAAAAACATTATATTTAAAGGACTTCGATAATGATAATATTCTTTTGTGCATAAATATAATAGATATG
>JAZSGK010000095.1:0-19307 GCA_045532695.1 Acutalibacteraceae bacterium
CCTTAAAGGGCAGATACCAAAAATTTGCACATACAGGAATAATGTTTTTCTTTTGATATTTTCCAACGCCAAAAGCATTTCCGAGACAATCAAACCCTATATCAACTGTATACAATTTGCAATCTTTTGGCATATACAATGCAACCGAAGCAGTTCCGCCTCCTGCACCTGTAGCCAATTCTAATATTTTATCTGTCTTTTCTTTGCTAACCAATTCGCCGAAGTAACGGTATCTGTCCCAAATTGAGCCGGTTCCGTTAATTTTTGTTATTGTTCTTTTTTCGCCTATACTCTTTTTGTTAAATTTTTTAAACGTTTTTATTTGTTCCTTAGTGATATTTCCGCTTTTATCACCTGTTATCCATATATCTGTTGCTTTCTGTCTATATGAATCAAAAGCGCTTAAAATGTTTTCTTTTGTTCCGTGTATTTCCTTTATATATTTGATGTATACTTCATTCCAATCATTAACATCATCATTCCTGATTTCTTCATATATCTTTGTGATTACATCAGGATATTCCCAAAAAATGATTTCAAGAAGTTCACGACACCAATCAGGGTTTGTCTTTTCAGGAAGCAGAACAGGTACGCCCTCAATTACTGAATAGTTTTCTTCACCGTCTGTTGAAACAAGACTATTTTTCTTTGCAATCAATTCTTTATGGCTCTGAGGTGCAACAAAAATCATTTCAGTTCCTCCTTAATTATGACAGTTATATTGATATAAGTTATTTATCATTCTCCCTCGGCAGGAAAAAGTTTTATTTGTGCTGTCATTCCTGTTAACAAACCATTTGCCCGCAGAGGGGAAATGGAAGTTATCAAACTGATGTGTTCATATATTACATCCTATCCAAATACATCACATTTGTTTGAAGGGATACATTGGATAATCCGATTTGCCCTCCAAAAAATCTACAATATCTTTTACTGCCTCTTCTACATCATATGGGTGCCAATGCGTTCCCATAGTTTGCGCCTCATCCATAACATCCAACACAAAGTCGCAACCATGTTCATATAATTCAATAATTTGTCCGTGAGCTTTACCAACTATGATAGGACAATCAACAGTAAAACCTTCATCCAGTGCAGAAGTAGTGGTCAATAACAAATCATATCTGCCTTTCAACTGTTCGTAAACAGCCTCAATATCGCCAAGAGTATTATCAAACATATAGAACACTTCTCCAAATTATCATTTATCTCAATCTTCCACGGCAGGAAAAGAGTTTTATCTGTGATTGTCATTCCTGTTAACAAGCCCTTTGCCGTAGATGGGTTATGGGATTTCTCTATCTCTTTTTATATACAACCAGCTCCGGATTTTCACCGTCTTCTTCATAAGTGCATACAAGCAAAAAATCCATATTAGCGGCAATTCCAAAGCAGCGGCTGCCGCCGAATTCACATTCCAGCTGATTTCCGAGATAAGTTGCATTGTCATCAAGGAATTTTACACTCTGACCGTTTGGAAGGCGATATTCAAGGTTGATATATCCGCCAACGAGTGCATTGAGCTTTTCCACCTTCGGCATTCCTTCGATATGCAAATCGTTGAACTCACTGATGAGCTGTTTCTTGAATTCTTCAAACTTTTCTGCACCGCCGAGATATTTATACTTTTTCCAATAATCCAGTTTCGGGAGAGTATCCTTCATATATGCACGTGCCTGCTCAGCTGAAAAGTGCTCGCCGGCCATATTTTTCACGCAGACCTCAATCAAATCGTCCATATTGTAATACATATACTCTCCGTCAGCATAGCACCATTTGCAGTATTCTTCATTAAAGACCCCGTCTGTTTCTTTGCTGATATCGGAATCCTCAAGAGGCATACCGCAGCACTGGCAAATAAGCTGCCTCGGTGAACCGAGAAGAGTATTGATTGAAACATCAAATAACTTCGACAGTAATTTCAGTGTTTCAGTATTTGGTATTGTTTCTCCGTTTTCCCAACGGGAAACTGCCTGACGGGTCACAAATACTTTTTCTGCAAGCTCGTCCTGCGACATACCTTTCTTCGTTCTGAGTTCAAGAATAATATCCTTTGTATCCATATATTTATCACCTCATAACGATTATACACCGAATTTTGCAGTTTGAAAAGCAACCTGCTGTTGCTGTAAGCTTAATCTATCTCATTCTCCCTCGGCGGGAAAAGAGCTGTTTCCTCGGCGGGATTTCCCCGCGATTCCGCATTCCGAATTCCGCATTCCGAATTCCCTTTATCCGTTCCAGCCGCTGGGTATGAAGTAGTCGCTGAAGACCTTTAAGGCATAGCTGTCGGTCATACCTGCAATGTAGTCCACGGCCGCCCTTTCGGCACCCTCGGACCAGGCTATCTGTATATATTCGTTAGGCAGCTCATCGGGATGAGTGCTGAAAAATTCGTAAAGCTTCTGCACCAGAGCAATAGCCTTGCTCTCCTCGCCCTTGCAGACGGGGTTGGTGTAGACTCTTTCGAACATAAAATCGTGAAGTATGTCAAAGGCGCCTTGCACATCTCTGTCAAGCTGTACCGTATCAACGGTATTGTTTATAGCTGACATAACGAGAGTGTTGATTCTCTGACTTTTTGTGTCACCTAAAAAGCGTTTAGCCTCAGGGGGGAGATTGCCCTCGCTGATAACTCCGCCTCTTATAGCATCGTCAATATCGTGGTTTATATAAGCAATTTTATCGGCAAGCTTTACTATTCTGCCCTCTAAGGTTTCGGCTTCCTCGCCTCTTGTGTGGCAGACTATACCGTTTCTCACCTCGTATGTAAGGTTGAGCTTTTCTATTTTATCCACAACTCTCAGGCTTTGCTCATAGTGCTTGAAACCCTCGGGGAAAACCGAATTCAGGGCTCTTTCGCCTGCGTGGCCGAAGGGAGTATGTCCTAAATCGTGGCCAAGGGCAATAGCTTCTGTGAGAGTTTCGTTGAGTCCCAATGCCGAAGCGATGGTTCTTGCAATCTGTGAGACCTCGAGAGTGTGAGTAAGTCTCGTTCTGTAATGGTCGCTGTCCGGTGACAGGAAAACCTGAGTCTTATGCTTGAGTCTTCTGAAGGCAGCACAGTGGATAATTCTGTCTCTGTCTCTCTGGAAGGCTGTTCTTACAGGGCATTCACCCTCTTCTATAAGTCTGCCTTTAGTGTTACGGCAAAGAAAAGCTTTGTCGCTTAAGGTTTTTTCTTCGATTTCAAGGGTTCTGAGTCTTATGTCTGACATAGCTGCACCTTCTTTTCTCAGATTTCGCAGAACTTTTCGTCTATGACCTCGCTGTGAAACTTTCCGCAGGAGACATCAACGAGTCTGCTTTCAAAAAACGGCACCTTATCCTGGGGTATTCTGAAGGTAACCTCAACATTATCCGTAAACTGTGTATCTTCAACGATACCGCCCTCTTCGCATATGAGGGGTACGAGTCTGCCGTAGAAGTTGTAGTCGGTTTTCACCCTTACGATTTTGCAAAGGGACATTGTGATAATACCACCTGCATCAAGGGCAATCTTTGCTCCGTGGGAATAGGCTCTGACGAGTCCCCCTGCACCAAGCATTATACCGCCGAAGTATCTTGTCACAACAACACAGCAGTCAACTACTTCTTCCTTCAAAAGCACATCGAGAGATGGTATCCCTGCCGTACCCTGAGGCTCGCCGTCGTCACTGAAGCGTCTTACTCCTCCGTCACGAAGACAGTAAGCATAGACATTGTGAGTGGCGTCCCAGTGCTTCGACTTGATTTCGCTTATGAACTCAAGAGCTTCTTCCTGAGTCTTTACGGGCTTTACATAGCCGATAAATCTCGACTTTTTGACAATAAACTCGTCACTTGAAGCCATCTTTATTGTTTTATACTCAGTCACCGGGCACACCTCCAAAATGAAAATAAGACGGTACAACATAGAATTGTGCCGTCTGATTTTTTAAAACAAAACTTATTTGTTCTTAGCAAGATTGAAACGCTTGTTGAATCTGTCAACACGTCCGCCTGTATCTACAAGCTTCTGCTTACCTGTGAAGTAGGGATGGCAGTTTGAGCAAATATCAACACGCATATCTTTCTTTGTGGAACCTGTTTCAATAACGGCACCGCAAGCGCATCTTACCTGAGTCTGTTCGTAGTTAGGATGAAGATTATCTTTCATTCTTTTCACCTCATTTCGGTTCATTACATTATTTAACGGATAGTATTGTATCATAGTCAAAATCAAAAATCAACATTTTTTTGAAATTTCTTTATTTTATTTCAAAATATTTTTCTGAGGGTTATATCACAAGGGATAAAAGTCCCGTTTCAGCCCTCAACTTTTATCTCTTTTCCAAGGTGGAAGGAGTAAAGAAGCGTTTCTTTGACCTCATATCCCGTAGACATTGTGAGAGCCTTTTTATATATGAGCACCTGAGAGGAATATTTTTCTCTGAAAAGCTCTTCGCTTTCAAGGCGGTCTGTCTTATAGTCAACTACAACTAACTTGCCATCTTCCAGGAAAGCACAGTCGGCAATACCCTGAATCATTATCTTTTCGTCTGAGAATTCCTCTACGCCCTCATAAACCTCACTTATAGGCACCTCAACGGTGAACTTCTTTTCTCTCATTACAAGAGGACTTCTGTCTATTCTTTCAAAAAGAGGTGACGAGAAGAATTTCTGAAGAGCAGGTCTGTTGATAGCCTTCGCCTCATTTTCAGAGAGAATACCCTTATCACAAAGTCTTGCTATTTCTTCTTCTGCATCAGCTTTTGCCTTATCATAGTCTGCATACTGAATAAAGGTATGTGTAGCAACACCTCTTGCAGCGCCTGTCAGACCCGATGTACTCAGAAACGAGGGCTCTGAGGAAGCAAAATAGTCTCTGTCTATGGAATTCTTATCTGTCTCCGAAGCGGCTCTCTTTGTGACGATGCCTGAAAGAGCTTCATATTTATATCTGAAGTCCGCTCTTTCTTTTATAAGAGAGAGGAAGCTTTCATCAGTCTTTTCCAAAATGCTGTCCCTTGCCTTTTCGGCAGAGTACCCGTCGAAATCACTGACAACCACCTTAAGGGGTACTGAGCATGGCAGTGCGATTTTATGATCAATGCCTGCTTCTTCTCTTAGCTCATAAGCGTCAGGGTGCCTTATGAGAGTACCGATGAGCCATTCGCCGAAGCCCGAAGCACATGAGCATGCATAAGGTGAAAAGCTACTCTTGCCCGAAGGTACCTCCGAAGCGTATTTACGGCACTTATCAAGAATTTTATCCTTGGCGTAGACCATAATGAGCTTCTCTCTTGCTCTTGTCATTGCAACATAAAGAACTCGCATCTCTTCGCTGATATTGTCTTTTCTTATGCCCAGCTTAACGGCACTGTGGCAAAGAGTAGTATGCTGAGCAAAGGTATCGGTGTCTCTTCTCTTTATGCCGATGCCGTGCTTCTGACTGATGACGAGGTTTTCTTTTTCGTCGCTTTTATTGAAGTCCGTAGCGCATGAGGCAAGGATACATACAGGGAATTCGAGACCCTTCGACTTATGGATTGTCATTATCTTTACGCAGTCGCTTTCCTGAGCTGTACCCACAGAGCCTGATATGTCTCTTTTCTTGTCACCGAGGCGGTCAATGAAGCCGATGAAGCCTGAAAGTGAGCCGTAGCCCGAATTTTCATATATATCAGCATAGTCACAAAGAAGCATAAGGTTACCTCTCTTCACGCCCGAGGGATCCAAAGCCTCAAAAACTGACAGCAAGGCTGTGTCCGAATAGATTTCTTCAAGGAGCTCCTTTACCCTCAGACATACGCTGAGGTTTCGCCAGTATCTGATTTTATCTAAGAAGGCGGATATTTTTTCGTCTTCACTTCCCATAAGGCAGGTGTAAATGTCACCGCGTCTGCTTTTTATTCTGTATGAGCTTATTTCATCGGCGGTAAAGCCGAAAACAGGTGACATCATTACACTGAGAAGGGGTATATCCTGCTTTGGGTTATCGATAACACGGAGTATATTCACTGCAAGGCTGATTTCTGTCGAGGTAAGGAATTCGCCCGAAACTTCGGTGAAGCAGGGTATGCCCTCATTTCTGAGTGTATCGGCATAGGTTACTCCCCTGCCCGAGCCCGTTGCTCTCATAAGAATTGCGAAGTCCTTGTAGGTGACCTTTCTTTCGCCGTCACCGTCTCTGACAGTATATCCGTCAGCTATCATCTGCTTTATTATCCCTGCTATATGAAGAGCCTGGACTTCATTTGAATCTATCTTATCGTCGCCTGATTTATCATATTCCACAAGATGAAGCTCTGCCGACACATCATCTTTCTCTTCGTACCCTGCCGAGAAAACAAGCTCCTCGTCTTTATCGTAGTCTATATCACCGCAGGAAGCGCTCATTATCTGAGAAAAGACAAAATTTATAATATCCGTAACGCCCTTTCGTGAACGGAAGTTATTGCCTAAGACTATTCTTGCCGGATATTCGTTTTTATCTTTATCGTAAGGCTTATAGCTGTTTTTGAGAGAGATAAAAATATCGGGATTTGCCTGACGGAAGCGGTAAATGCTCTGCTTGACGTCGCCTACTCTGAAAAGGTTGTTCCTTGATATGGCTGTAAAGAGCATATCCTGAGCGGCGTTGGTATCCTGATATTCGTCTATGAGTATCTCATCGAAATTATCTCTCAGGTTTTCGGCTAAGGGAGTGCTACTCCAGCCGTCGGCAGTTTCCTCAACAAGAAGCTCAAGGGCATAGTGAGTAATATCGCTGAAATCCGCAACCTTTTTTTCTTTTTTAATAAGGTCAAAGTTGCGCTTATACACCTTGGCAGTTTCAGTCAGCATCTTTATCATAGGTCTCAGGAAGCGCATATCGTCTTTGTATTCCTCTTCACTGCAGCACAAAAGACCTGAGAGGCCCTTAAGCTCATCCTTGACTCTGTCTCGGTTTGCAATGAGAGAGGCAAGTGTCATATCCTCTTTCAGCTCTTTGGGAGTATTCTTTCTTCTTGCAGCACTGTAGGCGGTGACGGCACGTCTTATTTCATCCCAGCACTGATCTGTTTCTATTCTTTCGAGGATATATTCAGCCTGAGCCCTGTCGGAGCTAATGGCATCGTAAAGGACTGCTCCGTAATCAGCGTTTTTCTCGCATTCGCTTATTACGGTATCTGCAAGATTTATGCAGTATTCAAGAGCACTCTTAAGGTGGTCAATGATAATTCTGCCGTAGGAGCTGTCTTTTATGCCTACTCCCTCTTCAAAGTCGAGACAAAGGGAGTCGAGCCACTTTTCGGGGAAGGGGAATGAGACAGAATTTCTGTAGAGTTTTTCTGCCATTTCGGCAGTTTTACTGTCATCTCTGCCGCTGAAAAGAAGCTCACCTAAATTTCTGAAGCTGCCGTCAGAGTCGCTTTCATACATCTGCTCCATAGTAATATCCATAGCCTGCTTTGAGAGAAGCTCAAGCTCACCCTCATCGGCTATTTTAAAATCGGGAGACAGGGACAGAGCCTGGAAGTTTTCCTTCACAAGGTCTGAGCAGAAGCTGTCAATAGTGCATATTTTCGCTGAGGGCAGAAGTATCTGCTGACTTATGAGATTGCGGTTGGTGGGGTCTTTTTTAAGAAGCTCCGTAAGGGCGGCGCCTATTCTTTCTCTCATTTCCTGAGCAGCCGCTCTCGTGAAAGTAACAATAAGAAGTCTGTCAACACTTGTGGGGGTTTCACCTACAGTAAGGCGGTTTATGACTCTCTGAGTAAGAACAGCGGTTTTACCTGAGCCTGCCGCCGCTGATACGAGTACGCTGCCGTCAAGGGCATTTATAGCATCAGACTGAGCCTTAGTCCATATTCTTTCCACTGTCCTCACCTCCCATCAGCTTTCTTATACAGTCGTCGTGACTGAGCTTTTCTGCATATCTTATATCGGGGTTATCCTTAAGGCAGACATCTTTATAACTGCACCATTGGCAGGTCTCTGTGTTACCGGGACCCGAAATAGGTCTTGCTTCAACCTTGCCCTCATGTAAGCTGTCGCCCATTTTTATTATAATATCATCTATGATTTTTCCGAGCTTTTCAAGCTGAGGCATAGTGATGAACTTGCCCTTTACCTGACCCGTTTTCTTATCGAAGCTGATAGGTAAAAATACGGCTCTTTTGCTCTTATCCATTGCCTCGATACTGTCATCGTCAAGGACAAGCATACCCTTCATCCTGCCTCTTGAGAGAAGCTTCTTCTGTTTTGATTCTTCGCTTTCGTTTCTGTCTATATCGCAGCTCATAAGACTTGCCGGGAAGTAAAGTATACCTGCCGGGGTGATGTTTTCATAGAATTCACTTCCCCCTCGCCATATGCTTATGAGATAGAGAAGCATCTGCATATTAACACCGTGGAAAACGTCGCTGAGCTCGAAATCCTTGCCGCCTGTTTTGTAGTCAACTATCCGGATATATCTCTTGCCGTCTCTGTCCATTTTATCAACACGGTCAATTTTACCCATAAGCTCCACACTGCCGTCTCTTAGCTCAACCTTAAAGGGCTTTACACTACTTTCACTGTCAATGGAAAGCTCGAATTCGCAGGGCTCGAAGTCGCTGTCGCCGAATTCCTCCGTAAGTCTTTCGAAAAGATGCCTGAGGATTTTATACATTCTCGAATAGAGATAGCTGAAGCGCAGGCTGTCCTTTTCGCTGTCGCTCATATAAAGGCGCATATATTCGGAAAGATGATATTTTATTCTCTCGTCAAGCTTTTCCTCTGATACAGATAAGAATTCCTTGTTACGGTATTCCGAGAGCACCTTTTCGAGTACATGGTGGACTACATTACCGCCCATTCTGGCATCGAGTCTTGCTCTTTCTCTGGGGTTGGCTCTGAGACCGTAACGGCAGAAGTACATAAAGGGACACTTGCTGTAAACCTCAAGCTGTGAGGCTGAAAAATGCATATCCCTGCCGAAAAGAGACATAGCGGTATCTTTATTCTTTATACGGAAGTCCTTGTCAGATACGGCTCTTTCTATAGCGGCGATTCTTCCGCTGTATTCTTCTTTATCTTTGAAATATGCCCTGAGAGCCTGAGATTTACCGTCGGTGAGCTTATATCGTTTTGCCATTAATTCAAATGCAGACTGCTCACTTTCAATAAGGTCGCTCAATTTCTCGGCAGAGGTACTGATGCACCTGCAAAGAGGGAATATGCTCCCCAACTGTCTTACACATTCGCTTTCAGTCAGGGTTTCACCGCTGTCGCCTGAGGTGGAATATGAAAGGTAAATTCTCTCCTCGGCACTTGAGAGAGCGTTGTAGCAGATAAATCTTTCGTCGGCGGTAAGCTTCTTTATATCCTCACCTATTTCCAATTCTGCATCTGACAGCTTCTTTATTTCTGAGGGAGAGAAAATTCCTCCCTGACTTCTCTGAAGAGGAAAAACACCTGTATTCATACCCACTAAGAAAACAGCCTTAGCGGAATTTGTAAGCATTCTGTCGGCACTGCATATGCTCACCTCGTCATAGCCGTCGGGTAACTTGCCGAGACTCTTTGAAGAGACAACTATCTCGAAAAGCTCGAGAAACCTCTTAGGTGATACGGGTCTGTCGCCAAGGCTCATTGCCAGCTCATCGAGAGTTTCCATAAGCACATCCCATACCTGCTCCTGCTCCGTTGCAAGCTCACCGAGGCCTTTGCTTTCGAGTAAGACAGCGTATTCCTTGAGTTTTTCATCGGCACCGCTTTCTCTTAAGTATCTGTATATAATTTCGGCACTCTTTTTTCCTGTGGAGTCCTTGAGACTCTCCCTGAGTTTTTCGAGGGGCTCCGTTATGCTTTTTCTCAGGCTGTTAATTTCACCTAAGGTTTTAATCTGTCTTTCTCCCATAGGGAAGCCGAAGCCGTCGGGATTGGCTGTGAAGTCACTGAGCCACTTTTTACCCGAAATATCCCAGGTGAAAATATAGTTTTCAAGCTCACTTATTTCTTTTTCACCGTAGCCGCAAAGACCCGTCTTGACGAGTCTGAAAATATAGTCGGAATTATATCCCTCACTGCAAATGCTCAGAAGATATCTCACAAAGCAGATAAGAGGCTGATTTGCTATAGGCTGACGCTTATCCTCGAATAAGGGCAGACCGTATTTACGAAGTGAGCGTGCAACTGCCTTATGATAACTTTCATCGTTTCTGTAGACAACCGCAATGTCGCGGCAGCGGTATTCGTCATTTCTCACTAAGGCTTTGATCTGTCTGGCAACGGCATCGCATTCATTTTCTCTGACATCGGCTTTGATTAAGGTCACCTTGTCGGTGGCGTTGGCGAAGACCTCAGCTTCGGTTTTATAGATATTCTCCTGAAGGTGCAGCATTTCGGGAGTGAATCTGCTTTCGTCTCTTTGACACTTTATTATTTCGCCTGTCTCAACGCCGTTGTTGCCTGCAAGAAGCATAAGACGCCTTGCAGTACTGTTTACACTGCCGAAAGCCCCCAGGTCATTTGTATCCTTAAGATTTTCACTGCAAAGGGTAACATAGACGTTTTCCGCCTTCGTAATCATAAGCTCAATGAGCTTATATTCGGGATAGGTGAAGCTCTTGAAGCCGTCAATGACTACTGTTATACCCTTGAAGAAGTCGGTTCCTCTGAGAATCTCCCAGACCTTTATGAGCATATCCTCATCGTCAAAGTGGCTCTGAGAAACTATAGCGTCAAAGGTGCGGTAAACCATAGCTGTTTCCAGAAGCTTTTCTTTGAGCATATTATCTGTAAGACCCTGAGCCTTTGCCTCAATTTCATCGGGAGTGATGCCGCTGTTTTTCATCTGATCGATTTCGCCTAAAAGCTTACTGACAAGAGCGATTTCGTTTTTATGCTTTGAGAAAACCGTAAGCTTATCCCGAAGGCTCTCTATGGCTACGGACATAAAAATTTCTCTCATACCGCCTTTTGCTATAGGTGACCTGATACCGCCGTAGGTTTTCAGAGCAACATGGCAGAGTCTCGAAAAAGACAACACTTCTATTTCACTTGCCGTCTTAGGGCCTAAAAGATGCAGTATTCCCCTGTCAGTGTCAAAGGTAAACTGCTTTGGCACAATAAGCATAGTCTTTTTACCCTCAAGGGCGCACTTACCCAGTACCTCGTGAGCTTTACGGGTCTTGCCGCTGTTTTTTACACCGATGATAAAATTAAGCATAGTTTTCTCCTGAGTTTATTATTTCTTCTCATATTATAGCTGACTTTCAGTCTTTTTTCAATTATAAGATTGAATTTCCTTTAAGATTATTATATAATACTATAATGTAGATAACTATACCCTGAAAGAAGAGGTTTGATATATTATGAAAACTTACAGGATACACCTTATCCGTCACGGCCTTACAAAAGACAATGTTGAGGGCGTTTACTGCGGTATTACAGATACTCCCCTGAGCGAAGACGGCAAGGATCAGCTTCGCAAAATGAAGGAGGAATACTCCTATCCGGGAGCACAGTTTCTTTTTACTTCTCCCCTTACACGATGTAAAGAAACAGCTGAAATTCTCTATCCCGACTTAAAGCCCATTGTAATAGACGGACTTACTGAATACAACTTCGGCGAATTCGAAGGCAAGACAGCCGAAGAGCTCCAGAAAAAGCAGCCCTCATTTGAAAGCTGGCTCAAGGGTGAGCCCGGTGTAAGACCTCCCTTTGGTGAGAGCAACGAGGACTTTGCAAGAAGAGTCTGCTCCTCATTTGTAAAAATAGTTGACGGTGTAATCAAAACAGGCACCGAAGACCTTATTATAGTCACCCACGGCGGTGTTATTTCAACTATACTCTCAAACTTCGGTCTGCCGGAGGCTTCAGTCAGCGATTGGCTGACACCTCCCGGCTGCGGCTTTACAATAAGAGTGAGCCACTTTCTCTGGATGCAGGGTCACAAGTTTGAGGTTATAAAGGAGATACCCGAAATTTCCTCAGAAGAAACTCAGGGAAACTACTATGACGGCTGGGATTATTATCCCGATGATGACGATTTTGATGTAAGCGAATATTTATATGACTGACAGAAAAGAGACTGAATAATGAACATACTTGTTTTAGGCGACGTTGTCAGCGACAGCGGCTGCGAATTTATAAGAAAAAAGCTTCCCTCTTTCAAGAAGCTCAAAGGCATAGACTTCACTATAGCAAACGGCGAAAACTCATCTGCAGGCAACGGTATCACACCTTTTTCCGCTGACCATCTTTTTACAAGCGGTGTTGACTTTATCACTACGGGCAATCACGTTTACAGACGAAAGGAAGTCTATGACTATCTCGATGACAGCGAATATGTTGTAAGGCCCTTCAACTTCCCCTCAGGTAACCCGGGAAGAGGCGTAGCCCTCATTGATACGGGAATGTATTCTATAGGTGTTATCAACCTTATGGGTACTATGTTTATGGATAATCTCGAAAATCCCTTTTATGCTGCCGACAAGGCCCTGAAGGAATTAGAGGGTAAGACGAAGATAATCTTAGTCGATTTTCACGCTGAGGCCACCTCAGAAAAGCAGGCCCTTGCCTATTATTTAGACGGCAGAGTATCGGCAGTTTACGGCACCCACACCCACGTACTCACAAACGATGACAGGATACTCGGGGGCGGTACGGGATATATAACGGATATCGGTATGTGCGGTGTCATAGACAGCGTATTGGGCGTCGAAAAGAATATAGTAATAGAAAAGTTTATGTCAAATATGCCTGCCCGCTTTGACAACGCCAAGGGCAGGTGCATGATAAACGGATGTATTTTCACAATTGACGAAAAAACAGGAAAATGTCTCGGCACCGAAGCCGTACGATTTGAATAAAAGGAGCTTTGAAATGAAAAAGCTGATATGTATTTTTGCCTGTCTCGCTCTTATAACGGGCATTTTCTCGGGCTGTAAAAGAGATGTACCCGACGATACGTCAACTACCGAAACAACAGAGGAGACAACAACAGTGAAACAGCCCACTGAGAGAAAGGTCACTCTCGGCTATTATAAAGGCAAATCCCTTAATCCCTATAAGACTGAAAGTCCCACCAACAAAAATCTTCTGACTCTGGTATATGACAGTCTCTTCCTTCCTATAGACGGCTATACCGTAGAGCCTCTCATCGGACTTTCCTTCACTAATAATGAAAAAATGCTCACTGTCACCCTTGACTCTGAGGCTCTTTTCTGCGACGGCACAGCCATTGAACCCTCAGACGTTGTATATTCCTTTAACCTTGCCAAGGAAAGTGAGCACTATAAAGGCAGACTTCAGAATTTTTCCTCGGCGGCGGCAGGCGTCGGCAGTGTTACCTTCACTCTTACAAACCCCGATATTTATGCCGAAAACTGTCTGACCTTCCCTATCATAAAATACGGAACAGGCGACAACAAAATCCCTACGGGCAGCGGAAGATACACCCTTTCAAAAAAATCAGGCAAATACTATCTCAATGCCAACGAATACTCAACAAGACAGGAGGAAATGGCAACAAAACGCATTTCTCTTGTACCCATAACCTCAGACGCAGGCGAGCTTTATCTTCTGCAGACAGGTGACCTGACTTATTTCTTCGATGACCTCAGCGACGGCGAATATACAAAGATAAGGGCCAACACCATGAGAGTTTCTATGAACAATATGGTCTACCTCGGCATAAATTCAGGCAGCAAACAACTTAAATCCAAGAAAGTCAGAGAAGCTCTTTCCTATGCCGTAAACAAGTCCTCACTTGCCGACTCAGCCTACAGCGGTATCGCTGCACCGAGTGATGTACCCTTCAACCCGAAATGGGAAGCTCTGAGTAATATAAACACCTCTCTTTATGAGCAGAATGCAATCAAAGCAGGCGAGCTTTTAGACGAGGCAGGTTATGTCTTCGCTTACGCCAACAACAAATTCAGGAGCAAGAATTTCGAATATATCGAGCTTACGCTTCTTGTTAACAGCGAAAACAGCCCCAGAGTGAAAATGGCAGATATGATATCAGAATCTCTTGAGGCTATAGGTATAAATATTACGGTTAATTCTCTGGGCTACGAGGAGTACCGCTCAGCTCTGAGCAGAGGAGACTATGATCTTTATTTAGGCGAAATAAAGCTTTCACCCAATATGAGTCTTTCTCCCTTTTTCTCTGAAAACGGCGCAGTTTCCTACGGCATTGATAAAGACGGTGCCGCCGCAAGGGCATATATGGATTTTTCCGCCGGCAAAATTGATATTTCAACCTTTATACAGGTTTTCACTATAGAAAAGCCCTTTATTCCTCTGCTTTTCAGAGAAGGTATGGCTTACTATTCCCGTGAGCTCACTTACGAGGATACGGTCAACGAATATGAGCTTTTTGAAAATATTTATTCCTGGAGTGTAATAAACTGATGTCAGATATTCCCCTGAGATATATAAAAGGCATAGGCGAAAAAAGAGAGGAGCTTCTCGGGAAGCTTGGCATTACCTCTCTTTATGATCTTGTTCACTTTTTTCCCAGGACTTACCTTGATTTCACAGATCTGACGCCTATTTCAAAAATGATACCCGGTGAGGTTTACGCCTTCAGTGCCATAGTCGGCTATACACCCATTGAGAATAAAATCCGTACGGGCATGACAATATACAAGACAACTGTCACCGACGGCAAGGCAGGCGTAAGAATAAACATCTTCAACAGTAAATATCTCGCTGATTCTTTAGAGCAGGGCGAAGAATATATCTTCTACGGCAAGGTTACAGCTTCAAACGGCAGTCTTGAAATGAGCAATCCTCTTGTTCAGCCTTTTGACAAAGAAGCCGGTCTCAGGCCCGTTTATCCTCTTACGGCAGGACTTACTGCCAACATTCTCTCGAAGATTATGGAAAACGCCCTTGAGACTTATTTACGGGAAGATATCCTCTTACCCGTACCCGAAAGCATCAGACGGGAATACGGCCTTGCACATAAGCACTTTGCACTTAAGAATATCCACTTTCCTAAAAGCAGAAATGACCTTGAAATATCAAAGAAGAGTCTTATTTTTGAGGAGCTTCTTATTTTTCAGACGGCAATGCTCCGCCTCAAAAGCAGAAACAAGGGCAAGACAAGCCTTACGGTAAAAGATGACTTTTCAGAGGAGTTTATGGGTACCTTGCCATTCGAGCTGACCTCAGCCCAGAAAAGAGTAATAGGAGAATGCCTTAAGGATATGGGCACCAATGTACCTATGAACAGACTTGTCCAGGGTGACGTAGGCAGCGGTAAAACCGTTGTGGCGGCCTGCCTTATTCATACAGCGGCAAAAAATAAAATGCAGAGTGTACTTATGGCACCTACGGAAATACTTGCCGCTCAGCACTTTGCCACTCTTAAAAATCTCATAAAGGATACTGATATCACCTGCGAGCTTCTGACAGGCTCCGTAAGGGCAAAGAAAAAGGCCGATATAAAAGAAAGACTGAAAAAGGGCGAAATCGACTATGTTGTCGGTACCCACGCACTTCTGACGGATAATACGGAGTTTCACAATCTCGGCCTCGTTGTTACAGATGAGCAGCACCGTTTCGGTGTAAAGCAGAGAGGCACACTTATAGGCAAGGGCAACAACCCTCACACTCTCGTTATGAGTGCCACACCTATCCCCCGTACTCTTTCACTTATTATTTACGGTGACCTTGATGTCTCGGTTATAGACGAGCTTCCCAAGGGCAGACAGAAGATTTCTACCTTTGCAGTTGACACCTCATATCACGAAAGAATGTACGGCTTTATAAAGAAAACCCTTGATTCGGGTAATCAGGCATATATCGTATGCCCTGCCGTTGAGGAAGCAGAGGGCGACATCACTTCGGCAGTAAAATACGCCGAGGACCTGGCAAAAAAAGAGTTCAGAACCTATAAGGTAGGACTTCTCCACGGCAAGATGAAGCCCAAGGATAAAGAAAAAATCATGTCAGGCTTCCAGAAGGGCGAAATTCAGCTTTTAGTCTCTACTACAGTTATTGAGGTCGGTGTCGATGTACCCAATGCCACGGTAATGGTTATAGAAAATGCCGAGCGTTTCGGTCTCTCACAGCTTCATCAGCTAAGAGGCAGAGTCGGCAGAGGTAAGGATAAATCCTACTGTATACTCGTCAGCGACGCTCAGGGCGAAAGCGCTAAAGCAAGACTCGAAATAATGTGTAAAACCAACAACGGCTTCGCCATAGCCGACAAGGACTTAGAGCTCAGAGGTCCCGGCGAATTTTTCGGCTCACGTCAGCACGGTCTGCCGGAAATGAAAATCGCTTCATTTACGGAGAATATGGACACCGTAAGACAGACTCACGCTGCGGCTAAGAAAATCCTTGCCGATGACCCGAAGCTTCAGAAGGGAGAAAATTCGGGACTTAAAACAGCAACTAAAAATTTACTTATAAAGCAGGCTGAAAACAAACTCAGCTTCAACTGAGAAAGGAAAGATAAATATGAAAAAAATTGCAAGCTTCACAATTGACCACACTATTCTCCCAAAGGGTATGTATCTTTCAAGAACAGATGCCAATACTGTTACCTATGACATAAGAACAAGACGTCCCAATGTGGAAGAGGTTATGAGCAACGGCGCAATCCACACCATTGAGCACCTTTTTGCAACCTTCGTAAGAAACAGCGACGTTTCGGATAAAATCGTTTATTTCGGCCCGATGGGCTGCAGAACAGGCTTCTACTTCATCACTCTTGACACTCTTTCAAAAGCAGGTGCCATTGCCCTTACACGCTCAGCTCTCAAATTCTGTTCTGAGTTTGACGGAGAGATTCCCGGTGTATCTGCTGAGGAATGCGGCAACTACCGTGACCATGACCTCAAAGGCGCAAAAGAAGAGGCGGCACGTATGTACGAAGTCCTTTTCGACTGGAATCCGGAAAAGCTCGCTTACCCTAAAAAATAAACACTGACTGCAGGGCACAGACGGTTTCTGTGTCTTTAAAGAAACTTAAAGAAAGGAGGGAAGCCCTTGCACGGCGACAGCAAAGACATATTTTCTCTTTACGGCAGTGACGGCATACAGTATGCAAAGTATGATAAAGGCGAGGCCGAAGAGATAATCATACCAACGGAAATAAATCTTTCCGTAAGAAAAAAACAGCCTGAGAAGAAAAAAGCTTCACCGATGGCAAAAGCTCTGAATGCTTTTCTTGATTTCGCTGAGGACTTAGGTGCAATGTATATACGCCTTTTCAAGGGTGTTATCCTTAAGCTTCTCCCTCTTTTCTCTTTTATTGCCAAGGGCATAAGCGGAGTCTTTTCTCTTATTCGCAAGCTGTTCTCAGCTTTTGGTGACAGGAGTATCCGTCAGCGTGTCAGCGGCACGAAAACTATCAGCCGGGATATAAAAGCAATAAGACTTCTGACTCTCAAGCAGGAGGAGGAAAACAAAACAGCTTTTTACTTCAGGTCTCTGAGAAACTATTTCGCTGACCTTTTCAGAAGCGATGACAGCCTTTTAAAGGGTGCATTCAATTATGCACTCCCCCTTGCAGTGCTCACAGTTATCATTCTTGGCATTTTATCTTCATCGGAAAAGGTGACCGCTCTCAAAATTATCTATCAGGGCACACCTATAGCTTATGCAGAAAACCAGTCAGTATGGACTCAGGGTAAAAATCAGGCTCTGTCTTTGCTTCACGGCACCGAGGACTCTGCCGACCTCTTAAAGGATATCACCTTCGGAATTGAAAGAGTAGATGTCAGTAAGCTCTGCAGTGCAAAGGTAATAAGCGAAAGCCTTCTTAAAAACAGCGGCAAAGAATACAAAAGGGCCTGCGGCATCTATATAGACGGTGAGCTGCTTTGTGCAACTCACAATGAATCCGACGCCCTGGCGGTTCTCGACAGTATACTCGCCCCATATGAAGAAAAAGCGCAGGAGGACACTATTGTCGGCTTCGTTGAAGAAATAGAATATATTCAGGGCTACTATCCCGAAAACAGCCATATCATCTGGGATTCATCGAAACTCCTTGAGACCCTCCGGTCAAAAGACTCACCCGTAAGAGTCAAGACTATGAAAACTGTCACGAGATACGAGACAATTAAATATGACACTGTAAAGAAAAACACTTCCGCTCTCTATAAGGGTACCAAAAAGACTCTGCAAAAGGGCAGAAACGGCAAAATGCTCATAACTGAGCTTGTGACATATATCGGCTCAGAAAAGACCTATACGGCAACGGTATCTGAAAAGGTAGTCACAGAGCCTGTAGATGAAATAGTTCAGATTGGTACTAAATCCTCATACGGCGGTGGCTCATATACAAGCTCAACAGGCTTCATCTGGCCCACAAGAGGCGCTTACAGAGTCTCCTCACACTACGGCTACCGAAGTGCAAGCGTATCGGGCTGGTCATATCACGGCGGTATTGATATTGTCCTTGGCTCGGGCAGCTCGGCGGGTATTCCTGTCGTAGCTTCGGCTTCGGGTACCGTTGTCACAGCCTACAGCGGCTGGCGAGGCTACGGACACACAGTTGTTATTGACCACGGTAACGGAATTCAGACCCGCTATGCTCATATGTATCCCGGCTCAATTACTGTCAGGGTCGGACAAAAGGTATATCAGGGTCAGCAGATAGGCAGAATCGGCTCGACGGGCAACTCAACGGGTCCCCATCTTCATTTTGAAATGTTGGTCGGCGGAAGAAAGGTAAATCCTTATCCCTATATAAGATAATAAGTACGGTGGTGCGGGGTAATTCCCGGCCACCCCTTTTTTAGTTAGGAGTTAGGAGTTAGGAGTTAGGAGTTGCTGACGAGGATTTTCAGTCTGATGAAAAGGTGCGGCGGCTCCATCAAATCGCCTTAAGGGCGATTTGCAGCGACAGTGCCGCTGAGCCGAAGTCTCGAAGGGCTTCGGCTATGGAGCCGCCTGAGCTTGCCTTTTTCATCAGACTTTATCAGTTCGTCAGTGAGCCTTCCCTGAAAGAAAAGTGTAACTATGTAACCAATGTAACCAATATTTATATAGATTATACATTTATATATTAACCTATTTTTAAAAAAACAAATTTATATATTTTTTTAGTTACATTGGTTACAAATGCCCCTGAACCCTTATAAACTCTAGGTTTTTGAGGTAACCAGCAGGTAACCAACAGGTAACCAGCAATAAGGCTGGTTACCTTTTACAGTGGAGTAAACTCTTTTTTCCAAAACTTCTGTGTACCGTAATCCCTGAACTTCTTTACCTTTTCCTTCCTTACCCACCCTTCGCAGCTCTCTATAATAAGTGAGGTACATATCGACTGAGCACTCCTGTTCCCTGTGCTACGACAAACTTACAAACTTACAAACTTACAAAGTTTTATATAAATAATTAAAAAAAAA
>JAZSGK010000189.1:0-6516 GCA_045532695.1 Acutalibacteraceae bacterium
GTCAAGAGCGTCTTTTATCTCTCTGTCAAGAAGCAGAGTGTTTACGGTGACGTGTACCTTGACATTACGGGCGTGACAGTAGTCAACGGCCTCTCTGAGCTTTTCACCTGCAAAGTTGTCTGCCTTCATTCGTGCATTGAATGCAGAAGTGCCGAGATATACGGCGTTTGCACCTGAGCGCACTGCCGCAGTGAGAGCTTCAGATGAGCCTGCAGGGGCGAGGATTTCGGGTTTATTTGTCATTGCCGTTTATAGGTCTGATATTCTTGCCCTTGCCGCCGACTGCACCTAAAACTGCATTAAGCTCTGCCTTGAGTCTGCCGTTTTCGATGGTGAGAGATTCAAGCTGTCTCTTGGCTTCCTCAAGCTCGTGTCTTGCCCAGTCAGCCTTGCTCTTTGCGTTTGAGGCATCGTCGAGATAGTCCTTGATCTGCTCACGGAGTCTGTCTGCAGAGTCGGAAGCCTTCTTGCATTCGTCAGCATAGCTCAGAGCCGCAAGGACAGCTGCCTGAGTAGTTGAAAGTCGGGGACTTTCTTTCATAATCTTTGTCAGCGCTCTGTCAAGGTCTCTGCCAAGCTCCTGAACGTATTTCACATCGTCTTCAGCGATGATTGAATACTCAACGCCTGCAATGTAAAGTTTGATTTTGTTTGCTGCCATTTATATCAATCCTTTCAGTGAATTCGGAATTCGGAATGCGGAATTCGGAATTGCGGATAAAAAAGATATAGAAATTGGTTTTCTTTCCGCAACTTGAATTGCCTGCAAACATACATTATATATTATACAACATTAACTACTTATAATCAAGTTAAAATATCAAATGTAATAATTATATTTATATATAAAAGTGTTTGCATTTTGCGTAAAATGGTGATATAATACTTAAGTTATATCAGTAAAAGGGGGGTAGAATTATGGATGCTGTTAAGGAATTCTTTATTACACTTTACAACACCGACAGCATACAGTATGTAATCGATGCCGTAATCAAAATGGTTCTTGCAGTTTTATTCAGCGGTATTATCGGCTTTGAGCGTGAACACTCCCACCGCCCTGCAGGCTTTCGAACTCACATTCTTGTAGCTGTAGGCTCAACTCTTGTTATGATGACTTCGAAATATGTTTTTCTTGAGTATCAGGGTATGGTTACAGTTGACCCCACAAGACTCGGTGCTCAGGTTATCAGCGGTATCGGTTTCCTTGGTGCAGGCACAATTCTCCGTGAGGGCTTCAGCGTAAAGGGTCTTACAACGGCGGCGTCTCTCTGGGCGGTATCGTGTATCGGTCTTGCAGTAGGTGCGGGGTACTATATCGGTGCACTTGTCACCACTCTTGTAATTTACATCACCCTTAACACTCTCAAGCGTTTTGTTGCCAAGGGCAATCCCTCGAGAAATATTTATATTGAAGCCGATAACCTTTCCCGTCAGGCGGCGGACATAGGTGCAATCATCAAGCGTTACGGCGGCAATCTTCATACTCTTGAGGTGCTTTATGCCGACAGCATATCAGCCAAGCGTAAGAGCGACTCCATTGTTATGAAGGCCATTGTTTTCCCGAAGGACGAGGAGAGCCTGAATATGACTATCTCGGCAATCAGAGCCTTAGAGGGTATCAGAGATTTGTATATTGATTAGTGAATCAGCGCGTTTTTGGTTACTTTTTTGGCGCCAGCAAAAAGTAACGCCACGCGGCGAGCGAAGAAAAAACCGACAGGGAAAAATCTCTGTCGGTTTAACCTTTTATAAGACTGTCTCTGCGGGGAAGAACTCACCCATACGGCAGGGTACGGCGCAATTCCGAATTCCGCATTCCGAATTCCTAATTTTCAAGCGCAGACTGAACTGCCTTAGCCAGCTGATCGGGGCAGGATGTGCCCTTGAAGCCGCAGCGTATGCCCGAAAGTCTTTCGATGATTTCATCTGTTGTCATACCCTCGGCAAGCTTTGCCACGCCCTGAGTGTTACCTGAACAGCCTCCTGCAAATCTGATATTTTTAACTATGTTGTCCTCGATGTCAAAGGTAATTGCTCTTGAGCAGACACCGTGAGTTTTGTAGCTGTATTGCATTTTTTTAATCCTCCTGTTTTGTGATAGGAATATCATATTATATCTCACTCTCTTTGTCAAGTGAGAATGTAAAGCAAGGCAAGGATCAGCATGGGGTCCCGCCTTTCTTTTTTCAGCAGGAATATCAGAGAAAATATCAGGGCTGTGTCTTTGTCCATTATATCAATGAGGGAAGCCTGCTTCGGTACCCTGCCGCTATTCTGAGGCTTTCTGCCGTAAAGGTCGCTTCGCACAGTTTATTCTCCTTTCACTGCAAATCTTTGAGCAGGGGCAGAAGCGAGATAATCTGCATCATTTTAATAGCCTCGTCTGCTTTGTGACGTCTTTCGGGGGAGAGCATAGGCTTCAGTGCTGTCAGAAGCTCACACCCCGGGTCTCTCGGCTGAGAGGAAAGTCTGCCGAGTACCGATGCAATTTTTGTTATTGTCTCGAAGTCGATGCCTTCGTTTTTCGCTTCTTCCTTTTGTTGCTTCGGACTGTCCTGAGTACCCGAGAAAAACTCAGATGCCAGAGACGAAAGCTGATCGATGTCATTTTGGCTCATGGAGTTTATAATGTTTTCAATGCCCTCTATATTCAATGAGCCAAGGTCCATGTCTGTTACTCCTTTTTATCTTTTATCATATTGAATATTATTTTTGCCTGAGGTGAGGATAGAATTTTTCTGAGTCGTTCAGGGTCAGAGAGTACACTGCTGATTTTGCTCTGCTGCTCGGGTGTAAGGGAGTCTTTTATTGTTTTTTCTATGGCTTCGGGGTCAGTTTTTTTGCTGCCGGTAAATTTTTGTAATAAAGAATTAATATTTTCAGGAGTAATATTTGTTTCATTTCCCATTGAAAAACCACCCAATCTGTGATAATATAACTTGTATAAAATAATTATGCCGAAGGGGAGGGTGATATGAATGAAAGTGCTGGTCTTTTCCGATTCCCACGGTGCTCTCAATCTTGCTGAAGAGATGCTCAGAAGAGAAACGGACTGCCCTATAGTATTCTTTTTAGGCGACGGTATTGATGAAGCCGAAAAAATGAGAGACAGACACCCGGACAGAAAGTTTATCCTCGTCAAAGGCAACAATGACTGGTATTCTCAGGTTGATACCGAAGCATATAAATACATAGAAGGCGTAACCCTTATGGCATGCCACGGACATCTTCACAATGTGCGCTTTGCTCTTCGATCTTTACTGAATGCGGCACAGTCGGTCAGAGCAAATATTGCCCTTTACGGCCACACCCACAAAAGCGGTATGTACAACGACCCTGTGACGGGTATATGTGCAATCAACCCCGGTGCTTTATGCGAAGGCAAGTACTGTGTACTCACAATAGAAAAAGGTAGCTTTGATATTGAATTCAAGAGTACACACTGATATTTGGTATTCGGCTCAGATGAGCTACTGATACATAAATTTTTGAAAGAAAGAAGGAATAAAAATGGACGCAATTTTCGACTCATTTTTAAATTTCGACCTTGGCGTTTTTGAATGGATACAGAGCATTCAGAGCCCCATCCTCACATCCATTATGGTTGTTATCACCACCCTCGGCGACGAAGGTATCATCTTTATTGCAGCAGGTCTTGTAATGGCTGTCACAAAGAAGTACCGCAAGGTAGGTATTGCAGTGCTCGCTTCACTTGTTGTTATGCTCATTCTCAACAACTTAGTGCTCAAAGAGATGCTCGAAAGAGTAAGACCCTTCTACGTCTTCGACCTTGAAGGTCTCTTAGCTGATAAGCAGGCGTTCATCGATGCAGGCAGACTTTCAAAGTTTGACGTAATGGTAGAAAAAATCGGTGCACTCACAGAAAAGTATCCGGAAATGGCTCAGAAGTGGCTCTCAACATATCACTATCCCGATTTCGTTGAAAAGCTCACAAGCTTCTCATTCCCCTCAGGTCACACATCATCAGCATTTGCAGCATGTGCGGCAATCCTCTTCCTCAACAGAAAGATCGGTATCCCTGCAATGGTATTTGCAGCACTTATGGGCTTCTCAAGAATTTACGTTGAAGTTCACTACTGCACAGACGTACTTGGCGGCGCAATCGTTGGTATTATCTATGCTGTTGTCGGCGTGCTTATTGCAAAGGCACTTTATCCTGTTGTCGAGAAGGTTCTCGCTGCAATCAAGGAAAAGGTTTTCAAGAAAAAAGAAGCGTAATTTAAATGCGGAATTCGGAATGCGGAATTCGGAATCGCGACAAACTTTGGCGGTGTAGGTTAATTTCTACCCGCCTTTTTTAGTTAGGAGTTAGGAGTTGCTGACGAGGAAATAAGCCTTCCTTGAAAGGGAAGGGGGACCACGCAGTGGTGGATGAGTTATTTTCCGTTTCATCTTGATTTTTGAAAAGAATGGTGGTAAACTAAATATGCTAGACAAATTTTCATATTTTCTTGTTTCGGATAGAGAATACATTGGTAAGGATGCATTCTCTCGATTAACTATATCTATCCGAATAGATAATCTTTGTCTAGCAGCAAATGAGATGCATTTTTACAGTGCGTCTCGTTTGGGACGCACTTTTTGTATTTAAGGAGGAATGTTAAATGAAAAAGACATTCAAAAAAATCTTATGCACATTGCTTGTTGTGGTTATGTGTCTGACCTCAGCACCGCTTGGTGGGTTTGTGGGGCTTGAACTGCCTGAATTTAGTGCCAGTGAGTGGTTTAGTAATAAGGTAAGTGCAGCTACTGAGGGTTATTATACTTATACTGTTGCTAATGGTAAAGCAAGCATAACAGATGTTGATGCATCGATAAGTGGTGATATAACTATACCTTCTACACTTGGTGGTTACGATGTAATAAGAATGGGTGGTTATGCTTTCGATGCTTGCAATAGTTTGACAAGTGTAGTCATCCCTGACAGCGTAGCAACAATAGAGAGGGATGCTTTTTATCATTGTGATATGCTGACAAGCGTAACAATAGGTGTCGGTGTAACAACGATAGGTACTGAGGCTTTTAAATACTGCAACAGCCTGACAAGCATTACTGTTGATGAAGACAACACTGCATATTCAAGTGACAGCAGTGGTGTTCTCTTTAATAAAAATAAGACTGTTCTTGTGCAGTATCCCATGGGAAAAATCAACACATCGTACACTATTCCTGCCAGTGTAACAACAATAGGGGATAGAGCTTTCTATTTATGTAGTGCCCTAACAAGCATAACCATCCATGACGGTGTAACAAGGATCGGTTCTTATGCTTTTGGTAATTGTGGTAAATTAATAAATGTTTCGATTCCTGACAGTGTGATAAATATAGAGCACACAGCTTTTTGGGGAACAGCCTGTCATAACGATGATAAAAATTGGGAAAATGGCATTTTTTACCTGGGCAACCACCTTTTAGATGCAGTTGACACACTGGAAATTTATGTTGTAAGAAATGGTACAGTGAGTATTGCCAATGGTACATTTGCATATAATGATAACATGAAGAGTATAAGAATTCCGAATAGTGTAACTACTATTAATTCTTTTGCATTTTACTATTGTCAAAAACTAGAAACAGTAGAAATGGGAAATGGTGTAACGGTAATCGATGATTCTGCATTTGGTTACTGTAAATCTCTTAAAAGCATATTGTTGAGCAGTAATTTAGCAACGATAGGAGAATCAGCATTTTGTGGTTGTGATAACCTAATTAGTATATCTATTCCTGATAGTGTAACTGATATTGGTAAAGCAGCTTTTATGAGTTGCGACAATCTGGTAAATATTACTATTCCTAGTGGCATTACTTGTTTACGTTCTTCACTGTTTTATCTTTGTGAAAATTTAAAGGATATAATTATTCCTGACAGTGTAACAAGCATTGAATACGGAGCTTTCTTATACTGCGAGAGTCTTACGAGTATAAATATACCTGACAGCGTAACTTTTATAGGGGAATCTGCATTTTATGGATGTTACGATCTAAAAGAGGTATATTATAATGGCTGTAAAGTACAGTGGTTGCGAATTAACATAAGTGAAGATAATAAACCTCTAACCAATGCTACTATCCATTATAAGCATAACTATAATGCCATTGTAACAGAACCTACCTGTATAACTCAGGGCTACACAACTTACACCTGCGAATGCGGTGACAGCTATGTCGGTGACGAAACAAATGCTATAGGTCACACCTATACTGCAGTAACTGTCAATCCTACCTGCACTGAAGCAGGAACGGTAACCTACACTTGCACCTGTGGCGACACCTACACCGAAACCATCCCCGCCACAGGTCACACCTTTGACGGCTCAAAGTGCACCTCTTGCGGCTATGACAAAGCAGACGAAAGTGACTGCAACTGCCATGCAAGCGGCATAAAGAAGTTCTTATTCAAGCTCATTCTTTTATTCCAGAAGCTCTTTAAGAAAAATGCTATCTGCGATTGCGGTGTAGCACACTACTGATTTAACGGACAATCGGGAGCGCCGA
>JAZSGK010000237.1:0-4872 GCA_045532695.1 Acutalibacteraceae bacterium
TCTTTAGATGTGTAGAAACCTGTGCATTCCAAAACAACGTCAACACCGATTTCACCCCAGGGAAGGTCAGCAGCATCTTTCATGCTGTAGATTTTGATTTCTTTGCCGTCAACAACGATTGAAGATTCCTTAGCTTCAACCTTATCAGCAAGAGCATATTTGCCCTGAGCTGTGTCATACTTCAAAAGATGAGCGAGCATTGCGGGATCTGTTAAATCGTTGATAGCAACGACTTCATAACCCTCAGCATTGAACATCTGTCTGAAAGCAAGACGACCGATACGACCGAAACCATTAATAGCAACTTTTACTGACATAATTTTTTCCTCCAATGTTTCATTGAATTTTTAAAAAAATCTACCCTAATATAATAGCTGATTTCTTCAGCTTTTTCAACCTTTTTAATGATTTTTTTCCAATAATTTAAAACTTTTGTTATTCTCAACAAAATATACAAAACCTAAAGCTTAAACTGTGCAATACTCACTAAAACTAAGCCTCATTCTGCTCATCAAGGCTGAGGTAAAAGCTCGGAAGAAACTCTTCTAAAAACACATCTGCTTCAGGCATCTCCATACTTACTATAGATGCTCTTGTGCTGTCGAGGGCTTTTCCGAATTCATTATTACCTGCATTTTTTTCTTCTATGCACTTTATAAGTGCAGAAATCTTATCTGCAGCCTTGACGATTTTCCAGAGATATTCGTCTTCCCCCTGCTGAAAAAAAGCACTCTCATAGTACTTTGCCATATCCTCGGGAAGCATTGACAGAAGGCGTCTTCCCGCCTTATCCTCAACTTCCTTGAAGGCCTCACGCATATCTTCACTGTGATACTTTACGGGGGTGGGCATATCGCCTGTTATGATCTCCGTCATATCGTGGTAAAGGCCTAAGAATGCGGCTCTCTCTGCGTTGAGTTCTCCGCCGAAGCGCACATTCTTTATAACAGCAAGAGCGTGGGCAATTACCGCAACATCATTGCTGTGCTCGCTGATATTTTCGCTGACAGTGTTTCTCATCAGCGCCCAGCGGTTTATATATTTCATTCTTGAGTGCATTGCAAAAAAATGACTGCTCATATTATTCTCCTGTTAATCTTTATTTTTCTTTGTTGTTTCAGGTGGCGTTTTCTTAACAATAGTGTAATCGTCATCTATGCCTGCTGCTATTGCAAAAGGAGTAGAGGCAGAGGGCTGCCAGAGATAGAGATATGCAACGCCCGTCTGCTTACCGTACCAGGTCCTGTATGGGTGGATTATATAAAACAGACCGTTGAAAAGATACTCCATACCCTTTGCGCCGTTGGCTATGCGCCAGCCGTAAATTTTTGTATTCTCATCGTAGGAGCCGTCTTTATATAAAGTCAGCACCTTCTGCACGTCCTTCTTTTCCTGACCCTTGAGAGCCTTTTCTTTTGGCTTTATATCTCCGTCTACAATAAAGAGATTATACTTGGGGAAGTTATCCTTTCTTGTGCTGTAAACATTGAGAAACCAGAGATTAAGCTCATCGAAATATGTCATAGTCTGAACACCGTAATAGGTGTTGCCCGTATATACGAAAAACTTGCCGTGAATGTCCTTGGGGCCTATGTGGTGTACCTTTTTGTAGCTAAGAGGCTGACCATATTTATCCCACCAGTCCGTAACATCATACTGCACGAGCACCTGATAATCGTTGTCGGTTCTCTGCACCTGAGGAGTTGTACCGCAGGAAATTGTCAGATAATATCCCTTGCCCGTCTCAAATGACGGACCGAAGCACATGGCATCGGTACCCGAAACGCCGTAACGTCTTGAATAGGTCTTCCCCTGATTTTTCACCTTAGCGGAAAAATCCTTCCACACGTGAGTCAGATGGACTGTCCTTATGAGCTTACCCTTAATGGCGTCCACACCCATCTCACCCAGATTATCCACGTCGATTATGGCAAGGTACAAAGCCTTTTTACCCGTGGGGTTGAGAGAAGCGTAAACCTTGCCGTCCTTCTTATTGTAGCAGATATCGCCAAGGTGGCCCTCTATACCCGTTATGCTGCCGACAGCGTTACCCTCAAGGTCGCATTTGACAAAGGTGTTGGTGTAGGAATAATAGACATAGCCCTTATCGGCATCAATAGCCATACCCTGACAGTGCTTGATATCCCAGGAGCCTCCGCTTGCAAGGGACAAAGGAAAGTAGTCAATGATAGTGAAATTCTCAACCTCAACCTGAGTCTGCGGTACCGTTGTAGCTACCGTAGTGGTGGGTTTTGTCGTCGTGACGGGTTTTTTTGTGGTAGTAACTGCAGTTGTTGTCTGAGTAGTGCTTTCTGCAGTAGTTGTCGGTGCAGTGCTCACAAAGGGCGCAAAAACATCGCCCGAGCCCATAAAGCTAAGGCTGATGTAACCGAAGGATATAAGCGCAAGAGCACATATGAATACAATGCCCGCATTCTGCAGAAATTTTTTCATTGAGTTTTCTTCCTTTTAATGAGGTTTGCAGCAAAAAACGGCTGCGGCGGCTCCATTAAATCGCGCAGCGATTTACAAGGAAGCCCGCAGGGCTTCCTTGAGCCAAAGCCGACAGGCTTTGGCTATGGAGCCGCCGAACCCGCCAACTTGCACAAGTCAACAAATGCGGCCGCTGAGCGACCGCACTAAGAAATCAAAGCTGAAATCAGATAATGTCGCCTTCCATACCGGGTGTGCATGAAGCAGCATTACATTCGTCTGTATCAATATGCATTGCAAGAGCATATGAGGGGCTTACTCTTACGATAACGTCGCCGAAAATGAGAGCGCGTCCGTCGCTGTCAGCCTTAACTGATACGATCTGCTTGTCAACAAGATTATACTTTTCTGCATCAGCAGGAGTCATGTGGATGTGACGCTTAGCAATAATAACGCCGTCCTTGAGTTCAACTTCACCCTTGGGGCCGACAAGCTTACAGCCGCCGCTGCCTTCAAGGTCACCTGATTCACGGATGGGAGCCTTAACACCGATTGAACGTGCATCACCTGCACTGAGCTCAACCTGAGTTTCGGGACGTACGGGGCCAAGGATTGATACTGCAGGGAAGCTGCCCTTGGGACCGATTACCTGTACTCTTTCTTCGCAGGCATACTGGCCGGGCTGAGAAAGATCCTTTTTGTTTGTAAGTTCATAGCCCTCACCGTAGAGAATGTCGAGCACTCTGCGGCTTACATGGACATGTCTTGCTGATGTTTCGATTAAAACAGGTCTGTTCATATTATTGTCCTCCAAAAACAATTTATAAATTTTACAATAGCTATTTTACAACAAATTGAAATGAATTGCAACATAGATTTATGTTTTTTTCTCTTTGCATTAAAAAAACACCCCGCACAGTTATATGTACGAGGTGAATATTATATCAGACTGAAAGGAGTAAATCTATTCCTAAGCCGCCCAGAAGATCTACAATTGCACGTGAAAGATTAATAAGTGCTGTTAAAACCTCTGCGAAATATGGAACTCTTACGTCCTGTGACTCGGTGAGATTCTGCCATTTGAAGGTAACCTCAGCGCCGTTCTGATAGAATTCATCAAGACCGACAGTTTCTTTTGAAAGAGCCTGCTTGAAACCGAACTCCTTCATTGCGTCTGCTGCGCAGGTTGCCATTTCAACATCTCTGAAGGTAATGACAGCTTCAACTCTGAGCTCATCTGCAGGTCTTAAGTTTCTGAGTTCACCGGGAATGAAGCCTGTGCACCACCAGTATTTATCAACAGGGCGCTTGAATTCGAGAACATAATCCTCGGGAGCGTCACCCTCATTTGCCTGACGGTAGAAGCTCATATCCATTGTTGCCCAGTACTTTTCGTCTGCTGTATTATAGAAATCGAAAAGATCCTTCTTGAGGCCCTGAGCATCTCTGTGGTAAATACCCAGCTCACAGCCTATGAATGCACCGTAACGGCCTTTCCAGAACTCCATAAGGAAATCCTGGTTATCGTATGTGAAGAACATTCTTGAGAAGTCATATTCCATACCTACTGCAGGAGCGCAGAAGTCATATATCCATGCAAAGCCGAAAAGTGTCTGCCACGATGCTTTGTCATCGTTGTAATAAAAGCCGCCGTACTCTTTGCTGAAGCGATATGACATAAGGTGGTTCTGTGAAAGATATGTATTGATGATCTTACCTTCGCTCTCAACTCTTACAGGATATGTGGTTGTAACTGTTTCGCCGTCAACTGTTGTTGTGGCTGTAATTTCAGCTACACCTTCCTCAAGACCTTTAACTATACCGAGATCGCTGACTGTTGCAACGCTTTCGTCAGATGTTGACCACGTGACTACGGGCTGAAGCTTGAGTTCCTCCACCTCAGCTACAAGCTGCATACTGTCACCTACATTTACACCGATATTTTCCGCTGTGATTGTCATAGTGTATTCTGAAGCATCTGCAGCTGAAGAAACAAGAACGCTGAAAGATAAAATCAGAATAAAAAACAAACTGAAAGATAACTTTTTAACAAGATTTTTCATAATCTCCGCCTCCTGAATTCAAAAACTAGAAATATATAATATCACCTTTTAGAATTATTGGCAATATTTTTAATAGAATTTATGATTTTGTTAACAATAAGTTAATAAATCGTCTTATGTCTGTAATATAATATGTTTTTCCTTTCCAAACCATACCATTATTATAAAAAATTTCAAAAACTCTTCCATTTTTAAAAGTATATGGTAAAATAAATCTATACCGTAATAAAGGGGCGATATGTATGAATACGGAATTTGATACTCTCAGAAACAAGTGTCTCACCTGTGACAAGTGTCAGCTGTGCGAGGGCAGACGCAATGTAGTTTTCGGTATAGGCAACGAAAATGCAAAGATTATGTTTGTGGGCGAAGGTCC
>JAZSGK010000235.1:0-4947 GCA_045532695.1 Acutalibacteraceae bacterium
CAGCAGAGAGCAAGAGAGATTGTGTGTAATGATTTGATTTATGTATAAAAAATGGGTGCAGTAGACTGAATATACTGCACTCATTCTTTGTATTTGGTTTCTTTTTGTCGTATGAGTTTTATCTGATATTCAAATAAAATATATATCTTTAAATTTTATAAAGCATACACGGTCTTCCGCCTGTTTCGTAGTTTATCTCGCCCTGAGCCTTGCCTGACTCAACAAGATAGTTCATATATCTTCTGACGGTCACGGCGGTAAGTCCCGTCTTTTCGGCAATTTCGTCACCTGTCAGCCACTTGCCAGTGTTTGATTTAAGATGTTCAAGAATAACAGAAAGAGTCTTTTCCTGTATCCCCTTCGGATGTAGATCTTCGCTTTTTTTACGGGAGGAATCCATAATAAAATCAATGCTTTTCTGATTGAGAATGTCAAGCTCGTCCAAAGCCTTGTGCTGTGCGATATATTTTTGCAATGCTGTCTGAAAACGCTCAAAGGTAAATGGCTTTACAAGGTAATCCACTATTCCGAGGTGGAGAGCCTCTTCCAGCGATTCACGGTCATTGGCGGCTGTAACCATAATCACATCGGCTGAAATCTGTTTCTTTCTTATCTGACGTAAGGTTTCAAAGCCGTCAAGCTTTGGCATATAAACATCCATTATGATAAGGTCAACAATGTTTGATTCCAGAAACTCAAGGGCGGAAAGCCCGTCTTTGCATTTGCCGCAAACTGAAAAGCTTTTGTTTTTCAGTATATACTGCTCGTTTATCATGGCGACCATAGGGTCATCTTCAACTATAAGTACCTTATACATTTTCTCTGTACCCTTCATTTTATTTTTTGAAGCTGACAGTAAAGGATGTTCCGACACCCTCCTGAGATTCAACATTTATTTTGCCTCCGGCAGCTTCAATTAGGTTCTTTACTTGATATAGTCCCGTGCCCCTGCCACTGCCTTTAGTGGAAAATCCGTTTTCAAAAATACGGCCGATGTTGCTGTCGGATATACCTGAGCCTGTGTCGTCAGCGGTGATGAGAAGAGCGCCGGGCTTTGAATACATACCGAATAATAATTCTTTTTGACCGTCATAGTTCATATCGTTCATTGACTCAAAAGCGTTTTCAATGAGGTTTCCGATGACAGTAACAAGAACTTCAGAGGGAAGAGATATATCTGCAGAAGAATAGTAACAGCCTTCCCTTAAAACGAACTTAATATTAAGCTCTGAAGCTCTTGCAATTTTTCCTATAAGAAGTGCGGCTATTGCAGGCTCGTTTATACAGTTCATAACCTTGCTTATGGTTTCTCGCTGTACCATTGTTATATTCTGAATGTATGATGTTGCCTCATCGTACATTTCCATTTGTATCAGACCGAGAATAACATGAAGCTTATTAGTGAAATCGTGGTTGTTAGCTCTCATTGAATCTACAAGATACCTTGTACCCGTGAGGTCTTCCATAAGCTTTGTGTATTCTTTTCTGTCGTGAAGAATACCAACGGTGCCGGTAACAGAATCGTTTTCTTTAATTGGAATTGTATCAATTAGTATATTGTCATAAGCTGAACTTACAGAACGACTAATTTCAGAAGCACAAAGAGGATTAAGTGCAGGAATTGTATTACTTAAATTACTTACATATTTTCCGATGAAAGAATCTTCTTTTCCGTCAGTTGTAAGCATTTCAACGGCTGATTTATTTATAAACTGAACTTTACCTACCTTGTCAACAGCTACTATGCCTTCGTCAAGAGATTCGAGAATATTGTCACGCATTCGGAACATGGATGTAAACACATCAGGCTCATATCCTAAGAGACTCTTTTTGATTTTATCTGAAAGCTCTGCAGAGATAAAAAGCTCAATCAGAATTGCTATAATAGTAATAAGAATAAAGGTAAGTATAATTTGAATCGTTTCATTTTTTATATTTTTCATAAGCATAATTGCCATAACAAAGCCCGCATAGTTGCCTTCTTCGTCGTATATTGCAGCATATGCTCGTCTTTGCGTGCCTGACGGACCATTGTCTGTAGTAGTATAGTAATCTCGTGATTTTTCTTTAAAGTCAGGTATTGTACCGTCGTAAACCGTACCGATAAGCTCTTCGTTTGAATGGTAAAGACGAGTGCTTTCTTTTGTTACAACAGAGATAATATCGATATCTTTAAGAGTATCACACAGAGAATCAAGATATTCTTTGAGTAAAGGATAGGAATCCATGTTTGAGTATTCTGCTTCTACAACGAGTGGTGACTTTGCGATAGCTTCTGCCACATTCTGAAGATTCTGGTCACGGCGTTCTGTTTCAAATTGCACATTTATAAAAGAACCTGCAAATCCTAAAAACAAAGCAAGGGTGACGATAAGTATAATCTGAAAACGAAAAGACATTTTTTGTATATTGCCGAGAGTGGCTTTCTCGTTTTTTTGGTTGTTTCTTTTAAATGGCATATAAAATACTTCTTTCATTTTAGTTTATGATGTAATAATAATAGATTTTTTGCCTTTTGAAAAGGTTTTGAAAGTAAAATAAATGAAAAAAACAAAAAAATTTCTTTTAAACTTTTGAATAATTGTATATGAGAAAAAACTGTGATATTCTTGGCTCAACAAAAAACAAAGGAGCGATTTTATATGGGTTCAATATTCGAAACAGTTATGCTTTTATGCTTCGGCTTTTCCTGGCCGATGAATCTTATCAAAGCATACAATGCAAAAACAGCAAAGGGTACAAGCCTGCCTTTCATACTTCTTATAATAATAGGTTATGTGGCAGGTATTACAGCTAAGATTGTTACGGGACAGACCAACTATGTTCTCGCAGCGTATGTATTAAATCTTGCTATAGTACTTCTTAATCTTGTAATTTATTTCAGAAATTCAACACTTGACAAGAAGAAAGCATAAGGAGAGATTGAAAATGACAGAAATTAAAAAGTATTCAGCACTCAACGACCTTGCAGAAAAAGGCGGAACAGTTATATTCGGCGGCAAAGAAGATAAGGATATTCCTCTTTGTGAGTTAAGACAGGCATTTGAGCTCGGTTCAAACTATTATAACAGAAGCTTTGAAAATCTCAGCATTGCAAATGCCGCAGAGCTTTATTTAAGCAGTGTAGCACCTCTTGCTCCCGAAACATTGCTTCTTCATATCGGTGAAAACGACCTCGATTTGTTTGAAAACAATCCGGATAAGTTTTTGGAGCTTTACAGAGAGCTTGTTTGCAAAATTAAATCTGAAAGCAGAGACTGCTATATAGCAATTGTATCACTTAAAAATTATGATAATGATTCGTTAATTGCTAAATTGAATGAGCGTCTTAAGTATCTTGCCGATTCCGAAAGATGTGAATTTGTTGATGTTTCTCAAAAGAAGGTATGGAATCCGAGAAGCACAAAAGATGCAATTTCCTTTATATGCTCTCTCGGTTTTGTAAGACATCTTAAAAGTCATGAGACGGTATACGACCTTGCAAGAACACTTTTTTGCTATGCTTGATTTCTGTAAAGAGTACAAATTAAAACAGATGTCCTCAAAATAAATTGAGAGCATCTGCCTAAATAATATTTACAACTGAGGTAATTAAAAATGAAAAAGTTTTTTGAATTAATCACATTGGCAGCATTATCAACAGATCCCTATTTTACTGTTGAACATAACGGTGAAGCCATGTATGAGTTATACAAAAATATTCTTGCTGACTTAACAAAGAAAGCTTCAAATACGGATGAACAAAAAACCAAACAATAAACTAAAAGGAAGCAAACAAAGATGATTTACAATTATTTTTTGACGTTATTTTGAGAATTTACCTTGTTTTTCTTCCTATATTCACTCGGTGTCATACCCGTATATTTTCTGAACAACCGGCTGAAATACAGCGCATTGTCATAACCGACAGTGGCTGCTATTTCAGCTATATTTTTATTACTGTTTTCAAGGTATCCCTTTGCAGCAGCGATTCGTAAAGAAACAATATATTGCATGGGCGGTACCTTCATAACGCTTTTAAAGCTGTGTATAAACCAATTCACGCTCATCAGGTGTTCACTTGCATACTGTTCAACTGAAATAGGCTTACTATAGTTTTCGTTAAAATAATGTACGGCTCTTTCGATATCGTTTATGGTGTCGTTTTTTGTTTGCTTTCCTTCTTTTATATATCTGTTTATAGTAAGGAAAATGTGGTGCATAAACAGTTTAATCACATCTTCATAGTTTGCTCTTTGCAACTGAAGCTCTTTTATAATCTGATTATAAATCCAGGGATAATCAGGCGAAAGACCCGTAAAGAAAACATTTTCTTCCTTTGGCAGTTCATAGCTGTCAAGATACTGTTCTACCTTCCAACCGGTAAAATGCACCCAATAAACCTCGGTTTTGTCAACGGCGTAATAGTAATATACCTGTGGTTCCTTTGGTCTGAAAAGAACCATATTTCCTTTAGTTACCACGGTAGGCTCTTCGCTGCCTTTAAAATAGAAATATCCTTTTCCTGCAGCTATATATAAAAGCTGATAATCGTTTCTTCCTTCAGGGTGAGGCGTTTCTATTACGGGTCCTGTGTGCACTCTGTAATAACCGCAGTTATTTACTCTTATGGGCACGGTTAAATCTTCAAGATTAGGGTTTTCATCGTCAACATAAGCTACGTTTATATACATAAAATACACTCCTTATGTGATAATGTATATATTATACAGTAAAATGTACATATTTTCAACCTTGAGCGAAGTGATTTTGTGCATATTTTGGTTAATTTTATTTATTGAAAACAAAACAGCACGCTTGTATAATGAAATCGTAAACTAAGCTTGGTAAACGAAACAATAAACAAGGAGAAATAACAATGGAACAGAAAAAGTATTTAAAATGGTATCACAAGGTCGGATATGGCTCCGGTGATGTTGCAGGCAACTGCGTTTATGCACTCTTAAC
>JAZSGK010000026.1:0-2837 GCA_045532695.1 Acutalibacteraceae bacterium
TGACAATATCTTTGGTCATATTAAACATATTGTAGTTTCAAAAACAAAGCAAAATAGACAAAGGTTTTTGCCGAAAACAGTAGATTTTAAATTCTATTAGTGTTATAATACTCGGGTAATATACGGACAGGAGGAATAAAATGCAAAAAGAAAATAAAATGGGCGTCATGCCTATAAAAAAGCTCGTTATAACAATGAGTCTTCCTATGATGATTTCAATGCTTGTGCAGGCTCTTTACAATGTTGTTGACAGTATCTTTGTCTCAAAAGTCTGTGAAGACGCTCTTACGGCAGTGTCCCTTGCCTTCCCTGCACAGAATCTTATGATCGGTGTGGCTACGGGTACCGGCGTGGGTATCAATGCACTTTTATCCAGAAGCCTCGGCGCAAAGGATTACGACAAGGTAAACAAAATTGCAAGTAACGGCGTTATACTCTGCTTCTTCAGCAGTCTTATCTTTTTCCTTTTCGGTGCCTTCGGCACAAAGCTTTTCTTCGGCACTCAGGTTGATACTGCTTCGCCTATTTACGGCTATGGCGTCGACTATCTGAGTGTGGTATGTATTGCTTCAATCGGTCTTTTCGGTCAGGTGACAATGGAAAGACTTATGCAGGCAACAGGCAAGACAACCCTCGCAATGGTAACACAGCTAACAGGTGCTATTACAAATATTATCCTTGACCCCATACTGATTCTTGGTCTCGGCCCCTTCCCTCGTATGGAGGCAAAGGGTGCAGCTGTTGCAACGGTTATAGGTCAGATGCTGGCTTTCCTTATAGGTATTATACTCAATCAGAAGTTCAATAAAGAGGTAAGAGTTTCATTCAAGGGCTTCAGACCCGACTTCAGAATTATCACCGACATATATAAAATCGGTGTGCCCTCAATCATTATGGTGGCAATAGGCTCATTTATGACCTTCTGCCTGAATAAAATTCTTCTCGGCTTCTCCACAACAGCGGCAGCAGTATTCGGTGTATACTTCAAGCTTCAGTCCTTTGTGTTTATGCCTATATTCGGCCTCAACAACGGTGTAATTCCAATTGTGGCCTTCAACTACGGTGCAAGAAACAGAAAGAGAATCACCGCTACTCTCAAATTCAGCTGTACCATTGCCGTATCAATTATGACTTTCGGTACTCTTATGATGTGGCTTATGCCTGAGACAATGCTCAGACTTTTCGATGCAAGTGAAGATATGATGGGCATCGGCGTACCTGCCCTGAGAATTATCAGCACACACTTTGTTCTTGCAGGCGCATCTATCAATTTAGGTGCATCATTCCAGGCTCTCGGCAAAAGTCATTTCTCAACTATTGTGTCTTTCTGCAGACAGATTATCGTGCTTCTTCCTGCGGCGTATTTCCTTGCAAAGACAGGAGTCCTCAACAATGTATGGCTTGCTTTCCCTGTTGCAGAGGTAATGTCACTGATCGTCTCTCTCATATGCTTCAGGTATGTTTATAAGACGCTGATAGCGAAGCTTGACGAAAAAATATAAATTGGACGCGGGTCAGATCCGCGTCTCTTTTTCTTTCTGCCGGGAAGGTCGCTGCTGCGCGGCTCCACTGACGAACTGCGTTCATCGCGGCGAAAGTTTTCACCGAAAATCCCCGACGGGGATTTGTGGAGCCGCCGAAGCTGTTTCGTCAAAACAACCAAAATCAAAACACCAACTTTTTCTATTCTGACGACATGCTTTTTGTTGACAAATCATATTATTGTATGGTAAAATACCCTTGAAATTAAAGCTTGGTTTAATTTTGCTTTAAACAAACTAATTCCCGAAAGGAGAAAAACAAATGAAAAAATTCTTATCAATCATCCTCGCAGTCTTAATGATTGCAACAACAATTCCCTTTGCCCTTGCGGCTGACGAGCCGATGAGCTATGTGCCTTTAGAATATGAGTCTCATAGTTTTGTAGGAGGCAATGATTTTATGTACACTTTTGGTGGCTTATATGGGGATGAAAATTATGAAAAGCTTTTTGATGATGACGATGAAACAAAGATGTGCGCTTTGAATGGTTACTACAGGCCTTTCTTTTATAATTGTGAAGCCTTTGATATTGTTGCAAAAACAAAGGATGACCTCGCACCCCTTATAGAAGGATATGAGATTGTTACAGCTAACGATGAACCGCAACGAGATCCTGATGACTGGAAGTTTTATGGCTCAACAGATGGTTTTGAATGGGAACTTATTGACGAAGTAACAAATGCGAATATTACAAATGAGCGTAATGCTAAAGAAGTGTTTAAATTAAAAACCCCTACAAAGGCGTACAAATACTTTAAGCTTGAAATTACCAACATAAAAACTGATTACAACAACACAGATGATCATGCATTACAGTTTTCTGAACTTCGTCTCATTGAACATAAACATTCTTTCACACAGTATAATACAACCGTGGAACCAACTTGTGATAATGCAGGTACTGAGGTAGCATACTGCGATGCCGGCTGTAATGTAACAGATGAAAAGGAAATTCCGATGCTCGGTCATGACATAATTGTTGATGCTTATGTTGCACCCAAGTGCGAAGAAACAGGTCTCACAGCAGGTCAGCACTGCTCACGCTGTGATGATATGACAGTAGTTCAGGAAGTTATCCCGGCACTCGGTCACGCTGATGAAGACGGTGACGGTAAGTGTGATAACGGTGGCGAAGATGTTGCTTGTCCTGATTGCGGCAGACCCGCACATGACAACACATTCATTCAGAACCTTATTTGTCTTATAGTTATGTTTATCAATCTTATCAAGACAGCTTTCTGATAAATAAAAGCTTTCCGCCGGGGAGTAAAATTCTCGGCGGTTATTTTATGCCC
>JAZSGK010000048.1:0-2078 GCA_045532695.1 Acutalibacteraceae bacterium
AAGCATCGCGACACAGAGGCTTATTTCGAAGGTGAAGACGAAGAAAATGAGGGCACCGAAAACTAAGGTGACTTCGGCAGATGAATAAAAATCAGGCAGTTACATTTTGTAGCTGCCTTTTTTGTTGTACTGAGCTTTTGCACTGCGGTCAAAAGTTTAGGAGGGGGTATATAAAAAACTTCCCCGCTGCGGAAACTGCAAACGCAGGCGGGTAGTGGCTTTATAAAGAGGGAAAGAGTGCGTCATTTATGAACAGCTGATAAAAGGCACAAACCAAGGCGCTTCGGTAAGTTTGCAGTTGAAGGCGGACTAAGGGCACATAAAAAAGAAAAAAGCCGTGTCAAGGAAAAAGGGCGCTTTTGGATACTTTTGACGCTCGTCTGTGCAAAAGTATCGCCCCGCGGCGAGCGAGTAGAGACTAACCTCTATACCCAAAATAAATTATACAGTGCAAAATCCGCAGCGGGGAAGTTTTTTATCAGCACTGACTATCGTCTCTTCGAAAACTTTTTATATGGCAATGCCATTGACATAACTAAGAGTTATTCAAGCACCCGCTCAAAATTCTGCCGAAATACCGCCTCAGAAGCCTCTGATTTTTAAATGACATCTTTCTCGATGAAATACCTGCCGAGGCTGAAACAAGGCAATTCGGGGAAAATACTAAAGATAAAAGCAAACAAAAAAGGCAGGTGCGAAACCTGCCTTTTGATATTCAGTTTCTTACCAGTGCCATGCACCGCACTTGCATTCTTCGTTTACACCGAACTGAACCCATACATAGCTCATAATCATAAAGAGAATATGTGATATGCCTTTCTTATGGCAGAAGCAATCGCAATAATCTTTCATAAGGAAGTGCTCAGCATCAGAGATTCCCCATATCTCATATCCGAGAGTAAGGTATATATGGGTCTCGGCATCATAGCTGAAGGCTGAGGGGCCGGCAAAGCAGTCTGCTGTTACATCATAGCCGTCAAGGGTATCGATAGTGATATATTCGCCGAATCCTCCGGAGGCATTGAGGGATGTAGCCACAGTCTTTTCTGCTGTGGTACCGTCCTTACGCTTTGCAGTGTAGGAAATCTCGGTGACTTTTGCATTTTCATCAAGCTTATAGCCTGTCAGCTCAATGCTCTCAAAGGGGCAGGGGATTTCCTTTCTGTTAAGGACAATCTCAGCGTCGAGATAATTTACCTTGATACCCTGAAAGTAGGTGGTTTCACCGGTTACGGGGTCGGTTTCTTTGTGGCCGTCATACAAGCCGTCGTCAAGGTTAATGGGCTTGCCTGCAAGGTAGTAATTATACTCACTGTAAACAACCTTTGCAGTTTCCTTTGAGCCGTCAGCATATTCAATTTCGAATTCCTTGCCGACAAAAGCGTCGTATAAGCCGTATTCCTTGTAATCGGGCACTTCGCCTATAAGGGTGATATTCTTTATAATTTCCTCTGTGATTTCTTTTTCGATAGTCTGGTCAAAGTAATCAGTGATTCTGCCTAAGAAGTCCTTAAAGTAAGCTCTGACATGTACGGGAACAGTTTTCTTACCGTTAGCTATAGCATCGGCACATTCAGCAGCACTGACATACATAGCGCTTAAAAAAGGCTTCACAGTTTTGCCGTTTTTGCGGTAAGCGATTACTTCGTAGTCATAATCTGTCTCAATTAAACCAAGGGAGACAGTATCGCCTTCGCTTGCAGCTTCGCGCTGAACAGCTTTGTTTGAAACCGGGGTACTGTCAGTGAATTCAAGTCTTTCGATAGGGGAGAGGGAAAAATCGAAAGCTGCAAAGCTCTGCAATGGTAGGGCAGTAAATATCATTATCACTGCGAGAATTAACGCTGATAATTTTTTCATTGTCATTTACCTCTCTTTAGTTTTTACGGATATTAGTCGTCATAAACCATTGAGTAGCCTTCGTTTCTGTAGCCGTCAAGACCGATATCGACCTTGACAAGACCGAATTTACCTGTAGCTTCGCCGTTTACGGGCATATCAATCTTGTATTCTATGAGTCTGCCCTGAGCGTCGGTCTTAGCGGTGATTGTTGCACCGGGATATAAGATTTCAGCCTG